>JAZKRZ010000138.1:0-8832 GCA_036626395.1 Haloarculaceae archaeon
CAGGCAACTGTATAATCACACGCTCTACCGCCTCAACGAGTACCAAGGCGAACACGGTGAACTGCCGTCTATGACCACGCTACGGTCGGAACTCCCCGACCTCAAGAAGTGGTGGGACGACCTCTCGGACGTGTACTCGAAAGTTCTCCAAACCGTCGTAGAACGGCTGTTCGACAACCTCAACGGACTCTCCAAACTCAAGGACAAGGGCTACGGCGTCGGTCAACTCAAGTGGAAGCCACCACGGGAATTCCACAGTTTCACGTACAACCAGTCTGGCTTCAAGCTCGACAAGAAGGGCGGTCAGACTGTGCTGTCACTCTCGAAACTCGCGGACATCCCGATTCGGCTCCACCGCGCCATCCCCGACGACGCCACCGTGAAGCAAGTCACGCTCAAGAAGGAACCGACCGGCGAGTGGTTCGCTACGTTCGGCGTCGAAATGGACCGTGACTCTCCTGAGCCGCCCGAGAATCCCGAGAAGTGCGTCGGTATCGACGTAGGTATCCTGAAGTACGCCCACGACACCGACGGCACGGCGGTCGGGTCGCTCGACCTCACGAACGAACGCGAACGCTTGGAACGCGAGCAACGGAAACTCTCGCGGAAGCAACACGGGTCGAACAACTACGAGAAGCAACGGCGGCGGGTCGCAAAGTGTCACGCCGACCTCCGACGGAAGCGCCGCGATTTCCTGCACAAGCTCTCGAACTACTACGCTCGGGAGTACGACCTCGTAGCTGTCGAAGATCTCGACGTGAAGGGGCTGATGGAGTCGCCGTCGAACAACCGTAACACGACGTCTGCCGCGTGGCGGACGTTCCTCTCGCTACTGAAATACAAGTGCGAGCGGGAGGGGGCGCACTTCGTCGCCGTGGACCCGAGAGGGACGACCAAGGAGTGCGCGTCCTGTGGTGTCTCGGCGGAGAAGCCGTTGTGGGTCCGTGAACACTCCTGTCCTACCTGCGGGTTTGAGGCGGACAGGGACGCGAACGCAGCGTGGAACATTCTTTCTCGCGGCCTCGAAGATGTAGGAGTGGGACACTCCGAATCAACGCCCGTGGAGACTGCGCTCCCTGTGGATACGTCGATATCTGCAAAGCGCGTCGTGGAAGCAGGAAGCCCTACCCTCCGCGAGCGAACGGCGTCAGCCGTGAGCGAGTAGGGTAGGGTAGTTCACTCGCCGGGCGCGACCAGCTCGATGGGATGGCGGGGTTCGTCGCCGAGCAGGTCACCGATCTGTTCGGTACAGGACGTTCCGCTGGCGAGGATGTGGTCCGCGTCCGCGGCGCGGAGCTGTTCGCCGAGGTTCTCGCCGACGTCCATCGCCAGGTCGTAGTACTGCTCCTTGTAGCCGAAACTCCCCGCCATCCCGCAGCACTCGGCGTCGCTCGTCGCGACGTCGTAGCCACACTCGCGCAGCACCGCCAGCGTGTGCGCTTCCAGTTGCATCGTCCGCTGCTGGCAGTGGCTGTGGTAGGCGACCGACTCGTCACCGTCGGCGGTCGAGAGCGACTCGGCTTCGGCGCCGTTTTCCAGCAGTCCGTAGACGTACTCGACGAGTTCGTAGCTGTTCGCGCCGAGACGCTCGTGGTCGTTCTCGGGCAGGAGGTTCGCGTAGTCCTCGCGGAACATCGCGAGGTCGCTCGGCTCTATCACGACGACGTCGTAGCTCGCGTCGAGGTAGGGGCCGAGCGCGCCGACGAGCGACTCGGCCTTCTCGCGTGCCGTCGCGACCATCCCCTGGGAGAGGGGCGGCCGGCCAGTTCCCGGCATCGCGGGCACCTCGACGCCGACGCCCAGCGCCTCCAGGGTCCGGACCGCCGCTTTCCCGCGCTCGACGAGCGTGTAGTTGGTGTACAGGTCGGGATAGAGGACGACCCGCCGGTCGGGGTCGGTCGGGCCCGCGTCCCGGTTCCGGGCCCAGTCGACGAGCGTCTCGCGCCGGAACGGCGGGAAGTCGCGTCGGGAGTCCACGCCCGCGACGCGTTCGAGGAGTCGCTTCGAGGGGCCGGCGTTCGCCAGCCAGTTCGACAGGGGTGCGGTGGCGCTCCCGAGTCTCGCCAGCGTCTCGTAGTTGCCGAACAGGCGCTTCTGGAGGTCGGGGGTCCCCTCACCGCTCGCCCCGCGTCCGCTCCCGTCGCCTTCCTCGGCGTCGGGTGCGAGTCCGTCGACGAGGAAGTCGAACCCGCCGGCGTCGCCCTCGCGGTTTATGCGGTCGCGGACGACCGTGTTGATCCACGGAATGTCGATTTTCACCGGGCAGGCCTCGACGCAGCGCGAACACCCTGTACAGAGGTCGTTGAACTCCGCGGCCGTGTCGAGTCCCTCGACGCCGGCCTCCCACCCGGTCGCGATGCCGCCCGAATACGTCTCGCCGCCGAAGGCGTGCCCGCCCACGGACTGGAAGTTCGCACACGTGTTCGAACACGCCGAACACCTGATGCAGTACAGCGTCTCGCGCAACTGGTCGTCCTCGCGCATCGCCATCCGGCCGTTGTCGATGAGGACGAGGTGAAAGTCCCGGTCGACCTCACCGCTCGTGATGGGGGTGTCGGGGTCGTCGAAGTCGACGGCGGGGGAGTCGACCGGCGGCGTCAGCAGCGAGATGTAGCTGGTGATGTCCTGGCCGGTGCCCGAGCGGCCGATGAGTTCGACGAACGGCTGGAGGTCCTCGACGCTCGGGACGACCTTCTCGACGCCCGCGACGGCGACGTGCGTGTCCGGGACGGTCACCGTCTTGCGGGCGTTGCCCTCGCTCGTGACCAGTAGCATGCTCCCGGAGTCCGCCGTCAGGAAGTTCGCGCCCGTCAGCCCGACGTCTGCGCCCTTGATCTCCTCGAGCAACCGTTCGCGGGCGAACATCGTGAGTTCCTCCGCCGTCTCCAGGGGTTCCTCGGGGTCGAAACGCTCGTTGAACAGGTCCGCGATGGACTCGCGCGAGCGGTGGATGGCCGGCGCGACGATGTGGCTCGGCGCCTCGTCCGCGACCTGCAACACCCACTCGCCGAGGTCCGTCTCGACGACGTCCACGCCCCGCGATTCGAGGTGCGCGTTGACCTCGACCTCCTCGGAGGTCATCGACTTGCTCTTGACCGCGCGGTCGGCGTCGACGTCCGCACAGACCTCCGCGATGTAGCGGTTGGCGTCCGCGGCGTCCTCGGCGACGTAGACCGTGCCGCCGTTTTCCTCGACCCGTTCGGTGAGTTCCTCGACCAGTTCCGGGAGCCGGTCGATGGCGTCTTCCTTGATCGCGCGGGCCTCGTCGCGCAACTCCTGGTAGTCCGAGAGTTCCGCGACCGCGTCGTAGCGACCCTGGTTGAACCCGCGGGTGTTCTCGGCGATGGCCGACCCCTCGGTTTCCAGAAGGTGTCTGATGTGTGCGGCCTTCGCCTCGCGGGAGTCGAGACTCACGACAGGACCACCCCGTGGACGGCTTTCGGGCCGTGTGCGCCGCGGACGAGTTCGCCCATGTCGGCCGTCGCGGACGGACCGGTCGCGAGCACGCCCGACGCGCCGTGTTCGCGGGCCCGCTCGGCCAGGCGGTCGAAGGCCGCGTCCATGTCCGGGACGATGTCCGCCTCGCGGAGGACGACCACGTGCAGGTCCGGGAACAGGCTCGCGGGTTCGGCGCCGTCGGCCGTGTTCGGCAGGAAGACGCTCCCGTAGTCGGCGACGGCGAGCGTCGCGCCGGTCACGCCCGTCGCGGCCGCGTCCAGTTCGGCCGGCGTCGGGTCCGTCGTGACTTCCCCGGGGAGCGACACGGCCTCCCACGGGAGCGGTGCGCCGACGGCCGGCGGGTCCACGAGGTCCGCGACCACGTCTCTCGCCTCCTGGGGGCCGACGCGCGTCAGTTCGACGTCGTACTCGCCGACCGCGGCCGCGAACTGGTCGTACGTGTCGGTGCTCGTCGCTGTCATTGGTCGCTCCAGGAGGGGGGATCCGTTTGCATGTGTCGTGTCTCCGCTGGTCCGGGTGCGCGGTCCACCGGCCCCGTGGGCGCTGGCGGTCCTGGCACGGATCTAGAATCGCCGCGGGAGCGACTTATTTCTTCCTCACGGCCCGGGTTCCGTCGTCCGGACCGCCGGTTGTTCCGACGCGACGGCGACGCGTCGAACGGCGATACGGGTACCGGTCCGACCGGTCGGGCCTCGGAACCGGCATGGGCGGGGCCGCGCCCTGCTACAGATACTGTCGGACACAAGTACGTGAACACGCTCGTCGGGAACACGCCAGCGAAACGCCCGTTCCCGGTCGAACGAGCCACCGACGGTGGCCTCACTTGTGTCCGACAGTAGACGTGTACATACCCCCGGCACGCCCCGGACAGCGACGTGCGCGGATCCGACCGGCCGCCGCGGGACCGGATCCGAACGAAGACTGCAGCGGGGTTTTCGACGCACCGCGCAACCCTTTTAGGGCTACTTCGCGAACTTCCGGTAGAGATGGCACGGGACCCGGAGTCGGCCACGGGATCCACGCGGGAGTCGCGGGTCCCGGTTCGCGCGGTCCACGAGGTGTTCCGCCAGCGCGAGGACCGGGCCCGGCCGCTGACGGCGAGCGACATCATGGACGCCGTCGGCTGTTCGCGACGGACCGCCCACAACAAACTGAACGAACTCGTCGAACGCGAGGTCCTCAGGACCCGGAAGGTCGGGTCACGCAGTCGGGTGTGGTGGGTCCCGATCGAGTCCGAGGACGGACGGACGGACGCGGAACCGGACCGGGCCGACATCGTCGAGGGCGTCGACCTGCCGGGGACCGGGAAGACGCTCAAGGCGCGCCAGGCGGCGCTGGTGGCCGCCTACGAGTACCTCCAGGAGTACCCCGAGGCGAAGAAGTCGGACTTCCTCCAGGACGTCTACCCCGAACACCCGGCGGAGTTCGAGACCGCCGAAGGCTGGTGGAACGCCCTCCAGCCGGCGCTGGCCGACCTGCCCGGCGTCGACCCGCCGGAGGAACGGGGCCACATCTGGCACTTCCTGGGCGGGTGACCGTGACGGTGAACGCGGCAGTCGACCCGGTCGACCCCTCGCGGACCGCCGGCGCACAAACGCTTTTGACGGGGACGTCCGTGAGACAGCGACAGGCGACCGTCCGGGCGGCGGTTCCGTCCCGATGAGACCGGCGACAGGCGACCGCCCGGGCGGCGGTTCCGTCCCATGACAGACCGCACGCGCGAGACCCAACTCGCATGACCGACGACACGCGCGAGGTTCCGGACGAGGACGTCTACACCTCCCGCGAGGAGGGGCGGAGTTACTACGGCAGTTCCTACATGCCGACGGCCTACGACAACCTCGACCTCGCGCCGGAGACCGACGCCTATCCCGGCCGCGGACGGCCGGACACACGCGACGGGGACGACGCCGGATTCCGCGTCCTCGACCTCCCTCGCGTGCCGAAGCTCTCGCACGTCGTCGGGCCGAGCGCCATCCTGCTGGGCGCGTCGCTGGGCAGCGGCGAGACGCTGTTCTGGCCGCTGCTCGTGGCCACCAACGGCTGGGGTATCTACTGGCTGTTCGCTGTCGGCGTCCTCACCCAGTTTTTCATCAACACCGAGATCCAGCGCTGGACGGTCGCGACCGGCGAGTCGGTCTTTCGGGCGTTCGAGCGCCTCGGGCGAGGCTGGCCGCTTTTCCTGCTCGTCGGCGGGTTCGTCAGCCTCGGGTGGCCCGGCTGGGCCGCGAGCGCCGCACGCATCGGGAGCATCGGCGTCGGGATCGAGGCCGACGCGGTCGGCGTCGCCGGCGTCACCCTCGCGACCTGGAAGGCCGCCGGTATCGGCCTCCTCGTGCTCGTCTGGCTCTCCTACCAGGTGACGCCGGTCATGTACAACGTCGTCGAACGGGTCCAGATCCTGCTCGTTTCGGTCTCGATAGTCGTGGCGGTCGCCCTCTTTTTCCTCACCGGCTCGGCCGGTGAACTCGCCGCCATCCCGGGCGCCGTCGTCGATGGCGGCGGCGCGCTCCCGCCCGGGAGCGACGTCGCACTCGTGCTGGGCGGCATCGCCTTCGCCGGCGCCGGCGGCTACCTCAACCTCTCCCAGAGCCTCTGGGTCCGCGAGAAGGGGTACGGGATGGGGCGCTACCAGGGACGGGTGAAGAACCCGGTCGTCGGCGACGACCCCGAGCCGGTCCAGCGCGACGGCTTCACGTTCCCGCCGACCCCGCCGAACCTCCGCCGGTGGCGCGGGTGGTGGCGGCTCGTCCAGCTCGAACACCTGCTGACGTTCGTCCTCGGGCTCGCGGTGACCGGGACGATGCTCATGGCGCTGGCCGCCGCCCACGCCCCCGGAACGGCCGACGACGCCGTCGTCATGTGGACCGAGAACGTCATCCCGCAACTCGGCGCGTTCCCCGCGGCACTCCTGTTCGTGGTGCTGTTTTCCGCGCTGTTGACGACCGAATACGGCATCGTCGAGTCCGTCGTCCGGAACAGCGCCGACGTGGTCTACGAACTCCACGGCCGGGAAGCCGGGTGGAGCCTCCCGCGGATCTTCTGGACGGTCCTGACCGCGTTCGTGCTGTGGGGGATCGTCATCCTCGCGCTCCCGCTCCCGTTCTCGCTCGAACGGCCCTTCGGCCTGCTCGTCGCCGGCGCGACGCTTTCGGGGCTGTTGATGTGGCCCTACACCGCCCTGCTGACGGTGGTCAACACGACTCGACTCCCCGAACAGACCCAGCCCGGCTGGGTCCGGCTGGTGGCCCTGTGGTGGGCGACGGCGTTCTTCGGCTACTTCAGTGCCCTCCTCGTGGGCAACTGGCTGGAGGCGGTCGTCGGCCCCGCGTTCGCGACGCAACTGGGCGTTCTCGGCAGCGCCCCCGGCGGCTATCTGCTGTTCGTCGTCGTCGGGGTCGTCCAGGCGGTCGTCGTCGGCCTCTCGGTCCGCGCCAAGCGCGCGGCGACGGGTACCGTTCCCGGTGCCGACCAGTCGGGGGGACTGCTGGGCTGACCCCATGTCCGACCCCGGCGCGTCGGACTCGCCGTCCGACCCGCGTCCGGACGCTCCCGCCGTGGCAGACGGCGGCCCCGTCCACGTGCACGTCCACCTCGCGGTCACCGGCGCGTTCCCGCTCCGCGTCGCCGACGTGCTGTTCACCGGTGACGGCGTCGTGATCCCCGAGTACGAGTACCTCACGCCGCTGTTCGGGATCGCCCGCTCGGGCGTCGCGGAGGCAGGGGAGACGGCGCGCGAGCGCTACCGCGAGGCGGGACTCCCCGGCCTCGTCGGGGCGGCCGAACGGGTTCACCGACTCCCTTACGACGACGTCGCGACCGTCCGACTCTACCACAGCAGGGTCAGTCGGCCGAAAGTCGCAGTCACCGTCGAGTCGGGGCCGCCCTACGCCTACCGTCTCCACGCGCCGGTCGACCTCGATTCGCTCGCGGGTGCGCTCCGGTCGCTCGGCGACCGCAGCGGGTTCGCCGTCGAGCGCCACGCGGGGATCGGATACAGCCCGGTGACGAGCGTCCGACGGTTCGTCGCCGGTCGCTGAGACGGAGCGTCGCGACCGCAGGCCGGTCGGGACGTCGCTCGCGATCCGTCCGGCGGCGGTGTCACGGTGCGAGACCCCGGTCCCGGCCACGCCGGCGAGCCTCAGAGCGCGGCGGCGAGTTTCTCGACCGGGTGCGGGGGCTCCTCGTCGCGGTCGCCGTACGGAACCAGCTGGGAGCGACAGGAGGCGCCCGGCGCGACGGGGTCGCCGGCGGGCGAGTCGTCGAGCTGGTCGAAGAGGACGCCGGCGATCGACTCGCTCATCGAGCGGTGTTCGGCCTCGTAGCCAAAGGAGCCGGCCATCCCGCAACAGCCCGAGTCCAGCGGGTCGACCTCGTAGCCCGCCCGCCGGAGGACGCCGACCGCGTGGTGGTCTTTCCGGGTGGCTTTCTGCTGGCAGTGGCCGTGATAGGCCAGCGCCTCGCCGGGCGCGTCGAACCCGACGCCGCGGTCGAGGTCGTGGACGTCCAGGTACTCGCAGACCCCGTAGGTGTTCGCGGCGACCGTCTCGACGTCCGACCCGCCGAGCAGGTCGGGGTAGTCCAGCTGGTACATCACCGCGTCCGAGGGCTCGACGGTCACGACGTCCCAGCCCTCGGCGACGCGCGGTGCGAGCGCGTCGACGTTGTCAGCGGCGGTCGAGCGCGCGTGGTCCAGCATCGCCTTCGAGAACGCCGGCCGACCGCTGTCGCCGACGTCCCCGGGCACTCGCACGTGGACGCCCGCCGCCTCGAGGACGTCCATCGCCGCCACGCCCACTGCCGGGTGGCTGTAGTTCGTGTACGGGTCCGCGAGCAGGAGCGCCTTCCGCTCGGCCTCCTCCTCCCCGACAGCGGGCGTCCGGTCGCCGACCCTGTCGCGGAACGTGTTCCGGTGGAAGGCCGGCAGGTCCGGTTCGCGGGCTATCCCGACGGTCTGCTCGAGGAGCCAGTCGCTCCCCGGGAGACCCATCGCCCAGTTCGACAGCGGCGCGAACGCGCTGCCCACGCCCAGCAGGGTCTCGACGTTGGCGAACAGTCGGTCGCGCAACGAGACCCCCTCGCGCTGGTGGTACTCGTGGCCGACTTCGGCTTTCAGTTTCGCCATGTCGACGCCGCTCGGGCAGTCGTTTCGACAGCCCTTGCACCCGATACAGAGGTCCATCACTTCGGCGGCGAACTCCTCGCTGAACACGTCGTCGGGGAGTTCGCCGCTCATGGCCGCTCGGAGCATATTCGCCCGGCCCCGCGTGCTCGTCACTTCTTCCGCGGCGGCCCGGTAGGTCGGGCACATGACCCCGCCGGTCGTCTCCTGATGGCCGGTACAGCCGGCACAGCCATGACAGAGTTCGACCA
>JAZKRZ010000139.1:0-8827 GCA_036626395.1 Haloarculaceae archaeon
GAACGACCCCGCGACCCGCCGCTATCCGTATCTCTATCCGTGGGCGCGCTGAGAGTCCCACCATGCGCGACTTCTCCAATCACGCCACGAACCGCGGCCCCGGGCGGGACGTCGAGATCACCGACATCGAGACCTGCGTCGTCCAGGGCAACTTCGAGTGGAACCTCGTGAAAGTCCACACCGACGCTGGCGTCACCGGGATCGGCGAGTCGTATCGCGGCGGCGCGGTCACGGACATCATGGAGTACATGAAGCGGTTTCTCGTCGGGGAGAACCCCGTCGACGTCGAACGGCTCTTCCGGCGGATGGTCCACGAGACGTCGGGGCACGGCGGCACGACGGGCAAGGTCGTGACCGCCGCGTCCGGCATCGAGATCGCCCTCTGGGACGTCACCGGCAAGCTGTTCGACCTGCCGGTCTACCAGTTGCTCGGTGGGAAGTATCGCGACGAGGTGCGCATGTACTGTGACTGTCACGCCGGCGAGGCCTACGAGCTCGAGGACGGCTTCCCCACGATCCACGACGACGAGGCCTACGCGCCCGAGGCCTACGCCGACGAGGCCGAGCGCGTCGCCGAAATGGGCTTTTCCGCGCTCAAATTCGACCTGGACCAGCCCTTCGACAACGACCCCGACCCCTACAACGGGCGGGTACGCAACGAGGTGCTTGACAGGAAAGTCGAGACCGTCGCGGCGGTCCGCGAGCGGGTCGGCGACGGGGTCGACCTGGCCTTCGACGTCCACTGGGACTACGCCATCGACTCGGCGAAACGGCTCGCCCGCAAACTCGAACCGTACGACCTGATGTGGCTCGAAGACCTCGTGCCCCCCGAGAACATGGCGGCCCAGCGGGAACTCGCACGGTCGACGGCGACGCCGCTGGCGACGGGCGAGAACCGCTTTCGCGTCCACGAGTTCACCGACCTGATCTACGACTTCGGCGTCGACGTGCTCACGCCCGACCCGACGACCTGTGGCGGCCTCGCCGAGTCGAAGGCCATCGCCAACCGCGCCGAGGAGAACTACATCGCCTTCTCGCCGCACAACGTCTGTGGCCCCGTCGGGACGATGGCGTGCGTCCACCTCGCCGCTGCGATTCCGAACTTCGACACGCTGGAGTACCACGCCCTGGAGGTCGACTGGTGGGACGACCTGCACGACCGCGACGCCGACCTCATCCAGGACGGCACCATCGAGGTGCCCGAGGAACCCGGACTCGGCATCGGCGTCGACGAGTCGGTCGCCCGCGAGCACCTGGCCCACCCCGGGACGATGTTCGAGTGAGCGGTCGCGGCGCGCGGTCGGAAGCCGTCACCATTTAGCCGGTCTCTCCCGTTCTGTGGCGTATGGACGTCGCGCTGGTCACTGTCGGCGACGAACTGCTCTCGGGCGACACGGAGAACACGAACGCCACCTGGCTGGCGAGACAGCTCAGCGAGCGCGGCGCGACGCTCGCGCGCATGCTGACGATCCCGGACGACCGCGCGCTCATCGCCCGCTGGGTCCGCGAGTGGGCCGGGGCGTTCGACGCCGTCATCGTCACCGGCGGCCTCGGCGACACGCCCGACGACGTCACCCTCGAAGCCGTCGCCGACGCCCTGGACCGGGAGATGGAGGTACAGCAGGTCGTGCGCGAACGCGTCGTCGAGAAGGCCCGCCGCTTCCGCGAGCAGGACCCCGAGTACTACGAGCAACACGACTTCGACCTGAACCCCGACGAGACGGCCGCGCTCCCGGCTGGCGCGCGCCCGCTCCAGACGGAGGCGAGTTTCAATCCCGGATGTGTCGTCGAGAACGTCTACGTCTTCCCCGGCTTCCCCGAGGAGTTGCGCGTGATGTTCGAGGAAGTGGCCGACGAGTTCGGCGGCGACGCCGTCTCCGCGTCGGTGGAGACGGCGACGCCCGAGGGCGCGCTGAAGGACGTCCTCGCGGGCGTCCGCGAGCGCTTCGACGTGGCCGTCGGGAGCTACCCCGCGCGCCGCGGGACGCCCGGCCGCGTGAAGGTGACCGGCACCGACCCCGAGGAAGTCCAGCGGGCCATCGACTGGGTCGACGAGCGCGTCGAGGACCCCGACGGGCAGTGACCGGTGACGGGGCGTCCCGGATTCTCACTCCCCGTCCCGCCCCGTCGCCAGGTGCCCGTGCTCGACGCGGTCAACGCACTCACCGTCGACGGAGTACCGCGCCGTCGCACCGGTCTGGCGAGCGGGATCTCGCGCGTCCGCTCCGGAACCACTAACAGACCTGGCCGCCGAGGGGAGGTATGGAGCTGTTTGGGTCCAGCGGGATACGCGGCGTCGTCAACGCGGATTTCGGGCCGGACGACGCCCTCGCGGTGGCACAGGCGGCCGGGACCGAGCTGGACGCCGACCGCGTTGCCGTCGCACGTGACACGCGGGTGACGGGGGAGATGCTCGCCGACGCAGTCACCAGCGGCTTCGCGAGCGTCGGCGTCTCCGCCGACAGGCTGGGCGTCCTCCCGACGCCGGGCCTGCAGGCCTACTGCGAGGCCGAGTCCGTGCCCGGGCTGACGGTCACGGCCTCGCACAACCCGCCCCAGTACAACGGCGTCAAACTCGTCGCCGCCGACGGCGTCGAGTTCCCGCGCGAGCGCCTGGAAGCCGTCGAGACGCGGCTGCTCGAGGACGGCGCCGAACGCGTCGCGTGGGACGGGACGGGCACCACCCGGACGGTCGGGGACGCCGGTGAGCGCTACGTCGCGGACCTGCTCGCGGCGGTCGACCGGCGGGCCGTCGCCGACGCCGACCTGACGGTGGCGATAGACCCCGGACACGGCGCGGGCGCACTGACGAGTCCGGACTTCTTCCGGCGGTTGGGCTGTGGCGTTCGAACGGTCAACGCCCAGCCCGACGGCCACTTCCCCGGGCGCAACCCCGAACCGGTCGAGGAGACGCTGGGCGACCTCCAGCGGTTCGTCCGCGCGACCGGCGCCGACCTGGGGGTCGCCCACGACGGCGACGCCGACCGCGCCATCTTCGTCGACGAACGCGGCGAGTTGCTGGCCGGTGACGCGACCTTCGCGGCGCTCGTCGCCGACGCCCTCGAGGCCGGCGACACCGTCGTCTCGGCGGTCAACGCCTCACAGCGGGTCGTCGACGCCGTCGAGGCCGCCGGTGCCGACCTGTCGCTGACGCCCATCGGCAGCACGTACATCGTCACGCGCATCCGCGGACTCCAGGCCGACGGCGAGACCGTCCCGGTCGCCGGCGAGGGCAACGGCGGCGTCATCTTCCCGGGCTACCGGGTCGCCCGAGACGGCGCCTACACCGCTGGGCGCTTCCTGGAGATACTCGCCGACAGGGACGCCCCCGCCAGCGAAGTGGTCGCCGCCCACGACGGCTACGCCAACCTCCGGCGCAACCTGTCCTACGACGACGAGGACGAGCGCGCGGCGATGCTGGCGGCCATCGAGGAACACGCCCGCGAGGCCGACGCCGACCCCACGACGACCGACGGCTACCGCCTCGACTACGGCGACGCCTGGGTGCTCGCGCGTCCCTCCGGGACGGAACCCGTCGTCCGCGTCTACGCGGAGGCGCGCAGTGCCGAGCGCGCGCGACAACTCGCCGACGAGGTGGCCGCGGCCGCACGGAGTGCAATCGAGTGACGACGCCGCGACACCGCTACAGCGGCGAGTACGTCGCCAGCGCCTCGTCCAGGCGTTCTCCGGCCGTCCGGCAGGCCGCCCGTTCGGTCGCCACGGCGCCCGATGCCAGGCGCTCGCGCTCTTCGGCGCCGAGCTGTGCGCGGGCCCGTGCGCTCTCCCGGAGCCGGTCGTACTCGGTCTCGCGGGGCAGCGCGCGGACGTCCCGGAGCGCGACGAGCGGGTCGGCCTCAGTCTCGGCGCCCAGTTCGGCGACGACCCTGGCGACGACGCTCTCCAGTTCGCGCGTCCGGTATCGGAGTGTCCCCGACGAAGGCGGCGGCCACGAGACGGTCAGCGGCTCCGCGTCGAGTCGCCGGAGGAACGTGCGGTGGGTGGCGACGTTGCGCTTCAGCGCGTCCGCGTCGGCGACGTAGTGGTCGAGTTTCGACCGCGAGTACTCGGAGTACTCCAGGAGCCGCGGGACCGGTTCTGTCCCCGGTTCGTGGGTCTCGACGTACTCGCGGAGGTCCGCGGGCGGCGAGCGGAAGTCGACGAGCGGGTACTGCTCGGTCGCGGCGAGAAAGGAGAGGACCGTCCGCGCTCCGGCCTCGCTCGTGAACCGGTCGAAGGCGTCGGTGACGCGCGCGTTGTACCGTTCGATGGGGGCGTGCAGGCGCTCCGTGGGGGCCTCGAGGTCGGCCTCGCCGAGGCGCTGGAGGTGCTCCAGGTCGTCGATCCGGTCGGCCAGTTCGCTGCGGCGGCGCTCGACGGCCGCCCGGGCGTCGCGGTAGCGCTCGCGGGCCTCGCGGCGCTCGACGAGGCGGTCGACGTCCTCGCGGACGGGTTCGAGCGTCTCGCGCACCCGTCGCCAGTCCGCGTCGGTGAGCCGGCGCTGCTGGAGCAGGTCGTCGACGTCCTCGAAGACGTCGCGGTGGCGCAGGTCCCCGGGAAGCTCTTCGGTGAACTCGGCGATCTTCCCCTGGAATTCGATGAACGTCTGGAAGTCGCCGTCGCCGGTTACCCGCTCCTCGTAGCGGTCGAAGAGTCCAGTGAGTTCGTCGTGGCGGTCGCGGAGCGTCTCGAGTTCGCTCTCGCCGACGGCGGCGACCCGGCGGCGGGCGCGTTCGAGGGCGTCGTGGGCGTCGGAGAGGTCGGCGACGAGCGCCCCGACGTCGGGGAGGTCCCCGCGGGAGGCGGCGGCGTCACTCATAGACGTCGTCGGGGTCGAAGACGCGCTCGCCGACGACCTCGCCGTCGACGGTACGGTGGAAACACGACTCGAAACCGGTGTGACAGGCGCCCCCCTCCTGCTCGACGAGATAGAGGAGGGCGTCGCCGTCACAGTCGACCCGGATCTCGTCGACGCGCTGGACGTGGCCGCTGGACTGGCCTTTCTGCCAGAGTTCCTCGCGGCTGCGCGAGTAGTAGTGGGCGAGGCCGGTCTCGCGGGTGCGGTCGAGCGCCTCGGGCGTGACGTACGCGAGCATGAGAACGTCCCCCGTCTCGGCGTCCTGTGCCACCGCGGGGATGTACTCGTTCTCGTCGAACGCGAGGTCGACGGCCTCCGTGTCGGCTCCCCCGCTCTCGGCGTCGGCGGTCATGCTTCGACAGTCGGCGCTCGACCGAATAGGTCTTTTGTCGCGGACGGGCCGCGCGACTGCGTGCGCCGATCGAATGATTTACACCCGGCAGTTATCACACGGTCTCACAGTGAGTCGCGACGAGTTCGGCGACGTCCCCGGAGACGAGCGCGAGGCCTTGCTGACTATCGCTGACGGCGCCGTCGTGACCGCCGGCGGGATCACGCTCCGGCGGATCCTGACTGTCGGGACGGAGACGCTCCTGGCGCGGAGCCTCGGGCCGGTCGTCTACGGCGTCTACGCTCTCGGGTGGCGGATCGCACAGCTCGCGTTCCGGTTCGTCGATTTCGGTACCGTGCGGACCCTCCAGCGGTACGTTCCGGCGGCCGACGGCGCGGAGCGCGGACGCGTGGCCGGTCTGGCGTACGCGACCACGCTCGTCGTCGGAACGGCGCTCGCGCTCGGTCTGGCGCTGTCGGCCGGCCGGGTGAACGACGCGACGGTCGCGACCGCCTCGTTCCCGTCGGCACAGACGCGGTTCGGGGCCCTCGTCCTGGCAGTCGGGGTCGTCAAGGTCCACGCGGGGCTGTTGCGGTCGGTCGGGTCGGCCCGCGGCGAAGTACTGTTCAACCGCGTCCTCCGGCCGACGGCGCGCCTGGTCGCGGCCGGCGCGGCAGTGAGTCTCGGCTACTCGGTGGTCGGCGTCGCCGGCGCGCTCGCCGTCGCGATGGGCGCGCTCGCTCTCGGGGGTGTGCCGGCAGTTCTCGCGTCGACCGGCGTCCGTCCGACGCTCCGGCGGAGTCGCTCGGAACTGCGCCGGTTTTTCCACCACGCGACGCCGATCGCGCTGAGCAGTGTCGGGAAGGTCTTCCAGAGTCGCGTCGACGTCCTGCTGGTCAGTGTGCTGTTGACCGCCGCCGCGACCGGCGTCTACAACGTCGTCCTCGTGCTGGTGACGGTCGCGTGGATCCCCTTGCGGGCGTTCAACCAGTTGCTGCCGCCGGTGGCCTCCGAGCTCCACGCGAACGGGGAGACGGAAACGCTGAACGTGGTCTACACCGCGGTGACGCGGCTGATAGTCACGGCCGTCGTGCCGGTCCTGTCCGTCCAGGCCGTCTTCGGGCGCGCCTTGCTCTCGGTGTTCGGTCCCGCGTACGTCCGCGGGTACGTTCCGCTCGTGGTGTATCTCGCCGGCGTCCTGGTCGGGAGCGCGGTCGGTGCGACGGGGTGGCTACTCATGATGACCGACCACCAGTACGCCCGAATGGCGCTCGACTGGGTGCTCGCGGCCATCAACGTCTCGCTGACGTACGCCTTCGTGCTCGAGTTCGGTCTGCCGGGCGCGGCGCTCGGGACGTCGGTCGCGGTCACAGTCCAGAACCTCGCACAGGTCGTCGTTCTCCGCCGGTTCGAGGGGTTGTGGCCGTTCGACGCGACGTTTCTGAAGCCGCTCTCGGCCGGGGTGGCGATGACCGTCGTCATGGCCCTGGTCAGGCAGGTGCTGCCCGGCGGACTGGCGGTCGGTCTCGGCGTCTCAGCCGGGATAGCCACGTACCTCGCCGTCCTCGTCGCGCTCGGTGTCAGCGACCGCGACCGGCTGGTCGTTCGCGAACTCGGTAACCGATACCGACGGCGCGCTACCGCGGTCGTGTCCTGACCGGACAACCGAGAAACTATACCCCGAGCGGCACAACGTCGGGACGTGATCGGCTACCGAGTCCGGCGGTTCCTCCAGGCCTGGCGCGAGGTGGACGCGCGAGTGCGGGCGTTTCTCGCGTGGAACGCCGCCAACACGCTGGGCGCGTTCGCGCTCCTCCTCTCGGCGTTCGCGTTGCTCGTCCTCGCGAGCGCGCCGGGGTACCAGCGCTCGCTCCTCCTGGGATACATCACCGCCGCAGTCTGCTGGCTGGTTTCCGTGTTCGCCATCGGCCCCGCCTACGAGCGGTTCGTCCCCCCGGAAGCGCGCGAGTGACTCAGACCAGCAGGGAGACGGCCGCGACGAGCAGGTCACCGTAGACGAGACTCACGACGAGGCCGACGAACATCGGGACGATGAAGGGCAGTCCCGGCGAGACCCAGACCACGTCCTCGGCGACGAGTACCTCCAGCCCGTCCCGGAGTTTCTCGGGCGTCGTCCCGTAGGCGTCGCCCTCGATGTCCTCGAGGAACGCCGCCGCTCCCCAGGGGTCGGTCAGTTCCGTTCCGGCGTCTCCCGTCTCGGCGTCTCGACCGCCGTCGGTCGCGACGTCGGCGTCGGGTTCGGGGGGATCCCCGGGGGCGATAGAGCCGTCGCCGGGCGGGTTCGGGTCCTCGGGGAGGCTCGCGGGGTCGCGGCAGGTCTCCGGGTCGGCGCGGACGTCGGCGAGCGAGCAGCCCCGCCAGCGCAGGTACATCCGCAGGGCGTCGATGTCCAGTCCGTGGCGGGTGAACCCGTCCGGAGTCTCCATGAGAGAGCCGTACTCGTCGGGGACGTCGGTCGCGCGGACGGGCTTGCCGATCAGCATCGCCTTCCCCGTGTGCCCGCCCAGTGCGTTCCGCCCGGCGACGGCGAGCGGGTAGACCGCACCGACGACGACTGTGTTGGTGAGGATAGTCAGCGAGAACACGTCCAGCGTCGTCGCCGTGAGCGGCAGCGAGGTGGTCGGGAGGATGTACGTCGGGAACGTCGGAAAGAGGACCGCGAGGACGATGAGCGCCTTCGCGTCGGCGCCGCCGAAGCCGCCGAACCAGTAGAAGAGATAGCCAACGGGCGCGACCAGTCCGAGCGAGACGGCCACGCTGAGGAGAAACCGCTCGCGCGCGAGGTCGCCGCCGGGGACGTCGCCGGTCGCCATGCGGTAGCCCTCGACTGCGAGCAGACCGACGCCCAGGGCTGCGAGCGGTGGCCACGTCCGGTTGGGAACCCGGCGGGTTTCGACGTCGCGGTAGGCGGCCCAGGCGAAGACGGGCACCGCGACCAGGCGAGCCAGGTCGACCGCGGGGCTCGCGGTCAGGGGCGTGAGGAGCCACTCGAGCGGGGACGCGAACACGACCAAACAGGGCGCCAGCAGGGAATTAATCGTTTCGGCGTGCCCGCGGAACGGACCGCCGGTCGGCCGACCAGCGAGCGGCCGGAGAGACCGCCGGTGTCAGATGACGGGGGACGGACCGCAGTTCCCCCGCCCGGCGGGTTCCGCGCGTCGGCCCCGACCAGTCGCTCCGTGAACGCGTCGTAATCGACGGCGTTGACCAGTTCCCACTCGTCTGCGTCCCACTCGGGAAAGTAAGTGTCGCCCTCGTACGCCCCGGGGATACGGCTCAGGACCATGCGGTCGACGTAGGGCTGGAAGCGGTCGTAGACCCCACCGCCACCGATGACGTACGTCCGGGAGGCGTCGAGCGTGTGGGCGGTCTTGACCGCGTCGTCGACGCCTGCGGCGTGGTGTGCGGAGGCGACATCGTACTCGCGTTCGCTCCGACTCAGCACTATCTGGGCAGTCCCGGGGAGGTCGGAACGCATCGATTCGAAGGTCTGCCACCCGAGAATAACCGGGTAGTCGGTGATCCGCTCTCGATACTGCTGCCTGTCTTCCGGGATCGACGACCACGGAAGCTCACCATTGGGGCCGATGACGCCGTTTTCGGCCACGGCGGCGACTGTA
>JAZKRZ010000140.1:0-8670 GCA_036626395.1 Haloarculaceae archaeon
TGACGCCGGCGGCCGGGAGCAGAGCGGTCGGGAACCACGGCGTCTCCGAGAGGTACCGCTGGAGTTCCGCCTCGTTCGTCCGCGGGTCCGGTCCCGCGCTCGCGACCGGGACGGCACCGAGGAGGGCCGCCCGGAGCAGTCCCCTCCCCTCGACGTAGGCGTCGACGACGCGAGCGGAGACGCCGGGGAACACCTCGATATCGGCGTCCCAGACGTATCCGGGCGGCGACACCGAGTAGACCTGACTCGCGGTGAACGGGTGCCAGTCGCCGCCGAGGGCGAACTCGCCGTCCTGTCCGAGTCGAAGGCCCGCGACGGGCCGCTGGCCCGCCGACAGGACCGTCTCGAAGTAGCGACGGACCGGCGCGGGCAGGTCCGCGACGTCCGCCGGGAGTCCGCCACGGACCGGCCGCGCAGCCGTCACTCCTCGAAGAACGCGGTCAGTAGCTGGGCTTCGGCTTTCCGGAGGTGGGAGTGGAGCGTCGGCGAGGAGATATCGAGCGACTCGGCGACCTCTTCGGCGGTGGACTCGCGGGGCCAGTCGAAGTAACCGGCGCGAAAGGCGGCTTCGAGCGCCTCGCGCTGGCGGTCGGTCATGTCGGCCTCGTCGGGCAGCCCCTCCTCCTCGGTGGGTTCGCCTTCGCGCTTGGCTACGAGTTCGGTCCCGGGGAACGCCTCGCGGACGCGGTCGATGACCGCGCGGACGTTCGCGTCCGGCGAGAGCTCGACCGAGAGGTCACACCGGCCGTCGACCGCCGTGGCGCTGGTGACGTTCGCGCCGGCCTCCATGAGCGGATACGCGAGCATGCCCTGCTGTGCGCGCACTTCCAGCGTCGTCCCGTCGTCGGTCGAGAGGCGTCTGGCTTCCGAGACGCCGGGATGGGCCGCGGCAGTCTCGACACCGGGCGCGCCGTCGTCCCCCGCCGCGTCGGCGGACACATCGGTACTGAGGTAGGCCAGAAACTCCCCCTCGGTGGCGGGGACGAAGCCGTCGAGTGTCCACTCCGTCCCGGTCGCCTCGGAGAGCGCGACGAGCAGCGACTCGGCGTCGGTCGTCCGGAGGTCGACCTCGACGCGGGAGTCCGCGAGCAGGAGGCGGGTCCGCTCGATGGTCGTCAGCGCGTGGCCGATGGTCTCGCCGAGTTCGTCCAGCACCGCGAGTTCGCGCTCGCCGAACCCCGCCTCGCGGTCGGTGTGGAGCGCGACTGCGCCGTAGACCGTCCGGCCGTAGACGAGCGCGACGGTCGTCCAGTCGCCGTCGCCGGGCAGGTCGCGGTTCCCGTCCGTCGCCACGTCCGGACCGCCCGCGAGCGTCTCCTCGAACGCGTCGGGGACGTCGGTCGCGTCGAGGTCGGCGGTCACGTCGAGGTCCTCCGGCGCTTCGAGCGCGGGCGGGAGCCCCTCGGCGTCGGCCGCCTCGGGGCCGTCCTCGGTGGCGCGCATTCGCACGGGCGACCCGTCGCTGGCGGTCACGCTGATCCAGACGTCGTCGTACAGCCCCGGAGTGGCGAGCGTCTCCGCGACCGCGCGTTTGAGTTCCTCGACGGTCCTGGCGCTGACCAGCGCCTGATTGACCTCCCGGATGACGGTGTTGATACGTTCGAGCCGCCGGTACCGGTCGCGCTGGGCGCGCAACTCCGCCTCGCGGCGCGTCCGCTCGGTCACGTCGTACAGCAGGATGGTGTGGCCGACCTGTTTTCCCCGGCGGTCGTCGATCGGCGCGGTCTCGACCTCGTAGGTCCGGTCCCCGAGCGAGAGTTCCGCCAGGCGGTCGGACGCGGCGAAGTCGAGTTCATCGGTGTCGACCAGTTCGTCGGCGGGTTCGCCCAGGGCGTCCTCGGGGTCGCGACCGAGGACCGCCCCCGCCGCGGGGTTCATGTAGATGACCGTCCGGTCGGTGTCGACGATGACGACCCCGTCGTCGAGCCCGACCAGCGCCGCCTGCCGTCCGAGGCGACGGGTCGCGGGCAGCAGGTCGAACAGCCGGTACCGGAACAGGGCGTTGCCGAAGGCGACCCCGGTGACGGTAAACCCCAGCGGCGTCAGGTCGAGGCCGTACTGGGGGATCAGCGCGAACGACGAGGCCATGTTCCCCAGGAGCGGCGCGAGCAGGCCCACGACGACCAGTGTCGTCTGGTCGACGTAGAGGTAGTTAGCGGTCGCGGCCAGCCTGAGCAACAGGACGAACCCGACGGTCAGGATGGCGTACGCGTAGGCGACGTACACCCAGAACCACGGCCCGAAATCCAGCGCCAGCATCGTCAGCCCCGCGGTCGGTATGTGCGTCGAGTCAGTCCACATCAGGCCGTGTGACGGGTTCGTCCACGCGAGCGCGACCGTCACCGCCGGGACGAGGAAAAACAGCGGGAGGTACGGCCGCGAGAGTAGCCACCCGTAACCGGTGAAATCCAGCATGAACAGGAAAAACAGGAGCGGGACGACGGCGATCGCGACCCACTGGAGGCGCTCCCAGAACAGGTGAGTGTTGCCGGTCTGTGACAGTCCCAGGATTTCGGTGGTCGTCCAGGCCGCGACGGCGACCATCGCCGCCGCCAGCGACGTCGCCCCGGGTTCGTCGCGGTGACGCCACGCGTACCCTGCCAGCCCCCCCGCGAGCAGTGCCGCACCCGACAGCAGGGCCAGGTACGCCGCTCCGGGACCGAGCATCGGACCGTAATTTGTCAGCGATATATTAAACTCTGGCGGAAACGCCGGTCGTTGCCGCGCGCGACTCACACGAGAACCGCCGGTACCGTCCGGTTCGACTGGGGCGCGTGCGAGCGGTTTCGCACCCACACATACTGTAGCTTGAATTATATTATCGGCCAAAGGCCGGGCGAAACAGCCGGCCGCTCGCTGCTCGCGACTCCGTACGGTGCCGGGCAAGCCTCGCACCGCTCACACCCGGTCCTATCCCCTCTACACGGCCGCACCCGGTCCTACCCCTCTAATTCTTCACGCAGGCGCTGGTTGACGTCGCCGGGGTCGGCGCTCCCGCCGGTCTTTTGCATGACCTGACCGACGAGGAAGTTGATCGCGCCGCCTTCGCCGCTGTGGTAATCCTCGACTGCGTCGGGGTTCTCGTCGATGGCCTCCTCGACGGCCGCCTGCACCGCGTCGCCGCTCGTCTTGCCCAGTCCCTCGCGTTCGACTATCTCGTCGGGCGCGTCGCCGTCGTCGAGCATCCCCCGGAGGACCGCCTCGCGGGCGTTCTTGGCGGTGATCTCGTCGGTGGCGACGAGTTCGACGAGGCGCTCTATCTCGTCGAAGCGGTCGGCGACGTCCGTGGTCGCCATGTCGCGGTAGTTGAGTTCGCCCAGGAGTTCGTCGGCGACCCACGTCGCGGCGAGGTCGGCGTCGAACTCACCCGCGACGCCCTCGAAGAAATCCGCCACCTCCTTGGTGCTCGTGAGTTTGGAGGCTGCCTCCCCGCTCAGGCCGTATTCCTCGCGGAAGCGCTCGCGGCGGGCGTCGGGCAGTTCCGGGATCTCCAGTTTCGCCTTCCAGTCGGCGACGCGCAGGGGCGGCAGGTCGGCCTCGCGGAAGTAGCGGTAGTCTTTCTCCGCTTCCTTCGACCGCATCGAGAGCGTGACGCCCTTTCCCTCGTCCCAGTGGCGGGTCTCCTGTTCGACCGCGCGACCCCGTTGAATGGCGTTTTTCTGGCGGGTCTCCTCGTAGGCCAGGGCCTTCTCGGCGCCCCGGTGACTGGAGATGTTCTTGACCTCCGTGCGGTTCGCTTCCGCGAGCGTCGCCTCGTCGACGGCCCCCTCGTCGTCGACGTCGTCCGCGTCGACCATGGAGAGGTTGGCGTCGACGCGCAGCGACCCGTCGCGGGTCGCGTCGAACACGCCCAGGTACTCCAGGACCTCGGTGAGTTTCGCGAGGAAGGCCCGTACCTCGCCGGGCGAACGGAAGTCCGGCTCGGTGACGATCTCCATCAGGGGGGTGCCGGCGCGGTTGTAGTCGACCAGCGTGTAGTCGGCGGTGTCGATGCCGCCGCCGACGTGCTGGAGGCTCCCCGGGTCCTCTTCGAGGTGGGCCCGGCGGATGTCGACCGACCGGCGGTCGCCCTCGACGGTGAACGCGAGTTCGCCGTCCTGGCAGATAGGGTCGTCGTACTGGGTGATCTGGAAGTTCTTGGGCAGGTCGGGGTAGTAGTAGTTCTTCCGGTGGAAGGCGGTCTCCTCGGGGATGTCGGCGTCGATGGCCTTGCCGACCTTCACGGCGGCCTCGACGGCGGCCTCGTTGACGACGGGTAAGGCACCGGGCAGGCCCAGACAGACGGGACAGGTGTTGGTGTTGGGCTCGTCGCTGGGCTCGGTCGAACAGCCACAGAAGATCTTCGTGTCCGTCTCCAGCTGGACGTGGACCTCCAGGCCGATGACAGTGGCGAGGTCTCCCGTCTCGACGGCTTGTGCGGTCATTACCCGTGGTTTTCGCGCGGGCGGCTAAAGGCTAACGGCGCGGGACGACGCGACCTCCCGACACTCCGAGCGGGCCCCGCGAACGGCGGTTGGAGACACCGCCCTCTCCGGTGGACGCCCCTCACCCGTAGGGTCCCGCCTCCGGGACCGGACGGTCAGATACCTGTCAGATCCGGTGTGAATGTCTGACGTACTCTTATGTCCGGGGAGCACAGGCATGGGAGTATGTGCGGCAACCGAGTCGAGGAACTGGAAGCGCGCGTCAACGAACTGGAGGCGTCGGTCGAGGGACTGACCGACGAACTCGTCGAGTGCAAGGTGCGACTGCGGGAACTCGAGGGGGCCGTCGACGAGGACCTGGGCTTCGCGCCGGAGACGCCCGGACCGGCGTCCGAGCCCGCGGTGGAACCGTCGGAATCTCCAGAGGAAGCGGAGGCCGACAGTTCTAACACCGAGGAGGCAGACGAAGAGGACAACGCGGAGACCGGGTCGAACGACATCATCATCGCGTAGGGCACCCGGCTCCCCCGGGAACAATGCACATCAAAGAACTCGTCCTCGACGATTTCAAGAGCTTCGGGCGCAAGACCCGGATCCCCTTCTACGAGGACTTCACGACGGTCAGCGGCCCGAACGGTTCGGGCAAGTCCAACATCATCGACGCGGTGCTGTTCGCGCTGGGACTGGCCCGCACCTCGGGTATCCGCGCCGAGAAACTCACCGACCTCATCTACAACCCCGGCCACCACGACGAAGCCCGCAAGACCGGCGGCGAGCGCGAGGCCAGCGTCGAAGTCATCCTCGACAACTCTGACGGCACGCTCGCGCGTTCGCAGGTCGTCTCCGCCGCCGGCACCGAGAACGTCGGCGACGTCGACGAGATCTCCATTCGCCGTCGCGTCAAGGAGACCGAGGACAACTACTACTCGTATTACTACATCAACGGCCGTTCGGTCAACCTCTCGGACATCCAGGACCTGCTCGCGCAGGCCGGCGTCACCCCCGAGGGCTACAACGTCGTCATGCAGGGGGACGTCACCGAGATCATCAACATGACCGCGACGTCCCGGCGGGAGATCATCGACGAGATCGCCGGCGTCGCGGAGTTCGACAAGAAGAAGGAGGCCGCCTTCGAGGAACTGGAAACCGTCGAAGAGCGCATCGAGGAAGCCGAAACCCGCATCGAGGAGAAGGAGGGACGGCTCGAGGAACTCGAAGACGAGCGCGAGACGGCCCTGGAGTACCAGGAGTTGCGCGAGCGCAAACAGGAGTACGAGAGCTACCGGAAGGCCGCCGAACTGGAGGACAAGCGCGAGGAACTCGCCGGCGTAGACGACGAGGTCGACGCGCTGGAGTCGGAGCTCGCGGACCTGCAGGCCGAACTCGACGAGCGCCAGGGGAAAGTCGTCCGCCTGGAGGACGAACTCGACGAGTTGAACGCCGAGATCGAACGCAAAGGCGAGGACGAACAGCTCGCGATCAAACGGGAGATGGAGGAGATCAAGGGCGACATCTCCCGCCTGGAGGACACGGTCGCCTCCGCCGAGGAGGCCATCGAGGACGCCGAGAACGAGCGCCGCCAGGCGTTCGTCAAAGTCGACCGCAAGCAGGAGACCATCGACGACCTCGAGACCGAGATCCGCGAGACGAAAGTCGCCAAGTCCTCGCTCACGGCCGACATCCGGGAGAGAGAATCCGACCTCGAGGCCGTCGAGGCGCGCATCGACGAGGTCGGCGAGGAGTTCGAGGAGGTCAAGGCACAGCTCGACGAGAAACGGGCCGCGCTGGAGGAGCTCAAATCGGAGAAAAACGACCTGCAACGCGAGCAGGACCGCCTGCTGGACGAGGCTCGTCGGCGCTCGAACGAGCAACGCGAGACCGAGTCCGAGATCGAGGACCTCGAAGAGCGCATCCCCGAGATCGCGGCCGAGATCGAGGACCTCGAAGCGGAACTGGAGAAGGCGGAGAAGAACAGGGCGTCCATCTCGGAGGTCGTCGAGGACCTGAAAGCCGAGCGCCGCGAGCGCCGGGCGGAACTCGACGACGTCGAGGACGAACTCGCGGCCAAACAACAGGAGTACGCCGAACTCGAGGCGAAAGCGGGCGAGGACGGCGACTCCTCCTTCGGCCGGGCGGTCACGTCGGTGCTGAACGCGGACGTCGACGGCGTCCACGGCGCGGTCGGTCAGCTGGGGAGCGTCGACCCCGACTACGCGCTGGCCTGTGAGACCGCCGCCGGGGGCCGACTCGCACACGTCGTCGTCGACGACGACCGCGTCGGCCAGCGCTGTATCGACTACCTCAAATCGCGCAACGCGGGGCGGGCGACCTTCCTCCCGCTGACGGAGATGGACCGGCGTTCGCTGCCGAGCAAACCCGACCACGGCGGCGTGGTCGATTTCGCGTACAACCTCGTGGACTTCGACTCGGAGTACGCGGGCGTGTTCTCGTACGTGCTCGGCGACACGCTGGTCGTCGCGGACATGGACACCGCCCGGGAGTTCATGGGCGAGTTCCGGATGGTCACGCTCGACGGGGACCTGGTCGAGAAGTCGGGCGCGATGACCGGCGGCTCCTCGAAAGGTACCCGATACACGTTCTCGGGGAGTCGCGGGAAGCTCGACCGCCTCGCCGCGGCGATAAACGAGCTCGAAACCGAGCGCCAGGAGGTGCGCGAGGAGTTGCGCGACGTCGAGAGCCGCCTCGACGACGCCCGGGACAAGCAGTCCGACGCCGCCGACAAGGTCCGGGACATCGAGACCGACATCGAGCGCCGCGAGGCGGAACGCTCGGAGCTCCGCGAGAAGATCGAGACCCTCGAAGACCGCCTCGAGGAGATCGAGGCCGAACGCGACGAGGTCTCGGCGGAGATGGACGAACTGGAGGCCGAGATCGAAGCGAAGACCGTGACCATCGAGGAGCGCGAGAGCGAGATCGACGAACTCGAAGCCGAGGTCGGAGACTCGGAACTGCCGGACCTGACGAGCGAGGCCGACGCGATCCGTGCGGAGATCGACGACCTCGAGGACGACGTCGACGACCTCGACGCACAGCTCAACGAGCTCCAGTTAGAGAAGGAGTACGCCGAGGAGGACATCGAGGCGCTCCACGAGACCATCGAGGCAGCCCAGAACCGCAAGGCCGAGAAACAGGAGACGATCGCGGAACTCGAGGAGCAGATCGAAGCGAAAAAAGACGTGCTGGCGGAGAAAGAGGCGGAGGTCGCAGAACTCGAAGAAGAACTCGCGGACCTGAAAGACGAGCGCGCGGACCTCAAGGCGGACGTCCGCGAGGCCCGCAAGGCCCGCGACGAGCAGAAAGAGCGCGTCGGCGCGGTCGAGAGCGACCTCGCGGACCTGCGCGAGGAGCGCGAACGCCTCGAGTGGGAGATCGACGAACTCGAGGCCGCGGTCGGCGAGTACGACCCGGAGGAGATCCCCGACCACCACGAGGTCGAGTCGGAGATCGGTCGGCTCGAAGCCGAGATGGAAAATCTGGAGCCGGTGAACATGATGGCCATCGAGAAGTACGACAGCGTGGCCGACGACCTGTCGGACCTGCGCGAGAAGAAGGGGACGCTGGTCGAGGAGGCAGAGGAGATCCGCGACCGGATCGACACCTACGAGGCGAACAAGAAGGCGACGTTCATGGAGGCCTACGACGCCATCGACGAGCAGTTCCGGGAGATCTTCGAGCGCCTCTCGAACGGGACGGGCCGACTCCACCTGGAAAACGAGGAAGACCCCTTCGAGGGGGGCTTGACGATGAAAGCCCGGCCGGGTGACAAGCCGGTCCAGCGCCTGAACGCGATGAGCGGCGGCGAGAAGTCGCTGACCGCGCTCGCCTTCATCTTCGCCATCCAGCGCCACAATCCGGCGCCGTTCTACGCACTCGACGAGGTCGACGCCTTCCTCGACGCGGCCAACGCCGAACTCGTCGGTGAACTGGTCGACGAACTCGCGGGCGAGGCCCAGTTCGTCGTCGTCTCGCACCGCTCGGCGATGCTCGAACGGTCCGAACGGGCCATCGGCGTCACGATGCAGGACGACAACGTCAGCGCAGTCACGGGTATCGACCTCAGCATGGAGGGGATTCCAGCCGATGACTGACGAGTCGCGGGACGACAAGGAGGGCGGTGACCCGTCGAAGAACGGTCACGACGACGACATCCCGCTGAACATCGCGGGACACGAGGACCGGGAGGCGCCACGCGCCTCCGAGACCCGAACGGGGAGTGAAACGACCC
>JAZKRZ010000141.1:0-8451 GCA_036626395.1 Haloarculaceae archaeon
ATTCGTTACCACCGTCGCGAACCACGGTGAACGCATCGGGCCGTAACTCGCCCATACGTCGGCGGCATCGCCGAAAATGGGTACAACGGTCCGTATGAGAGGACGGAGCGGTTTTCCCGCGGGCGTCCATCGGGAGGGTATGGACCGGTTCGAACACGCGGTCAACGTCAGGTACAACGACCTCGACACGTTCGGCCACGTCAACAACGCGATATACGCCACGTACTGCGAGGAGGCACGGGTCGCCTACGTCGCCGAGGTACTGGGGATCACCGACGTCGACGAGTTCCCGGCGGTCGTCGCGTCGCTGGACGTCGACTTCCGGTCGTCGGTGACGGAACCGACGAGCGTCGACGTGCGCGTCTGGGTTCCGCGCCTCGGGACGAAGAGCATGACCATGGCCTACGAACTCGAACAGGACGGGCGCCTCGTCGCCGAGGCCGAGACGACGATCGTCGCGGTCGACCCCGCCACCCGCGAGACGCGACCGCTCCCCGGTGAGTGGCGGGAAGCCGTCGCCGAATACGAAGGACTCGACGGGTGATACGGACTGTCGTCGGCAGGCACTGAATCGACCGCACAACCGCGTGCGGTCGGACCGGTAGCGCGCTACAGCGATCCGTGTGACTGCAGACGCCCGCCGACCCGAGTCTTTTAACACAGAGAGGGCGAAACACCTGCACGACTCCGGTGGCTTGCGACGGAGACAGCGGCGTCTCCCCGGAGGAGCGCGTGCGAGGGTAGCCAAGCCTGGAAACGGCGGCGGACTCAAGATCCGCTCCCGTAGGGGTCCAAGGGTTCAAATCCCTTCCCTCGCATGACGGCGCGGCACAGACGGTGCCGCGACGGAATGCACGCACTGCGGGCCCACGCGGCCCCTCGCAACCAGTGCGGGAGATTCCCCTCCCGGGGGCATCTTCCCTCGCAAATACCGCTATCCCGTGCCGACCAGCGGGTAAACCATCTCCAAACACCGGGTCGATCCGACCTTTTTTGACGTGTGACTTCCTAACATAGCGCATGGCAACGGACGGTTCGGACCCGGATGGGGTGGAGCCCCCGCCGCTGGAGAACACGGCGTTTTTCGACATCGACACGCGACGCGGGTACGTGCGGGTAGACCAGTCGTGGGGTGACCAGGCGCTGTACACGCCCCAGGAGGCTCGCGACATCGCCCGGGCCATCCTCGGAGCGGCCGAGAGCGCCGAGCAGGGCGAGAAACGCGACTGAACGGGGCGGTTGCGGCCAGTCCGTATCGACACCGGGCGAGACGAACCGGAGGGTCGGGACGAAAAGCGGTGGGGATATTTACCAGGTGTCCACAGGGGCGGACATGGCAGACGCACACAGGCGAGCGGCGATGGCCGAGCGCGCGGCGCGGGCAGGGGGCACCGTCGCTCGGCAGTCGTTTCGCGGGGAGTTGCGTGTGGAAACGAAGGCCGACGAGAACGACCCCGTCACCGAGGCCGACAGGGACGCCCAGCGGCAGGCGGTCGCGACGGTCCAGGCGGAGTTCCCGGGCGACCCGGTCCTCGCAGAGGAGGACGCGCTCCCGGTCGGAGTCGGCGACGACGGCGACCCGCTCGTGCCGGAACTGCCCGAGACCGGCGACGCGTGGGTCGTCGACCCCATCGACGGGACGGCCAACTTCGCCCGCGGAGTGGGCGTCTGGGCGACCAGCGTCGCGGCGGTCGTCGACCGCGAACCGGTCGCGTCGGCGACGTACGTCCCGGTGGCGGGCGACGTCTACACCGCCGGGCCCGAGAGCGCGACTCGAGACGGGACGACGCTTACAGTCAGCGAGACTGACGACCCCGGGACGTTCCTGGTGGGACTGGTCGGGCGGTGGTACCCCGAGGAGGCGGACGAGTTCGGCGGCCTCTGTGCGACGCTGACCGAGCGGGTCGGCGACACCCGCCGGTTCGGGAGTATGCAGGCGACGCTCGCCTATCTCGCGGACGGTGGCCTAGACGCGGTGGTCGGGCCGATGACACACGCCCCCTGGGACTCGCTGGCGGGGGTCCACCTCGTCCGCGGGGCGGGCGGGACGGTCACGGATAGCCACGGCGACCACTGGGCGGTCGACAGCGAGGGGCTCGTCGCCTCGAACGGCCGAGACCACGAGGCGGTCGTCGACGCGGTCCGGACCGGGACCGAGCGGTAGCGAAACCGGCGTCGGTCCGGGGTTCCCGGGGGCGTCCGCCGGGGCCGTCCGACCGCACGGGACCGGAAAGCTAAACAGACCACATGCCGGGTGTTCGGCCATGGAGAGCGAGCAGATCGTCTCGGAGGAGACCTGGATCGGCGCCTTTCTCGCCCTGGTCGGCGGACTGGTGGTCGGGTCGCTGGTCGCGCCCCGGGCCGTCTACGACCGGTTCGTCTGGCAGTACTTCTGGGGGCCGGTCTACTCGGACGCCAACTCGGCGCGCTGTGCCGTGCTGACCGGCGACGGGATCGACCTCCACGCGACCGACCAGGCCTGCCGCGCGGCGGCCGACGGCGGCGTCGTCGCCTACACCGGTTACACGAGCGTCTCGGAGGTCGGGTACATGGTCCTGTTGCTGTTCTTTCTCGTGGGCGTGTTGCTGTTGCTCGCGCGCCTCGACCTCGCGACCGACCGGCGCCTCTTTTTCTCGCTCGTCCCGTTCATGCTCTTTGGCGGCGCACTGCGGGTCGTCGAAGACGCCACCGACGCGGCGGCCGAAGCGGGGTTCGAGCCCGCTATCACGTACCCGCTGAACACGCTCTTTATCAGTCCCGTCATCTACGCGACGGTGTTCGTCCTGACGCTCGGTGCGTTGCTGGTCAGCGTCTACCTCGAACGGCGGGGCGTCGTCCCCGACCAGTTCCGCGCGATGACCGGTATCGGGGCCGCCGTCCTCGGACTGACGCTCGCCTACCTGTTTTTCCTCGCGTTCACCACGGATTACACCCGGTTTTTCCCGCAGATCCTGGTACTGGACGTTGGCATCGCTTCAGTCCTGGCCTACGGTATCTACCGGGCGGTCGAGGCGTACAAACCGGAGATACACGCGGGTACCCGTCGCATCGGACTCGTCGTCCTCTGGGCACACGCCATCGACGGGGTGGCCAACGTCATCGCCGCCGACTGGGCGACGGCGCTGGGCCACCCGTTCAACTACGGCGCGAAACACCCCGCCAACAGGGTCATCATCCAGGTCACCGACGCGGTGTTGCCCGCCTCGGTCTCGTCGGTGATCGGCACGTCGTGGCCGTTCCTGCTGGTGAAACTCGTCGTCGCGCTGGGCATCGTCTGGCTGTTCGACGAGCAGATCATGGAGGAGAGCCCGCGCTACGCGCTGCTCTTGCTGATCGCGGCAGTCGCCGTCGGTCTCGGTCCGGGGACCCGGGACATCCTCCGGGTGACGTTCGCTATCTGAGCGCGCTCAACGTCCCTTCCGGGTAGTCCCGCTCCCCACAGGACGGGCATTCGGCGACCGTCAGCACGTCGCCGGTCTCGGCGACCTGACGGCGGACCAGTTCCTGACCGCAGTCTGTACACGGGAGGTCGAACTCCGTGACCATGTCTGATACTGTCGGACACACGTTCGTGAACGGGCGATCCGCTGTTCGGGGCTGACCCGTCACGAAAACCCCGAGACAGTCATCGCACGGTGGCATTGCGTGTGTCCGACAGTATGAGGCTGGCGGTCCGCTCGCGGAGAACCTGCCAGTATGTGAAACGACAACACGACTCGAGATAAAGCCACACATCCGTCCGAATACTGCCAGTTTTCGCGGGCACGGCTGGAACACTGCGGTCGACCGATGCCGGGTTCGGGAGCGGGTGTGACTCCCGCGGACGGTCGGGTCACGGGTAGGGGTGGCGGTCCCGGTCGGGGTCGGCGACAAAGCCCAGCGAACCGGGGACCGACCGGGCGCGCTCGCCGAAATAGGGCGTGTCGAAAAACAGCGGCTGGGCGCCGGGAACGACCACGCGGACCGCCTCGAAGCCAAGCGAGGCGACGTCGCGAGTGGTCGTCCGGGCGGCGTAGGGATGCAGGTCGGCGTCGGTAGCCCGTTCGTGGAGCGCTTCGAGGTGTGCGCGCCCCTGGGGGACCGTCTCCGGCCCGACGGACGTCGCGGGGACCCGACTCTCGGGGGTGACGAAGGGTTCGACCGGCGACGGGTCCCGGGCGTACCGTCCGATGGCGCCCTCGCTCTCGACGGCACCGTCCGGGCCCATCTCCCGGAGTTCGACGAAGTTCTGGACCGCCTCCGCGAGGGCGTTTCGCGCCGCCCGCGCGGGGTCGAGGTGGGCCGCGGTCCCCAGCGCGAGTCTCGGGTACGAGTCCCGGCGGACCGCGACGCCCACGACGGGGACGTCGACGTCCTGTGTGAGCAAGAGAGCGGTCGCCTCCAGCCCCTCGGCGCCGGCGCGCGCCCGCAGTTCCCGGTAGGGTTCGTCCTCAACGGCGAGTCCGAGCGGTTCGTACGTCGAGTACCACGCGATGGTCGTCGCGTCGCGCTCTATCACCTCGTAGAGTCCGGAGCACAGCGCCTCGGCCGTCGAGTTGCCGAGACCGAGGCCCGTCGTGACCGCCGGACGGACCGTCCGTTCGGGGGGCGGGTAGTGGACCAGTTCCGCGGGCAGGTAGACGGCGTCGCCGGTCGCGAGCGACTCCCCGGGGACCCACGGCCGTTCGTCGCCGTCCGCGTCGGTTTCCGCGACCCACGATTCGGGTCTGACGAACTCCGCGGGCGAGACGGCCGTCGGGAGGTCCGCGGCGGCGCCACGCTCGAACTCCGTCTCCCGGTAGACGCCGGCGCAGTAGCGCTCGTATCCCTCGCCCAGCGCCTTCATGAACGCGGCGTTCCAGCCCGGGTCGACGCCGGCGGCCTGTCTGGCGGCCGTCGCGTCGGCGAATCCGGACGTGTCACAGATCTGCGCGAGATAGTACGGCGCCGGGTAGGACTCTGCCTCACCGACCTCGGTAACGACGCCCACGCGGCTGTCGAGACCGCGCTCGGCGGCACCGAGTGCCGCTTCGACGTCGCGCGTCCTTGCCGAGCGGTCGAGCGTCCGGTCCCGACCCTCGCCGCACTCACACCCCGGGACCGGCAACAGCGTTCGCCGGGCGTGGGGGAATTCGGTCACCCGCCCCCAGGGGTCGGGTTCGTCGGGGTCGAGCGCTTCGACGGCGGTGTGGCCGGCGATAGCGCCGGCGAGACGCGCGGTCGCGTCCGAGGGCGGTGAGACCGGGGCGGCGTCCTCGTGGACGTTTGCGGCGACCCGCGACGCGAGACACCGGTAGCAGGGACCCTCCGGTGCGAGCGCGGAAATCGCGGCGTCGACCACGGGATACCCGCCGATCCCGCCGAGTTCGACGGCCAGCGACGGGACACCCTCGTCGACCGTGCGGTCGGCAACCCGCTCGAAGGTGGTCGCGCCGGCCGTGTCGACGGCGACCACGAGGCGGTGGTCGGGGCCGACGTCGGCGGGTGCGAGCGACTCGACGCGCGCGTCGGCGTCACCGAGCGCGGCCTCGACGGCCGTCGCGGCCGGTCCGGTGCCGACGAGTCCGACTGACATGGCTCTCCCGTCGTCCGGTGGGTAGTAAAGTCCCTCGCTCGCGTCGCGTGGTTCCGGGCGGGATCAGTCGCCAGCGGCGAGACGCTCGCGCGTCGTCGCCAGGAGCGCCGGGACCTCCGCGCCGCGCAGGTCGTCGACGAGGCGCAGTCTGAGGCGCGGACGACCCACGTCAATAGGGACCTTCTCGGTGCGGACGACGCCGGCGTCTTCGAGTTCGCTCTTGGAGCGCGAGAACGTCGCCTTGCTCGCGAGGCCGACGTCCTCGCCCCATTTGCTGACCTCGTAGAGGTGTTCCCCGTGGCGGGCCGCCGCCAGGAGCACGAGCGTCACCTCGTCGAGCTCGTCGCCCTCGCCGGTCACCGTGGAGAGCTCTGCGAGTATCGCGTCGAAATCCGCCAGGACCCCCTCGCCGAGGTGAGTCGCCAGTGTCTCGCGCACGTCCGAGATGGGTGGCGTCCGCAGGGAGTACTCCTCTGTGGCGTCCCACTGGCCGGCGTACCGCTCCTGGAGGTCCCTCACGAAGGACTCCTCTGTGGCGGTCAGGCCGCCGACATTATCGCCCGCGTGGACGAGCGATACCACGGTCGCCTCGGAGACGAACAGCGAAACGCGTGGCGGGTCCTCGAGCAACCGCAGTCCGAGGGCCCCGGCAGCGACGAGGTCCGCCGCGTGGCCGGCGACGATGAAGTCGTCCATTGCCGCCGTCACCTCGTCCCAGTCGACGAGCAGGTTGACCGTCGGGGGGTCGTCGATCCCGTGTAACCGGAAGACCAGGTCCGGCAGCGTCTCGCGACCCAGATTCACGGCGTAGACGTCACCGTCGGACTCGCGTATCGTCGCCGCGAGCACGCCGCCGACGTCGTCCTCGAAGACGTTCGCGGTCATGCGCCTCCTTTCTCTTTCGAAGTATCACACTTAATTTTACCGGCGGGCTCGATTGATTTCCCGACAGATTCGCCGGGAAATAGTCTCGAATACCGCGCCCGGACCGTCGGCCCGGGCGAAGTGTCCCGTCGTTCGACGGGCGGGGAGCCGGTCGCCGCGGAAAGGTAGATTATTGACGCGGGGTCTCCGAGTGTCGGGCATGAACTACGAGACGGTCCGCGAGACGGACCCGGAGATAGCTGACGCGCTGTCGGCGGAAGTAGAGCGCCAGCAGAACACGCTCGCGATGATCGCGAGCGAGAACCACGTCAGCGAGGCGGTGCTGGAGGCCCAGAGTTCGGTCCTGACGAACAAGTACGCCGAGGGGTATCCGGGGTCGCGCTACTACGGCGGCTGCGAGCACGCCGACACGGTCGAACAACTGGCGATCGACCGCGCCAAAGAGCTGTGGGGCGCCGAGTACGTCAACGTCCAGCCCCACTCCGGGTCCCAGGCGAACATGGCCGTCTACCTCGCCGCGCTCGACCCCGGCGACAGGATCCTCTCGCTCGACCTCACGCACGGCGGCCACCTCAGTCACGGCCACCCCGCGAACTTCGCGGGCCAGGTCTACGACGTCGAGAACTACGAGGTCGACCCCGAGGACGGCCGCCTGGACTTCGAGGCCATCCGCGACCACGCCGAGGCGTTCGACCCCGACATGGTCGTCTCGGGCTTTTCGGCGTACCCCCGGGAGGTCGACTGGGAGGCGTTCCAGGCCATCGCCGACGACGTCGACGCCTACCACCTGACCGACATCGCCCACATCACGGGGCTAGTGGCGGCGGGCGTCCACGACTCGCCCGTCGGCGTCGCCGACTTCGTCACGGGGTCGACCCACAAGACCATCCGGTCGGGTCGGGGCGGCATCATCATGGCCGACGAGGAGTACGGCGAGGACGTCGACAAGGCGATCATCCCCGGCACGCAGGGCGGCCCGCTGATGCACAACGTCGCCGGCAAGGCCGTCGGGTTCAAGGAAGCCCTGGAACCCGAGTTCGAGGAGTACGCGAGACAGACCGTCAGAAACGCGAAGGCGCTGGGCGAGCACCTCCAGAAACACGGCTTCTCGCTGGTGTCGGGCGGCACCGACAACCACCTCGTTCTCGTGGATTTGCGCGACTCGCATCCCGACGTCACGGGCAAAGAAGCCGAGGAGGCGCTCGAAGCGGTCGGCATCGTCCTGAACGCGAACACCGTCCCGGGGGAGACGCGCTCGCCGTTCGTGGCTTCGGGCATCCGCGCCGGCACGCCCGCGCTGACCACCCGAGGGTTCGACGCGGACGCCTGCGAGACGGTCGGTCACTGCATCGCCGAGGTCATCGACAACGTCGACGACGAGGAGACGAAAGCCGAGGTCTCCGGGATCGTCGACGAACTCTGTGCCGAACACCCCCTCTACGAGTAACGTCCGTCCCGATGGCGAACCGTCCGGGCACCGGCGCGACGTTTTTGTGACGTGGCGACGAAGCGGCCGGTATGCCCTCTTTTCCGACGTACGGGAGACGAACCGTCCTTGCCGCCGGGGCGACCGCGCTCGCGAGTCTCGCGGGCTGTGGGACCGACGCGACCGGCGAGAACGGTTCGTCCGACCCGGCGGACTCCCCGACTCCGAGCGACGTGGACGGGTCCTCCGAGGCGGATACGCCTGCCGAGGGGTCGGGGCCGGAGTCGTCGACCGCCGAAACCGATACCCGGAGTGGAGAGAACGACGCTTCGGCGGGGGTGACCGCGACGCGGACGGCGGCACCCGGCGACGCGACGCCGACGCCGGACCTCGACCTGCGCGAGGCCAACGTCGTCGGCGTGGCGTTCGCGGGCGGTGACGGCACCTACGACTTCGACGTGACCCTCTATCACGACGACGACGGCGAGGACGGCTACGCCAACTGGTGGCAGGTGGAGTCGCTCGACGGCGCCCAGCTGGGGCGGCGCACGCTCCTGCACGCACACTCGACGGACCCGTTCACGCG
>JAZKRZ010000142.1:0-8417 GCA_036626395.1 Haloarculaceae archaeon
ACTTCTACGAGTTCTTCGGCGAGGACGCCGAGACGGTCGCCGACGAACTCGACCTCAAAGTTTCACAGAAGTCCTCTCACGGCTCGTCGTATCCGATGGCCGGCGTCCCCGTCGACGACCTGACGCCGTACGTCCGGGCGCTGGTCGAGCGGGGGTACCGCGTCGCCGTCGCCGACCAGTACGACACCGACGACGGCCACGCCCGCGAGGTCACGCGCGTCGTCACGCCCGGCACGCTGCTCGAGACCACCGACGAGGAGGCCCAGTACCTCGCGAGCGTCGTCCGCGCCGGCGGCGGTGGTAACGGGCGGGGTGGGTCCGAAGGCGTGGTCGGGCTGGCGTTCGCCGACGTGACGACGGGGCAGTTCCTCGTTACCGCCTGCGAGGGACCCGACGCGACCGAGACGGCGATGACCGAACTGTACAAGTTCGACCCGGTGGAGGTGTTGCCCGGGCCCGAGATACGCAACGACGACGCCGTCCTCGAACGGGTGCGCGAGCGGACCGACGCGTCGCTGACGCTGCACACCGCCGAGGCGTTCGCGCCGGGGCGGGCGCGCCACACCCTGCGCGAGCAGTTCGGCGAGGGCGCTATCGAGAGCGTCGGCGTCGACGAGGAGGCGGCGATACGGGCCGGCGGCGCCGTCCTCTCGTACGTCGAAGAGACCGGTGCGGGGGTCCTGGCCTCGATGACGCGCGTCCGGTCCTACGCGGGCGAGGAGTACGTCGCCGTCGACGCGACGACCCAGCGCAACCTCGAACTCACCGAGACGATGCAGGGCGGGAGTGACGGATCGCTGTTCGCGACGCTGGACCACACGGTCACGAGCGCCGGCGGGCGACGCCTCCGGGAGTGGCTCCAGCGCCCCCGCCGGTCGCGCGGGGAACTCGACCGGCGGCAGTCGGCCGTCGCGGCGCTTTCCGAAGCGGCGATGGCACGCGACCGCTTGCGCGAGACGCTCGGCGACGCCTACGACCTCGAGCGCCTCGCCTCGCGGGCAGCGTCGGGCAGCGCTGACGCCCGCGACCTGCGGGCAGTCCAGGGGACGCTCGGTCTCTTCGCCGAGGCCGTCGACGTCGTCGGGAGCGCCGACCGCCTGCGCGAGTCGCCGCTCGCCGACGTGCTGGAGCGTCCCGACCGCGAGCGGGCGGCCGACCTGGCCGCCGAGCTAGACGAGGCGCTCGTGGCCGACCCGCCGGGCACGGTCACCCAGGGCGGACTCATCGCTCGCGGGTTCGACGGCGACCTGGACGACCTCGTCGCCGACCACGAGCGGGCACTGGAGTGGCTCGACGACCTCGCCGACCGCGAGAAAGGTCGCCACGGCATCACGCACCTCTCGGTCGACCGCAACAGGACCGACGGCTACTACATCCAGGTCGGCAAGAGCGAGACCGACCGGGTCCCCGACGAGTACGAGGAGATAAAGACGCTCAAGAACTCGAAGCGCTACACCATCCCGGAACTCGACGAGCGCGAGCGGGAGGTCCTCAGGCTCGAGGAGCGCCGGTACGAACTGGAGCGGGAGGTCTTCGAGCGACTGCGCGACCGCGTCGCGCGCGAGTCCGAGACCCTCCAGAGGGTCGGCCGGGCGCTCGCCGAGGTCGACGCATTGTGCAGTCTGGCGACCCACGCCGTCCGCAACGACTGGACCCGGCCCGAACTCACGGACGGGCGGGAACTGACCGTCGAGCAGGGGCGCCACCCGGTCGTCGAGCAGACGACGCAGTTCGTCCCCAACGACCTGTACATGGACGACGACCGCCGCTTTCTGATCGTGACCGGGCCAAACATGAGCGGGAAATCGACGTACATGCGCCAGGCGGCGCTCATCACGCTGCTCGCCCAGGTCGGGAGTTTCGTGCCCGCCCGCTCGGCGCGGGTGGGCGTCGTCGACGGCATCTACACGCGCGTCGGCGCACTGGACGAACTCGCCCAGGGCCGCTCGACGTTCATGGTCGAGATGCAGGAACTCTCGAACATCCTGCATTCGGCCACCGAGGACTCGCTGGTCATCCTGGACGAGGTTGGACGCGGGACGGCGACGTTCGACGGCATCTCCATCGCGTGGGCGGCGACGGAGTACATCGTCAACGAGATCCAGAGCAAGACGCTCTTTGCGACCCACTACCACGAACTCACGGCGCTGGGCGACGAACTCCCCACCGTCGAGAACGTCCACGTGGCGGTCGACGGCGAACCGCGCTCGTCGTCCCCGAGCGGGACGGAGTCCCGCACTGCCGACGAATCCGGCGGCGAGGTCACGTTCCTGCGCACAGTCCGCGAGGGCGCGACCGACCGGTCGTACGGTATCCACGTCGCCGACCTGGCGGGCGTGCCCGACCCCGTCGTCGACCGCTCGCGGGACGTCCTCGACCGGTTGCGCGAGGACAAGGCCATCGAGGTCCGCGGGAGCGGGACCGGCGGGGAGACCCAGCAGGTCGTCTTCGACCTCGGGTCGGGCGAGCTGACGACCGGTGGTGGGTCGGCGGGCGCACGCGAACCGGCAGCGGACGACGGGCCACGGGTCGCGACCGACGGGAGTGCCGCGGAGGTGCCCGCGGAGTCCGGGAGCGGGCCGTCAGTCGACCCCGAGATGGCCGACGTCCTGGAGGAGTTGCAGGACGTGGACGTCAACGAGACGCCGCCGGTCGAGTTGATGGCGAAAGTCCGGGAGTGGCAGGCGCAACTGGAGGACTGACCGTCACTCATCGGAGTCGACGAGTGTCGCGTCGATGAGGGCGGCCGAGCCGCGCCGGAGGCGGCCGCTGACGGCCGTCTCAGAGATATCGAGCAGGTCGGCCAGGTCGGCGAGGACGGCCCCGCGGGGTTCGTCGTAGTAGCCGTGGAGGTGAGCGTTGATGAGTGCCTCGACCTGGGGTTCGGTCAGCCCGAACGCGGTGTCGATGTCGCTCTCGTCGGCCTCGCTGATCTCGAGCACTTCGAGGCGGATGTCCTCCTCTCGGGCGAACGCGTCGAGCGTCTCGACCGCGTCGCGGTCGGCCAGTTGCAGTGTGAGTTCCCAGCCGTCGCCGCGGCTGCGGGACTCGAGTACGAGCCCGCCGGCGTCGGTGACCACAGGTGAGACGAGCGTGGCCGCGTCACTGTACTCGATCTGGTAGGTGCGACGCTCGGCGTTCCCTGCCACTGACGAGAACGACGCGACCGTGTGGTCGGCCGCGAGCGCCGCCTCGAACGCGTCGAAGTCCTCGGCCTCCACCCAGAACCAGTGGACGCTGTGGTCCGGGTCGGTGCCGGCGTCGGAGACCACGCCCAGGTCGACGTCTGGGACCGACCGGATGGTCTCGACGAGGGCCAGATCCGGGTGTTCTACGTAGATTTTCGTCGAGAGTACCATCGTGGGTCACTGCGAGCACTCGCTCGGTTTCCTTCGACGTTGCGGGGACAGCCACATAGTAGTTTGCCGCGTTCCAGAACCGATACACGGCCGCCGCGACGCGTTCAGGACGTGATCGCGACCAGGACCGACAGACCCGACGGGGACCGGGAGTCGTGAGTCGCGAAGACTAGGTGGCGTGACCAGCTACGGGCGCGGGCGTTCGACGACGAGGGTCGCCTCGATGAGTGCTTTCATGCCGCGCTTGATGCGGCCGCTGATCGCGGAGGGCGAGTGCCCGAGCGCGTCGGCGACCGCCTCGAGAGAGGCCTCTCGCGGGTCGGAAAAGTACCCCATCTCGCGCGCCATCAACAGGGCCTCGCGCTGTTCGTCGGTGAGAGCCTCGCGGGCGTGACTGTGAGCATCACCGGTCCCGTGTCGATGCAGGTCGACTACCTCGAACTCGAACCCTTCGGCACGAGCGTGTTCCCAGATGTCGTGGATGGCGCCGCTGTCGGGTAACAGCCAGCGCTCGTGCCACCCCTCGGGTCCCGACTCGCAGGACGCGCTGTGGGCGTCGACGACGAACCCCCCCTGGTGTGTGACCCGCGGCGCCAGGAGCTCCGTCTCCGGCGTGAACTCGATGCCCCAGAGAGTGCGGTCGGCGAACTCCGGCATCGGTCGGGCGGTGGCGACCGTCTCGTCGTCCGCGAGCGCCGCTTCGAGCGCGGCGGAGTCCACGCCGTCGAACTCGAAGACGTACATCGTCCCTGCCGGGTCGGTACTCGTCTCCGGGAGTACCCGTGCCTCGACCTCGTCGAGGGTGCCGAGCGTCCCGGCGAGCGCGCCCTGTTCGTGTGCAAACCGGACTTCGGTGATCGTCGCCATCAGTCGAGATCTCCTGGAATAGCGAGGCGCCGCAGTGTCGACACGCCCCGACGTTGTGGATGTGCTGACACACCGGCACGTCTTAGCTCTGGCGACGGTTCGACGAGCGCCAGCGGACAGGCCGTACCTACTGGACGGCAGAGGCCTCCCGGAGTCGGTCGACGATGTCCTCGCGTGTGACCTCGCGTTCGCCCTCCGTCGCGAGGCGACCGACGACCAGGTCGAGCAGGTTCAGGTCCTGGAGCATCTCGAGGGCGTCGTCGCGCTCGATGTCGATGTCCTGCTTGACCTCGTAGATGGTGTTCGAGCGCTCGACCGTCTCGACGAGGTCCTCGGCGGTGACGTCGTCGGGTAGCCCGATCCCGTCCGAGAGGACGACCTGGTCGTCGGCGCTGGCGGCCGTCGCGCCGCCGGTCCGGTAGGTGTCGGGCTCGTGGATGTCGTAGTCGATCATGTAGCGCCGGACCGTCTCGGCGGTCACGTCCATCTCCAGTTCCTCGGCCATCTCGGCGAACGTATCACACGAATCGTAGATGGCCGCCAGCAAGTCGGGGTCTTTGAATGGCGGAACCTCCCGGTCCTGTCGGGACCCTCCGGACACTGCGGTCACGGTGGCGTCGCCTTCCTCGCTCCCCACCGGACCGTCCGGACCCGACTCCGACGGGCGCTCTCCGTCCAGAATGTCGGAATTCGGGCTGTCGGCCGACTCCCCAGTCACACTGACCGGGTCGGTCGCGTCGGGGACGATCACACGGAACTCCACGACCGCGCCCTCGTCCTCGACGGTCCCGGCGGCAGGTTCGACGCGGACTGCGTGGTCCTCGACCGGCAACAGTTCCGTCGTCGACGCGAGCGCGAACCGGACCGTGCCGTCGGCACCGACCTGTGGGTCACACAGGGACGGGGTCGCCCGCTCGTCGACTGACAGGCGGAGTTCGACGTCCGCCCGCAACAGTCCCTCCGCCGCGCCGGTCACCTCCGCGAGCTGGACGCGCTCGATGCCCCCCCCACGGGCTTCACAGTCGTCGAGAAACGACCCGAGTTCCGTGAGTGCGTCTCCGATACCCATGTCAGCAATTATCACTCCTGGAACTCGCATGAATCCCCACGATGAATAATGTAGGTTATTAAGTACCCGGTCGCGGCCGGGTCGCCGCCGCTGACGGCGTCACCGACCGTTCTCGGATAGTGCGCCGGCCGTACCGTCTGCCCGGCGTTCGGCCGCAGTGGCAACGCTGTCGACGAGGGTCGCGAGCGTCACCGGGCCCACACCGCCGGGGACGGGCGTGATAGCGGCGACTCGTTCCCGCGCGCTCTCGGCGTCGACGTCGCCCACGACAGTCGAGTCGGTCGCACCGTCCTCGCCAGCGGCCGCCGCGTCACGGTCGGTGGGGTCCGGGCCGGACGGTCGCCGGTTCGCGCTCACGTCGACGACGACGGTTCCGGGCGTCAGCATCGAGCCTTCGACCAGTCCGGGTTCGCCGGCGGCCGTGACGAGGACGTCAGCGCGGCGGGTCTGTGCGGCGAGGTCGCGCGTCCGCGAGTGACAGACCGTCACCGTCGCGTTCCCCGGCTCAGCGTCCCACAGCAGCCTGCTGGCGAGCGGTCGTCCGATGGCTCGCGACCGTCCGACCACGACGACGTGCGCACCGGCGACTCGGACGTCGTAGTGGGCGAGCAGGCGACAGACGGCGGCCGTCGTCGCCGGGACGAATCGCGGGTCGGCGGCCACGAGGCGTCCGAGGTTCGCCGGGTGGAAACAGTCGACGTCCTTGGCGGGGTCGACCCGCCGGCCGACTGCGCCGTGCTCGACCCCTATCGGGAGCGGCGTCTGGACGAAGACGGCGTCGATCTCGGGGTCCTCGCTCAGCGCGTCGACCGCCTCGACGACTGCCGACTCGGACGCGTGGCCGCCGAGCCGGCGGTCCCGCGTCGCGATGCCCAGGTCGGCACACGCCTCGTGTTTGAGGTCCATGAACCGCGCGGCGCCGGCCGCGTCGCTCGCGAGCACCGTGCCGAGCGTCGGGACCGTCCCGCCGTCACGCAGTGCCCGGACCCGGTCGGCCACGTCGTCCCGGACCGCAGTCGCCACCGGTTCACCGCGCAGTGCCGTCGGCACGGCCGGCTGTTTGGTCCGCGGGCGGTTGAAGGTTCCCACGGCGTGCGGTCGTCTCACCGGCCCGGACGTGGATCGTCCGTAGAACCCCCGTGAACGCGTTCCAGCCGTCGATAACGAGTAAGAGAGTTTTTATCGACGTATCCCCGAGGCACAGGTGATGCCAACCTCGAAAGTTGCACCGGGCGCGAACGCACACCACGCCTTCCAACTGGGGATCGCTGCGGCTGCGACTATCGGCCTCGCCGCGATAGGAGCGCTCTACTGGGCCGGTGTGTTGACCACCCCTCTGCTCGCCTTTGCGCTCTTGCTGTGCTTTCCGGTGTATCTCGTGTTCGCGGCATCGGTACTCAGCGTGTGGCTCGGCTTCAACAAGGACGCGACCGACCTCAGACCCGTCTATCGCGAACGAGAACGGACCTGATGCCCGGTTGCCGGCCGGGACCTGACTCCGATATCGAACGGCTTCGAGTCGCGAGGCCACCACCGGCGGGCCTAGTCGCGCAGGAACGCGACGACCTCCGCGGCGTCAGCGCCGAGACCACCGCCCTGTGCGACAGTCGGGCCGCCACCACCGCCGCCGCCGAACTCGTCGGTGACTTCGTCGACGACGCCGCCAGCGTCGACCCCGCCCGAAGTAGCGACCGCGAGGTACTGTCCGTCCGCGCCGACGAACGCGACCACGTCGATGGCGTCGCCGACCGTCGACTGGGCCCGGTCGGCCAGCGCGTTCGCGTCGAGTCCCGGCAGCGTCCCGACGAGCCAGCGCGCGCCGTCGTGCTCGACCGCTTCATCGCGTAATTCGGCCACACGAGCGTCGACGAGGTCCGCGCGCAGGTCGTCGCGTTCGGCCCGGAGGTCGTCGCGTTCCGCCTGTAATCGCGCCACGGCCTCGGGCAGGTCTGCCACGCGGGTGTCCAGCGCCGCGGCGGCGGCCAGCGCCCCCTCGCGGTCGGTCGCGCGCCGGTCGACCGCGGGCACCCCGACGGTGAACTCCACGCGTGTGAGCCCCTCCCCGGGGTTGGACCGCTCCAGCACCGTGACGGGACCCACCTCGGTCGTCGACCGGACGTGCGTGCCCCCGCAGGCCGCGACGTCCCAGTCCGCGACCGTCACGACACGCACCGTGTCGCCGGTGAGGCCTTCTTCGGTCTTCGTGTTGAACGCGACCCCCTCGCGGGCCAGCGCCTGCTCGCGAGGCAGTTCCTCCCAGGTCACGTCGTAGCCCTCCCAGACCGCGCGGTTGGTCAACCGCTCGAGTTCGACCAGCGTCGCGTCGTCGACCTCCGTGCTCGTCGCGAAGTCGACGCGGACCTTGCCCTCGACGGCCGCGTCGCTCTCCGCGTCCCCAACGGAGGCGCTGATGTCGAACCCGCCGTACCCGAGGTCGTCGAGCACTCTCCTGCCGGCGCCGTAGAGGAGGTGACTCGCCGTGTGCGCCCGCATACAGTAGGTCCTGAAGTCGTCGTCGACGACCCCCTCGACGGTGTCGCCCCGTTCGAAGGCCGGGGGGGCGGACAGTTCGTGGACGACCCCGTCCTCGCCGTGCTGGACGTCCGTGACGTCGATACCCTCGACGGTGCCCCGGTCGGCCGGCTGGCCGCCGCCCTCGGGGTAGAAGTAAGTCTGGTCGAGCACGACGCGCCGTCCGTCGACCGCCTCGACGGTCGCCGTGAACGTGCGCACTTCCGGTTCGGCGGCTGCGAGCGCTGTCATCGTGGCCGAGCATGCGGGGCACGAATAAAAACGTCCGGCTCGTCTCGCCTACTCCTCGGCGTCTTTGCGGGCGTTCAGCTTGGCCTGCTCGCGGGCGCTGGGGTTGACCGACTCCTTGAACGGCACCTCGGCGACAGTCGCGTATACGGGTTCGCCGGGTTCCTCGGCGTACTCGTCGGGGAGGTGGACCCGAAACTCGATGTCCAGGTCCTCCTCGAAGATGCTGTCGTCGAGGGGCGTGTCCGTCTCGGCCTGGAGTTTCTCGGCGGGGACGAAGCCCATCCCGATGTTCGTCTCCAGGTCGGGGTTCCACCACGGCGAGGTGAGGTAGCCACACTCCTCGCCCGTGTCGGGGTCGG
>JAZKRZ010000143.1:0-8300 GCA_036626395.1 Haloarculaceae archaeon
GCCACTCTGGTCTCACCCTGGTATCGAACTATGCGCATCCTCCGAGTTGCACAAAAGGTCTACCCGACTCATATCGGAGGCGGGGCATATCACGTCCACGCGCTCAGCCGTGACCAGGCCGAGATGGGTCACGACGTGACGGTCCTCACCTTCAGGGACAATCCGGACCAGCCAGCCGGGGAGATGCGGGACGGCTATCGGGTCGTCCGGGTGCGGTCGTTGGTGGAACTCATCGGCAACGCGCTCGGCCCCGGTATCTATCGCTGCCTCGCCGAACACGCCGACCACGATGTTGTCCACGCCCACTCGCACCTCTACTTCTCGACGAACGTCGCGGCCCTCAGGCAACTCGTCGAAGACCGGCCGCTGGCGATCACCAACCACGGTCTCTACTCTCAGAGTGCTCCGCAGAGGGTGTTCGACCCCTACCTGAAGACGCTGGGTCGCTGGACATTGAACTGTTCCGAACTAGTGTTCTGTTACACGGAGATCGACGAGCAACGGTTGCGGAAAATCGGCGTCGACACCGAGATCGCCGTCGTCGCGAACGGGATCAATCCCGAACGATTCTGCCCGGACGGCCCGGTTCACGCGTCGATGCCGACCGGTGTGCCAGTCGCACTCGTCGCTGGACGACTCGTCGAAGGGAAAAACCCCGACGACGCGCTGACGGCTGTCGAGCAGGTCCGGGAGCGGGGCGTCCCGATCAGGTTGGTGTTCTGTGGCGACGGCCCCGCCCGGGCCGACCTCGAAGCGCGCGTGAAAGGGACCGACCGGGAGCCCTGGGTTACCTTTCTCGGGCACGTCCCCTACGACGAGATGCCTCATGTCTACCGCGGTGCCGACCTGTTGGTCCAGCCCAGCCGTGCCGAGGGGTTCCCACGGACCGTCCTCGAGGCGTTCGCATCCGAGGTCCCGGCCGTCACCAGCGCGCTCCCGCAACTCCGCCCGGTCGTCGAGACCGCCGGTCGTACGGCGCCGCTCGGCGACGTTACTGCCATTGCTGACCGTATCCACGACCTGCTTGACAACCCTGAACTCCGCGCTCGGCTCGGTCGCTCGGGACGCGAACTCGTCACCGACCGCTTCCGGTGGTCCGAGACCGTGCGCGAGACCACCGACCGGCTCGAAGCGCTCGTCGATGGCTGACTGACCTCACCACTGATTGTGGCGCGGGAAGCCGACTGCACGTCGACGGTCCGTGTTTGACCCGACCACGTGTGGCTCGGAGCGACCGTGCAGGCATCGTAATAGTTCTGAGCCTACGGACAGTATCACGGTCAATGGCGCGCGACAGGCCGGACCGGAGCAAAGACGACAGCGAAACACACGGGGCCCACTCGGAACCTATAGACCGGGAGTCGCAGAACGCTGGCGATGGGACCGAGGTAACGGTGACCGTCTACAGCCGCGAGCACTGCCACCTCTGTGACGAAGCCCTCGAGACGCTCGAGGAGGCGGCCTCTGCAGTCGACGCTCACATCGAGGTCGAGGAGGTCGACGTCGATGCCGACCCCGAACTCCGCGAAGAGTACGGCGAGCGCGTCCCGTACGTCTTCATCGCGGACCGTCCGGCGTTCAAATACCGCGTCGACCCCGACGAGGCGCGACGGCGACTCCGGTCGGCCGCGGAGTGATACTGTCGGATACAAGCAATGCCACCGTTCGATGACTGTCTCGGGGTTTTTCTGACGGTGCATCCCCGAACAGCGGATCATCCGTTCACGAACTTGTGTCCGACAGTATGACCGCCCGCTCGCGGTGTCGCTGACCCGGCGCGCCCCGTATCCAAAACAGTATACCGGTCCCGCTCGGAGTCCGTGCCAGCATGGACGAACGGTTCTCGCGACGGGCGGTCCTCGGCGCCGCCGCAGGGGTGGCGGGCGCGGTCGCGGGCTGTTCGCTCCCCCGCCCCTCGGTGACGGGGGACCGCATCGACGTCGGCGGAGCGCCAGCGACCGAGGCGACGACACAGTTCCGCGGGGGGCTCCGCCGACAGGGCGTCTATCCCGACCGCACGGTCCCGACCGACGTCGAGACGGCCTGGACGGTCCCGGAGGTGAACACGGGCGACCACACCGCGGCGAAGGCCAGCCCGGTCGCGCTCCCCGGTGGCGACCTGCTGATACCGGGGGACGCCGGCGACCTGTGCCGGGTCACCCCCGACGGCGACGTGGCCTGGACCGCCGACGTCACGGACGCCTCGCGGGGCATGCACGGGACGCCCGCGGTTGCCAACGGGACGGCCTACATCGGCGCCTACGACGGCGCCCTCTCGGCCATCGACCTGGAGACGGGCGACCGGTTCTGGCGCGCGGCGCTCGGCGACGCCATCGGCTCCAGTCCCGCGTACTACGACGGCACGGTCTACATCGCCGTCGAGTACAGCGACCCCAGTGGGGCGATGTTCGCGGTCGACGCCGTCGACGGGGCGGTCGAGTGGGACGACCAGCGGGTCACGGACCACCCTCACTCGACGTGCGCCATCGACCGCGAGGCCGGCCGGCTCGTCGTCGGCTCCAACGACGGAAACCTGTACGCCTGGTCGTTTCCCGACCTGGAGTTTCTGTGGACGTTCGAGACGGGCGCGGCGATCAAGGGCCCCGTCGCCGTCGCCGACGGCAGTGCCTTCCTCGGGTCGTGGGGCGAGCGCCTCTACCGGGTCGCACTCGAGGACGGCAGCGAGGAGTGGGCCTTCGACGCGGGCAACGAGGTGATGACCGGCCCCTCGGTCGAGGCTGCGACCGGGACCGTCTACTTCGGCGACCACGACGGCGACCTCTATGCCCTGGAACTGGCCTCGGGCGAGGAGACCTGGCGCTTTGGCACGGAGGGACGACTCATCGGCTGCCCGACCGTCACGAGCGAACACGTCCTCGTCGGCTCGCACGACACCCGCCTCTACTGCGTCGAGAAGGACTCGGGCCGGGCGGTCTGGCGCGTCGAGGCCGCAGGGACCGTCTCCAGTACGCCGCTGGTCCGCGAGGGCGCCATATACTTCGCCGACCGCGCCTCCGAGGACTACCTCGCGGACGGCGACGGCGAGACTGGGGCGTTCCGGAAACTCGTCGCTGTGGAGTGAGCAGGTGTTTCAGGGGAGTGTGGCGACGAAGAAAGTGGTTTGATGCCCACACCAGCCTCGGCAGTGGGTGACGAAAGCCCTCGGACCGCTCGCGGTCGCTGTGTTGCGCTCCCCGTCCCTCGCGCGCTTCGCCTCGCGGCCTCCCTGACGGTCGGCACGCTCGACGGTGCGCGCCAGCGCAACTATTCACTACTCGTTCTGTAGCGAACGAGTGGTCTACCCGGCTATGGCGGTTCGTCGTCGGGTGAACGCTCTCTCGGAGCCGGTCACAGGTCAAGGTCCTCGAAGTACTGGTAGCAGTAGTCGTGCAGGTCAGGGTCGTCGGCGGTGGCGAAGCGGTGGGCGTCGTGCTGGTCGTCGAGCGCGAGCGTCGCGTCGGGGTCGCGCTGGCGGACGTGGTAGGCGACGTTGACCGTGTGTCGCGAGTCGGCGCCCGCCACCGAGGAGGTGTCCCAGAAGTGGCTGTAGACGCCGACGCGGTCGACGAGTTCGACCGCGACGCCCAGTTCCTCGCGGCCGATCCGTCGGGCGGCGGCGTCCAGTCGTTCGCCCTTGTAGAGGCGACTGCCGGGCCAGAACCACTCGCCGCGAGCGGGCTGGTTCGTCCGTCGCGCGACCAGCACTCCGTCGTCGCGTTCGAGCAATACCTCGACGCACACCTGCGGGAGCACGTCGAGACAGGCGCCAAACGTCGCCTCGGGGACGAACTCGTCGTGAAGGTCCATACCGCCACGAGCGCCGGGTCGGTCTTCGGCCTTTCGAGACGCTCCGGAAGCGTCGCTGTGCCGCCGTGGGGAGAGCCGACACCGCTAACACGCTGGCGACGCCAGCGTGACTATGCCCGACGGAACGGACGACGCTTCCGCGGGGGACGGTCCGACCGACAGCCCGGAACTGGCCTGGGAGACGCTGGGCGGGCGGACCGTCTACTCCTGTGAGGAGTTCGACGTCGTCACCGAGGACGTCCGGTTCCCGAACGACGCGGTGGCTGCCCACGATTCGGTCGTCGAGGGCGAGAGCGTGGTCGTCCTCCCCTTCACGCGCGAGGGCGAGGTGGTCGTCATCGAGGAGTGGCGCCAGCCCGTCCGGCGGGTCAACCGCGGGCTCCCCGCCGGGGGGCTCGAACCCGGAGACGACGACCCCCGCGAGGCGGTCGCACGCGAACTCGCGGAGGAGACCGGCTACGAACCGGGCGCTGTCGAGCATCTCACGACCGTCGAACCGACGAACGGCATCTCCGACTCGGTGTTTCACTACTTCGTCGCCCGGGACTGTACGCCCTCCGGGTCGCAGAACCTCGATCACGACGAGGACATCCGCGTCGACACGACGACGTTCGACGACCTCGTCGCGGCCGCCCGCGCGGACGAGTTACGCGACGGCCGGTCGATGCTGGGAGTGCTCTACTACGGGCTGTTCGGCGACGGGTGACGACGCCTACTGGGACCGCGGCGCGGCCGCCTGTGCGAAGACCCGCTCGTTGCGGAAGAACGAGTCGACCAGCCCGGACCTGTAGACCTGTTCGTAGCTGAGACAGGTCTCGGCGAGGTCCTCGACGTAGCCGTTGCGCTGTCGCCACCGCGCTTTGACCTCGTCGCTGACCGAGAAGTCGTGTTCCTCGTAGAAACTGGACTCGGCGCCCATGTGTCGCATGACGAAATAGAGACTCGACGTGGGGAAGGCGAGCATGTCCAGCTGGGTCCCCGTCTCGGTGACGAGTTCGGAGTCGAACAGCTCGAAGCCGTTCCGGTCGTAGTAGTCGATGTACGCCTCGACGCGGTCGCTGACCGGGATCGACTGCATCTCCGCCCAGAAGTCGTTGGCCCCCTCGGCGAACAGGTAGTGAATGCTGATGAAGTCGTAGACGGAGTTCCACGCCCCCCGGACGTAGGTGTTGAACGACTCCCGGAACGCGGCGTCGTTGACGTGGCCGCGGGCGGCGAGGCGCCGCGAGAGCCGCAGCGAGGTGTTCAGGTGGGTCGTCAGCGACGTCGCCTGGAGCGGCTCGATGAACCCCTGTGCGTTGCCGGTCGCGACGCAGTTGCCGACCCACGTGTCCCGGTAAAAACCGGAGTCGAACCCGTGGTGTGCGACGTCCTGGAGTCGCTCGTCGCGGTGGGCCGCAAGCTCCGCGCGGGCCCCCTCGTCAGAGACGTGGTCGGAACTGTAGACGTAGCCCATGCCCCGGCCCTCGGGGGTGTCGATCTGCCAGAACCAGCCGTACTCGCCCGTATCGAGCACCGTCGCGGGCACGATGTCGGCGATGTCGATGTCGGCCGTGGCGGTGACGGCCCTGTCGAGCGGGATGTCGAAACTGCGGTAGTCGGCGTCGAGTTCGCCGATCAGGTGGCGCGCAAAGCCCGTCGAGTCGACGTAGAGGTCCGCGTCGTAGGTGCCGGACTCACCTTCGACGCGTTCGACCCAGGTGCCGTCGGTGTTCGTCTCGACGTTCGTCACCCGGTCGTCGACCAGGTCGATGTCCCGTTCCGGACAGAGCGTGCGCAGGAAGTCGTTGAACCGCCCGATACTCAGGTGATACGCCATGTTGGGGTACATGACGTACGAGTCCTGGGAGGGCGCGTAGACCAGCGGCGTCTTCCGGTTGTCGACGATGCCCTCCGCCGGCGTGGACATGTCTCCGGTCCGGTAGTAGTGGTACAGCGACTCGACGGACCTGGGGTCGTCGGGTTCGGGCTTGACCGAGCGGATGTCGAACGAGTAGTGAAACGGCTCGTAGCCACACCAGTCACGGAAGTACGACGACCCCTTCCAGACGGGTCTGACCTCCCGGAGAAAGCGGCCCTCGTCGATACCCAGTGCGTCGTGGAGCAGGGGAACGATAGACAGGAACGTCCCCTGGCCGACGCTCGTCGGCGGGTCCTCGAAGTCGTCGACGACCCGAACCTCGAGGTCCGGATTCACTCTGCGGATCGCGAGCGCCGCGAGCAGTCCCGCGTCGCCGCCACCGACGACCGTGACGCTCGAAACGGTGTCCCCCATGTTCCTGTAGGGGATAGGTGGTTTCGGATATATAGTTGTCTCTGTCCCGCGGCGAGACTCTCCTGTACGGATGACGTACTGGTCGACAGCGGCGTCTTTTACGCACACGCCGACAGCGACGCGACCCGGCACGGCCCAGCGCGCCACCCGTTCGACGCGCTCATCGACGGCGAGTTCCCCGAACTGGCCCGGATAGAACACGTCACCCCGTCCGTTTTCGAAGATGCTGTCGGGGTGTTCGAACGCTACGACGGTCAGGAGCCGAGTTTCACCGACGCGACGACGGTCGCACTCGCAGACGAACTCGACGTGGATTCGGTGCTGAGTTTCGACGACGACTTCGATGGACTGATCGACCGAACTGATCCGAGAGACGTTCCCTGAACGGGGAACACAACCCTTAGGCCCGCAGGCCGGGTACGACTGGGTAATGCGCGACGTCTTCGAGGCGGGCCGCTACGACGCGGCGGGGCGCCTCGGCGAACTCGAAGTCCCACGAGCGGGCGTCACCGTCGAGACGCCCGCCCTCCTGCCGGTCGTCAACCCCCACATCCGGACGGTGACCCCCGCACGCCTGGAGTCCCGCTTTGGCGCGGAGATACTCATCACCAACTCCTACGTCCTCTACGGGAGCGACGACCTCCGCGAGCCCGCCGTAGACCGGGGCCTCCACGACCTGCTCGATTTCTCGGGAGCCATCATGACCGACTCCGGCTCGTTCCAGCTGGCGGAGTACGGCGAGATCGATGTCACGACCCCCGAGATACTCGCGTTCCAGCGCGGGATCGGCTCCGATATCGCCACGCCAGTCGACGTCCCGACGCCGCCCGACGCCGACCGCGAGCGCGCCGAACGGGAGCTCGAAACGACCGAGGAGCGCCTCGATACCGCAGCCGAGTTCGACCCCGGAGAGATGCTCGTCACCGCGCCGGTCCAGGGGTCGACGTTCGCCGACCTGCGCGAGGCCGCCGGCGAGCGCGCCGCGGCGTCGGGACTCGACGTCTTCCCCATCGGTGCGGTCGTCCCGCTGCTGAACGAGTACCGCTACGGCGAGTTGGTGGACGTCGTCGCCGCGGCGAAACGGGGCCTCCCGGGGTCGGCGCCCGTCCACCTCTTTGGCGCCGGTCACCCCATGATGTTCGCCCTGGCGGCCGCGCTGGGCTGTGACCTGTTCGACTCGGCCGCCTACGCTATCTACGCCCGCGACGACCGATACATGACCGTCCGCACGACCGAACACCTCGAAGACCTCGAGTACCTGCCCTGTTCCTGTCCCGTCTGCGTCGACCACACCCCCGGGGGACTGCGCGAAACCCGCGACGACGAGCGCGAGCGCCTGCTCGCCGAGCACAACCTCCACGTCTCCTTCGGCGAGGTCCGCACGGTGCGCCAGGCCATCCGTCGGGGGGACCTGCTCGAACTCGTCGAGGCACGCGCCCGCGGCCACCCCGCGATGCTCGACGGCTATCGCACCCTGCTCGACCACGCCGCCCAACTCGAACGCACCGACCGCGTCTCCAAGGACACCTTCTTCTATCTCTCGGGGGACAGTTCGCGCCGACCCGAGGTCCTGCGCCATCACGAGCGACTCGAACGCCTCTCGCCGGCGGGCGACCGGGTGTTGCTCACGGAGGGGTCGGCCAGCGGCGGCTTCGACGAGTCCTGGCGCGTGCGGCCGCCCTTCGGCCCGTACCCGCGGGCGCTGTCCGACGTCTATCCCCTCACCGCGGAGACGCCCGACCGCCTCGACGACGCCGCCTTCGAGGCCGCGGCCGAGGGCGTCGCCCGCCTCGCCGAGACCAATCCCGACGTCGCGTTCACGCTCAACCACGCGGACTGGCCCGAGAGCGCGCTCGCCGCGGTGCCCGACCGCGTCGAGTGCTGGAATCTGGACGGGTGAGGGCGACTCTCGACGGTGGCACGCGCTGTCGGGGCCGCGGACGCACCGCGCGACCGGCCGAGACGACCCTCACGTACCGAGAGCGGGAATTCTGGGTCCTCAATCGGTGTCGGTCTCGTCGTCCGGGGACTCGTGCTGATTGACCTCCTCCTCCGCGTGAACGCGGAGGAATCCCACCACGGGATTTCAGGCCGAGCGAAGCGGCCTGTTGGTTTCAAGACGCATACGTTCCAAGCGTCGGCTGCTGGGTTTCAGCATCGGCTTGGCTGTCTTGTGGCCCGGTCAAAGAGGCCCCATCCGTAGCCGAGTCATCGTCAC
>JAZKRZ010000144.1:0-8291 GCA_036626395.1 Haloarculaceae archaeon
TGCGTTCACCGTGGTTCGCGACGGCGGTAACGAATTACAACGGTCCGTATCAGACATAGTCGAGAGGGAACAGTCGGGAGTGTTGCGGGCGGTTCAGCGGAGTCGGTCGGGCAACTCCGCGAGCGAATCGAGCACGTAGTCCGGTTCGACGCTGGCGTGGGTGGCCTCGGTGAGGTCGGTGACGCCGGTCGCGACCAGCGCCGTCGCCATCCCCTGTCTCGCGCCCATCGCGAGGTCCGTATCCGGGCGGTCGCCGACGACGAGACACCGCTCCGCGGGGAGTCCGATCCGGTCGAGGACCGTCTCGGCCGCTTCCTCGGAGGGTTTGCCCAGTACGCGGTCGGGGTCGCGACCGACCGTCCCGGCGACGGCGGCGATGACGGCACCCGACCCCGGCATCAGCCCGGTCTCGTTCGGCACCGTCCTGTCGGGGTCGGTCCCGACGAAGGCGGTCTCCTCGTCGATGCAATCGAGCGCGGCCTGCATCTCTTCGTAGTCGAACGCCTGGTCCCAGGAGGCGACGAACACGGACGCGTCGGGAGAACCGGTGAGGTCCTGGCCGGCGGCCTCGAGGTACCGTGCCAGCGAGGGCGAGCCGACGAGATACGTGGGCTCCTCGGGGTGGTGGCGACGCAGGTAGTCGCGCGTGACGGTCGAGGCGGGCACGACGTTCCCGGGTTCGCAGTCGACGCCCATCCCGGTCAGCAGGTCGGCGTACTCGGCGGGCGTCTTCGTGGGGTTGTTCGAGCAGAAGACGACGCTGTAGCCCGCTTCGCGCAGCCGTTCGATGGCTTCGACCGCGCCGGGGATCGGGTCGCCGGCCCGGTAGACGGTCCCGTCGAGGTCGAGCACGACCCCCGCGAGGTCGCGCCCGTCGCTGTCGGTCATCCTGTCGGTACCAGGGCGCGGTCGAGTAAGTGCCTCCCGGTCGAAGGTGGGGACTCCGCCCGGGATCAGGGGTCGAGCGACCGGTCTTCCCACCGGCGGCCGGCCCACCGGGCGAGACCGACACCGACGAGCGCACTCAGGGCGGCCACCCCGACGGCGACGGCGTTCGCGAGGGTGGGCGATTCGGTGTGGACCAGCGCCGCGACGACGAGCGGGACGGCGACCAGCGCCAGCGCGGCGCCAAAGAGGACGAACCGGGGCGTATCGAAGAGGAGTTCGTTCGGCGAGAGACCGGACACGGCGGCGGTAGCGCCGAAGACGTAAACCGCCACCAGCGGGAAGACGACGGCGCCCACGGCCACCTCGACCGGCGGAACGCGGACGAGCGACCCGACGAGATAGACCAGTCCGGCCGGGACCGAGAGGACGAGGTACGCGCGGCGCTTGCCGGCGAAGACCCGCCGCATCGAGACCGGATAACGGCGGTACTCGGCGGCGTCGTCGAACTGCGTGACCCAGCTGTAGGTCGTGAACGCACCCAGTCCAAGCAGGGTGCCGACGGCGATGCCCATCGATGGGTCAAGCGCCGTCACGCGCCCCACCTCCGCGACGAGCGCCGCGGTCACGAGAAAGAGCACGCCCATCGAGAACAGCACCTTCCAGACCGACCCGCTCGACCCCGTGACCTCGAGGACGCTGCGCGTCGCCACGCCGTCCCCGAGGTGGTCGCGCAGCCACGTGTAGCGCCCGGACGACGTGCGCGCGGGTCCGCTCTCGACAGGCCGGAAGAGAGCCGGTCCGAGCGCGGAGAGCGCGACGGCCGGGAGAAAACCCGAGAGGGCGCTGGACGGAGAGGGCGACTGGTAGAACTGCAGGGGCGTGAACGCGACGACGTCGACCCGGCCCGAGAGGACCGCAGCGACGACGCCGGCGAGGACGAGCGCCACCAGGGAACGGCTCCGCGTGCCGAGGCCCGCGAGCGTGAGACTCGCGCCGACCCCGAGTGCGAACGCACCGCTGAGCGTCACCCACAGGAGGAGAACCGCCCCGGGCGCGACGCCCTCGACGAGCGCGACGGCCGCGTAACCGACTGCCACGGGAGCGAGGAAGAGCACCGAGTAGTAGAGCAGGTCCTTGAGGAGGAAGACGGCGAGCAGGTGCCGCCGGGTGACCGGGAGGGTGCGCGCGGAGAAGACGAGCAGCGTGACGTCGCCGAGGACGTCGCGCAGCGCGTCGCGACCGACGAGACCGATGGTGCCGACCTGGAGGCCGAAGAAGACGACGAGCGCGTGCAGGCCCGTGGCGACGGCGTCCACGGAGGCGTTCGTGAACGTGAGTAGCCAGAACCCGACGCCCGAGAGGACGGCGACGACCACGGGGAACGCGGCAAAGCGGTCGCCGAACAGTTCCGCGTGGAGGCGCCACTCCTCGCGGGCCATCCGGACGAGCAGTCGCGGAGTGTGGCGTCCGGCGCTCATGCGTCCCGGCCGCGACCAGTGGGCGGACCGCCTCGCGCGCCGTCGGCGGGGGCAGTGCCGTCGTCCACGCTCGCTGGGCCCGACGCGTCCACCTCGCTCCGGAAGTACTCAAGGAGTTCGGCCTCGTCGTCGAGGCCGCGCGGGTCTCGTTCGGCGACCAGTCTGCCGTCGCGGACGATGCCGATCCTCGTACACAGGTCCGCAGCGACCTCGAGGAAGTGCGTCGAGAGAAAGAGCGTGTTCCCGGCCTCGCAGTACTCCCGGAGGTGTTCGCGCACCTCGGCCTGCATGATCGGGTCGAGGTTGACGAGCGGTTCGTCGATGAAGACGAGGTCCGGCTCGTGGATGAACGTCTGGGCGAGCATCACCCGCTGGCGCTCGCCCTCCGAGAGGTCAGTCGAGAGCGTATCGAGTTTCTCGCGGAAGCCCAGGCGGTCGGCCCACCCGGCGATGCGGTCGCCGGGGTCGGCGAACCCGCGGACGTCCGCGACGAACTGGAGGTACTCGCGGGGCGTGAGGAAACTCGGCGGGTCCTCGCGCTCGGGGAGGATGCCGACGACCTCGCGGACGGCGAGCGGGTCGGCGACGGGGTCGCGACCGAGCACGCTCGCGCTCCCGCTCGTCGGTTCACTCTGCCCTGTCAGTATCTCGATAGTCGTGGTCTTGCCCGAGCCGTTCGGCCCGAGCAGACCGAACAACTCGCCCTCCGGCACCGAGAGCGTCAGTCCGTCGAGAGCCGTCACCTCGCCGTACGTCTTCGTCAGGTCCGTCGTGTCGATACCTGTCATGCTGAGGGGCCGTGCCTGTCGGGAGGTACACACAGAGGGCATTAGCGTTTCGGACCGAGAATCAGGTGATGAAATCGGGTCGCTCCCGCGGGCACCGAAACCCCGTCCCGGTCAGTCCCCGGTCGGTTCGGAACGCCCGCCGGGGTCGAACCGCTCGGTCGGGTCGACGCGGATCCGGTCGAGCGAGCGCTCGTACTCGCTCGACCTGAGCGCTTCGTAGAGTCTGTCGGCGACCGTCTCGCGGAGGTCGTAGGCGGTCCCGACGTCCACGTCGACGGCCTTGGGGTCGTGACCCGTGATGGAGCGCGAACCCGCGGTGTCGACGACGACGGTGCCGAGTCGCCGGCGGCGCTGGAAGACCGTCTCCGTGCTGACGGTCGTCTGGACGCGGTGGTAGGGGACGATCTTCGTCGTCCGCGACCAGAAGCCGTTCCGCGTGACGACGTGGTCGTCACCGAGGTAATAGCCGCGGTGGCGCCACTTGAGGTGGGCGCCGACCGGCACGACCACGAGCAAGGCCAGCGGCGCGTACCAGAACGTCTCGACGCCGGCGAGCGTCGAACTCACGTAGAGCAGGCCGGTCAGCGCGAGGACGACCAGCGAGTAGCGGGCGGCGTAACGCTGGCGGGCGCGTTTCGGGGGTCGCTCGAACGAATCGAGCGGGACGTCCTCGATGGAACGTGCGAGGGCGCGAACGCGGTCGCGCTCGGCCAGCGGGACGGCCGACTGTGACCCCCCGGAGTCACCCGACGAGGCGACCGACCCCGCCGTCTCGATGTACAGTGCGGCATAGCCCAGGCGCCGCGCGAGGACGGTCTCTTTGACCGAGAGCGTCTGGACCTTCGAGAGCGGGATGGTGCCGCTGTACTTCTGGAGGAGGCCGCGCTCGTAGCGCAGTTCCGCCTCGCCACGTGTCAGCCTGAACCCGTAGTATCGCGCGGCGCTGACCAGGCCCGCGACGATACCGATGACGATGATAGACGCGATCGCAGCCAGGGGCCCGAACAGCCAGCCGAGCACCGTCTCCGGCCCGGCGAAGACGGGCCGGGCCTGTTCGAACGCCGACGGGCCGAAAACCGAACCGGCGAAGAAGACGAGCGAGACCACCCTGAAGTCCGTCGAGACCAGCGCGAGTACGCCCAGTTCCCGCCGGGAGATCTCGAAGATCGTCTCCGCGGGCGGCTGTGCCGCCTCCTCGTCGGCATCGGCGGTCGCGTCCCCGGCACGCCGGAGCCGGCTCACTTCTGACTGGAGCCGGCTGGCCTCCTCCTCGCCGACGTACTGGAGCTGTGCCTCGGTCTGGCCGCCCCCCGCGGTTTCGAGACCGACGCTGGCGAGACCGAACACCCGCTGGGTCACCGACTGGCTGATGTCGACGTTCTGGATGCGCCGGAGCGGGATCTCCCGCTCGCGTCGCGAGAACACGCCCGACCGGATGTCGAACGTGTCGGCCGTGAGTTCGTACTCGTAGCGCTGGTAGTACGCGACGAAGTAGCCGACGAACGCCCCGGCGACGACGACGACGCCGACCAGCCCCAGCAGTCCTCCCTCGGTCCCGAGCGCTCCCGTGAGCCCGGGCACGCCGATGAAAAAGAGGAAGACGACGATACCCGCGCCCTGCTGGACGAGTCGATAGGGGATCGTCAGTACGTGCAGTTTCCGCGGGCCCCCGCCCGGACTGTCCGCCGGCGCCGTCTCGCCGTGGGAGTCCCCCTCGCTCATACCGCGTCTTCCTCCTCGGAGGCGATGGCGAGGCGCTTGAGCGCCGTCTGGAGTTCGTCGGCGCGCTCGTCGGTCAGACCGGGGACCGTGACGTCGGCGCCGCGCGACCCGGCGGTGTAGACGACGAGCGTCGAGAGGCCGAGCAACCGCTCTATCGGGCCGCGTCTGGCGTCGATGTGCTGGACGCGGACGTACGGCGCGACAGTCTGGACGCGAGTGAACACGCCGCGAGTCAGGTACAGCGAATCCTCGCGGACCTCGTAGCGCCACGACCGGTAGTAGAAGACTGCGTGGAGGACGGTGACGCCGCCGACGGACACGAAGACGCCGGCGGCGACCAGGGCGGTTCGCTGCGCGAACCCGAAGGGCAGGGAACCGGGCGTGTCGACGAGGCCGACCCCGCTCCCGAGGAACTGGAAGGCGACGGCGACGATGGCCGTCAGGACGACCGCGCCGACCACTCTGCTGGCGACCCAGTAGAGGCGGACGCGCGGGTCGAGTCGCCGCCGCTCACCGACGGACTCCTCGTCCAGCACCGCCTCCAGGTCTTCGATCGAGGCGGCCAGCGACGCGTGGGCTTCCCCGGCGACGTCGTCACCGGACGCGGTCGGGCTCTCGCCGCCCGACGCGGCGGACTCCCCAGCGACGGTCGCGCTCGAGTCGGAGGCGCTCGCGTCGGGGGCGTTCGAATCGAGCGTGTCCTCCCGGGCGTTCGTCTCGGAGGGCGACCCGGGGGGCTCGCCCGGGTCGTCGCGGTCACTCATCGTCGGAACCTCGGACGGCGGAGATTTAGGGGTGTCGTCCACGCCTCGACCGTCAGAGTCCCTCTGGGTCGGTCCGGCGCGTCACCGCGCGGGCGAGCAGGTACGCGAGGACGGCGGCGGTAGCGTAGCCGGTGACATGGGCGAACGTGAGCGTCGTCGCGCTGTCGACGGCGAGTTTCGCCACCGTCGTCGCCGGGTGTTCGGGCAGAAAGACGAGCGTCCCGAACACGAGGAGGACGACCACCGAATAGAGGAGCTGTGCCTGCCGGCGCTTTCCCGCCAGAAGCCCCAACAGCAGTCCGAGCACGACGACCACCGTCGCGAAGGCGGTCACGACGACCAGCAACGGTATCGGGTTCGCGACGGTGATGCCGTTGAACCCGAGCAGGACGACCCAGAGCCCGGCCTGTAGCGGTGCGATAGCGACCATCCCCATGGCCTTGCCGTCGACGATGTCGACGAGTGTGACGGGTGCGACCCTGAGTAGTTCCATGGTCCCGCGCTCGATCTCCTCTGTGAACGCGTCGACGGCGATAGACCCGCTGATGAAGGGCGGCAAGAAGAGCAAGAGCGGCACCAGCACCGTGTAGGTGAACCCGAAGTACGGGCTGGCGTCGACCTTGCCGGGAACCGGGACGGTCGGTCTGTCGAGATACCCCGAGCGGGCGATGCGTTCGCTCCGTTCGACCGCCTCGAGGAGCTCTCGCACCTCGGTGACGACCACCGTCGTGCGGATGCTGTCCTCCGGGACGAGCACCTCGACGGTGATCCGGCCGCCCGAATCCGCCGTGAGAAGCGCCGCGTGTAACTGCCCGTCGAGGTACGCCTCGCGGGCGGCCCCGGTGGTGTCGTACCCGACTGCGCGGACGCCCTCCTGTCGCTGGGCCGCGTCGATGAGTGCGTCGGCGTGTTCGCCGGAGACGCCGACGACGATCTCCCCGGCCGAGACCGACCCGGGGTCGTACAGCGACGTCAGCCCGACGACCAGAAACGAGGAAAAGGCCGCGACGAACAGCTGGATGAACAGTGCGAGGACGATCGTCTTCTCGCGGCTCAGCGAAGCGACGTCGCGGCGCGCGATGACCACCCGCGGGTCCCGGAGGACGTTCGGGAGTGCCAGCGACGCCAGGAGCGAACTCGATCCGCTCGACCCATCCGACCCCCTCGGCCGCTCCGAGTCGCCCGACGCATCACCCCCCCGACCGGAGTCGTTCGAGGGCGGCGTCCGTCGCTCAGACATAGAGAGTCACCACCGAGAGGTTGTAGCCGAGGTGGACGACCACCGCGACCGCCAGCGCCCCGACGTAGGTCCGTTTCCCGCGACTGGCACCGAGCGAGGAGACGGTGGCAGTCACGACGTGCAGGACGAGCGGTGCCAGCAGCAGTCCCAGGACGACTACCGGGAGGGGGAGCCCGAACCCGAGGGTCGCCTGGCTCTCCAGGGCGGCCCGGCCGGCGGGTAGTTCCGGCAGGTCGACCAGCTGGGCGATGAGCGCGAGTTTCTCGGCCAGAAAAAAGCCAAGCCCGCTGAAAAAGCCGAGGACGACGCCAGTCCGGAGCCGGCGGTCGTACTTCGCGTGTTCGTAACCGGCGTAGAGGTGGAGGCTCTTGGCGACCTCCTCGATGACGGCCACTCCGACGAGGATAAGCGGGATGGAGGCCTCCCCGAGCGCGAAGAGCAGCGCGACGACCACGAGTTCCGCGACGAGGACGAACGGCATGAGCACCGCCGTCACCAGGGCGACACTGCGCGGGCGCTCGAGCGGGGCGGCCAGGGCGTCGAGCACCTTCAGCGGGATCGGCCGCTGGGTGAACATGTCCTCCTCGCGGTAGAGTCCGGACCCGAGGCCGAACAGGACCGCGGCGGTCAGCGTCGGCGGGAGCGTCGAGAAGGCGAACTGTCCGAGGCCGACGGTCTGGCCCTGCAGGTCCCGGACGACGAGGGTCAGCGGCGAGATGAGCGCGATCGGGGTCACGTCGGTAAAGATGGCCGGGACGAACGCGTAGGAGGTCAGCGAGACGGTTATCGTGACGGTGACGAAGGTGAGTTCCTTGAACGAGCGGGCGAACATCGCCCCGAGGAAGGTGGCCGAGAGAAAGAGCAGGGCCAGCGGCGCCACCGCGAGCACCGAAACGTGAGACCCGCGGAGGACGACAGTGATGAGCGTCGCGACGGTCATCGACCCGAGGAAATACGGGAGGGTCTTGCCGACGATAATATCCAGTCGCGAGACCGGCGAGACGAGCAGTAGCTCCCCGCGGCGGTTGAGCCGTTCGCTCAGTATCGTCGACCCGTACGCCTGGATGACGAAGTTCAGCGGGAGCACGAACACGAACGCGAGCACGAGCGACCGGAACGGGAACGGTGGCGAGATGTCCGAGGGCGTCCCGTCGCCGGACCCGCCCGTCAACCGCTCCGTGATGCTCGAACCGCCGCCGTCCTGCTGGATCCCGTCCTCGTCGGTCGGTTCCGCGCCACCGTCGCTGCTCGCGCCGGTGCCGCCCGCGCCGCCGTCGCCGCCATCCGACCCGGACCCGGACCCGTCGCCGGCGGTGTCGTCACCGCTCCCGTCGTCGGCGGTGCTCCCCTCGCAGGAGCCCAGCCTCTGACCGCCCGTGGCCCTGACCCCCAGCGCGCCCGTGTCCGCCTG
>JAZKRZ010000145.1:0-8207 GCA_036626395.1 Haloarculaceae archaeon
TAGTCCGTTCACCGCCCGGCGAGTTCGACGGCGATAGGGTCGCTGGGCTGGAGCGTGAGCCGCATCGAGAGGTCGATGGGCGGTTCGGTGCCCGGTTCGAATTCGAAACGCTGTGCGAGCGTCGCGAGCACGAGTTTCGCCTCCATGAGCGCAAAGCGCATCCCGATACAGTGGCGCGGGCCGCCGCCGAAAGGGAAGTAGGCGTACTCAGGGCGGTCCCGGTCTCCGGCCCACCGCTCCGGTCGGAAGGCGTCGGGGTCGTCGAACCAGCGGCCGTCGCGGTGGACGACCCACTGCGGGAGCGTGACGATAGACCCCGCGGGGATCTCGTAGCCCCCGAGGGTCACGTCGCTGGTCGGCTCCCGGAAGATAGTGTAGGCCGGCGGGTACAGGCGCAGCGCCTCGTCGACGACGTGGCCCAGGTAATCGAGGTCGAAGAGACTCGCCGCGGTCGGTTTCTCGTCGCCCAGCACCCCGTCGAGTTCGGCGTGGAGTTTCGCCTGCCGCTCGGGGTGGTTCGCGAGCAGCATGCAGGCATACGAGAGTGTCAGTGCCGTCGTCTCGTGGCCGGCCACGAGGAACGTAAAGAGGTTGTCCCGGACGTCCCGCTCGGAGAGGCCGCTCCCGTCCTCGAACTCGACGTCGAGCAGGATGGAGAGGAGGTCGTCGGGGTCGTCCTCGCCGGCGCGACGCTGGGCGACCAGACTCTCGATGGTCTCGTCGAACGCGGCGAGTGCGCGTTTGGCTCGCCGGTTCTGTGGGGTGGGGACCCACATGGGGAGAAACGCCGAGACGGTGCCGGCGTCGAAGTTCGCGGTGATCGTCTCGGCGGCGTCGCCGATCTCGGACTCGCGCCCCCTGATGTCCACGTCGAGCAGCGTCTTCGTGAGGACTTCGAGCGTGAGCGTCCGCATCTCCTCGCTGACGGCCACGGCGTCGCGACCCTGCCAGGCGTCGGCGCGCTCGCTCGCGTACCGGACCATCATCTCCGCGTAGGTCTCGATGCGGTCGCGATAGAAGGCGGGCTGGAGTGCCGTCCGCTCGCGGTGCCAGGCCTCGCCCTCGGTGAGAAAGAGCCCCCCGTCGGCGACCTGGCCGAGCGAGTCGTGGATGACCTGCGCTCGGCGGTAGTCGCTGGCGTCGGTCACGAGCACCCGCTGGACGTCTTCGGGGTTGCGGACCATGTAGCCGTCGTCGCCCGCGATGTTGTACGCCACGACGTCGCTGTCGTAGGCCGCGAGTTCGTCGTAGAAACCGACCGGGTCGCGCAGGAACGCCAGGGTGTTACCGACCAGCGGCAACCCTGCCGGTCCCGGGACGGCACTGGCGGGACGCGTCCCGGCCGTGGGTGTGGAACTCGCCATACCCGCGCTTGGGACGTGTCCCTCAAGCACCTTCCGGCGAGTGTCCGCGGTCGTTCATACTGTCGGACACAAGTACGTGAACACGCTCGCCGGGAACACGCCAGCGAAACGCCCGTTCCCGGTCGAACGAGCCACCGACGGTGGCCTCACGTGTGTCCGACAGTATCAAGCGGCGTCGGGAACGGGTGGCGGACGGTCGGACCTGCCGACGGTCGAGCCTATCGACCGTCGGATATCCGGCGGTGCGGGGGCGAGACGCAGTTCTTATGCGCGGCCTGGCAGTAACACGACCAATGACAGTCATCGGTACCGTGGGACTGCCGGGCAGCGGCAAGAGCGAGGCGGCGGCGGTGGCCCGCGAACTGGACATCCCGGTGGTGACCATGGGCGACGTCATCCGGCAGGCCTGCCGCGACAGGGGTGTAGACCCCGCGACACACCACGGCGAGGTGGCCCGACGGCTCCGCGAGGAACACGGGGCCGACGCCATCGCGCAGGAATCGCTCCCGCTCGTCCGGGACCGTCTCGAAGACAGCGAGCACGTCGTCGTCGACGGGATCCGCTCGGACGTCGAGGTCGAGCGGTTCGTCGAGGCGTTCGGCGACGACTTCGTGCTCGTCGAGATCGTCGCCCCCGACGAGGACCGCGCCGAACGACTCGACGTGCGGGGCCGGGACGCCAGCGCCGAAGCCGGCGGCGAGTCACTCGAGGAGCGCGACGAGCGCGAACTCGGCTTCGGCATGGGCGAGGCCATGGAGATGGCCGACATCACCGTCCGCAACGACGACACGCTGGAGGCGTTCCACGAGCGGATCCGCGAGTTGCTGACCGAAGACATCGGGGGCGAACGCGTCGAATCATGACCGCAGTCTACAGCGTCGACGTCGAGGTGACGGCGCCGGTCTACGACACGGAGGTCACCGACCGGGTCGCCGACGCCATCACGCAGCTGTTCCCGAACGCCGACGTCGAGGAGACACACGGCGAGTTGCGCGCGACGACCCACGACATGGAGCACTTCTCCGAACTCCTCCATCGCCAGGAGATACTCGACACCGCCCGCGGGGTCTTCCTGGGGTCGCTGTCGGGCGACACCTTCACCTTCGACCTGAAGAAACAGGCCGCCTTCGAAGAGGTCGTCAACTTCGCCGTCGGCGACCCGGACGAACTCGGGGAGGTCCACGTCCGCGTCCGGGTGAACGACCCCGACCCCGAATCGTTCATCGACCACGTCGCACCGCCCACCGAGGAGGGCAAACCGGTCGACACCGGGGAGTAGTCGTACTGTCGGACACAGGCAATGCTACCGTTCGATGACTGTCTCGGGGTTTTCGTGACGGTTCATCCCCGAACAGCGGATCGCCCGTTCACGAACCTGTGTCCGACAGTATCAGCGGGGCACACCATACTCTCCGGTTCCGGGGTCCCCGGTAGCACGTCACACGCGCTGGACAGGCTTTTTTATCGTGCCGGGAAACCGCCCGCTATGACGGCGATATTCTTCGACGTCGACGGGACGCTCGTGCGGTGGCCCGGGGCGTACGGCGCGGTTCTCGAACGGGCATTCCGGCGCGTCGTCGGCGGCGTCGACGGGGACTGGGTCGACTACTACAGCGAGCGGTTCTTCCGGTACTTCGGCGCGTTCGCCGAGGACCCCTACCGGCGGGCGTTCGCAGACGCCTGCGACCGGTTCGGGGTCGACGCCGACCCCGCCGCGCTCGCCGAGACGCTCCTCGAGTGCGAGTTCGAGGCGGTCGAACCGGTCCCGGGCGTCGCCGACGCGATACCGAAACTGTCCGAGCGTCACACCCTCGGACTCCTGACCAACGGGGTACCCGGGGTCCAGTTCGGCAAGGTCGGACGCCAGGGACTGCTGGAGTACTTCGACGTCCGCGTGGCCTCCCACGACCCCGCCATCGAGGCGACGAAACCCGACGCGGCCATCTACGAGGCCGCGCGGGAACGCGCCCAGCGGGCGACCGGACGCGACCCCGACGACGCGTCACCGGTCATGGTCGGCGACGACTACGAACCCGACGTCGCGGGCGCTCGCGAGAACGGCTTCGAGGCGGTCCACGTCGACGCCGGCGCGTCGGATACGACGGTACCCGATTTCGCGACGCTCGCGGCACTCCTGTGAGGGTATCCGAGCGGTTATCCGCAACGCCCCCACAGGGAACGTATGCCCGAGACAGTCATCGTCACCGGTGCCCTCGGCGGCGCCGGCAGTTGGATCGTCGAACGGCTCCGCTTCGACTACGACGTCGTGGCCGTGGACCTGGAACTCCCCGCCGACACCGCCGTCGACGGGGTCTCTTTCCAGGCCGTGGACCTGACCGAGCGTGCCGACGCCTGGGAGACGGTCGTCGACCACGACCCGACGGCGGTCGTTCACTTCGGCAACATCCCCCACGAGGAGAACCACGCCGGCGGGCACGTCTACGAGAACAACGCCATGAGCACGTTCAACGTCCTCGAAGCCGCGGGCCGGGCCGGCGCCGACGTCGTCTGGGCCTCCAGCGAGACGGTCTACGGCACTCACTACCCCGAACCCGAACTCCCCGAACACCTCCCGGTGACCGAGGACCACCCCCCGCGGCCGTGGAACGCCTACGAGACGTCGAAACTCGCCGGCGAGGCCGCCGCCGAGCGCGTGAAAAACGCCTACGACGTCTCCGTCGTCTCGGTCCGGCCCTCCTGGATACAGTACCCCGGTCGGTACTTCGTCACCGAAATCCGCGAGGAGTTCTCGCTCGACTCCGCGGGTCGCTTCGGCAATCTGTGGTCCTACATCGACATCCGGGACGTGGTCGACATGGTCGAGGCCGCGCTCGACGCCGACGTCGGCGGCCACGAGATATACAACGCCTTCGCCGCCGACAACTTCCTCGGCGTTCCCACGGCCGAGGCCATCGAGGCCGGTTACGGGTCCCTCCCCGGGGAGTGTGACCTGGAGGGCGACGAGTCGGGCTTCTCGACGGCGAAAGCACGGGACCTGCTCGACTGGGAGCCGACTCACTCCTGGAAGGAGGCCGAGGACGAGACTGTCTCGGGGCCGTCGTTCGTCTGACCGGACCGGTCAGCTATCGAGCCCGCTGACGAACACGGCTATCCACTCGCCGAGTCCGCGCCGCCGGGTCACGCGCACGTCCTCGACCCACTTGACCCACTGGAACCCACGGCGCCCGGGTGCGACCAGGCGCATCGGTGCGCCGTGGCCGTGTGAGAGCGCGTCGCCGTCGACTCGCGTCGCGAGCAACGCGTCCCGGGCTTCCTCGACGGGGAGGCTCCAGCGGTAGCCCGTCACCGACCGGAACTGGACCCACGCGGCGCCCTCGGTGGGGTCGGCGGCGTCCAACAGGTCGCCCACGCGGACGCCCCGCCAGTCGTGTTCGGAGTACCACCCGCTCGTACAGTCCAGCAGCGCGCGCCTCTCCGCACCCGGGTCGACGGCCGACTCGGCGGCCGCCCCGTCCGCTTTTCCGCCGCCGGCACCGTCGCCGCCAGGCGTCACCTCCTCGTGGGTGAGTTCCAGCGGTGTGGCGACGCGCCCGGAGACCGAGAGCGTCCACTCGTGCTCGTCGACGGGGTCGGGGTCGTCGGCGACCCAGGAAGTGACGGGGAAGCCGTTGCCGTCGTCGCTGCCGGTCTCGCGGGACCCGGTGAACCGTCGCTTCGCCCCGGCGGTGTCGAGCACGGCGTTGGTCGCTTCCTGTGCCCGCCAGGCGACCGCGCCGGTCCCCAGTACCGCCGCATACCGCAGCGCGTTGCGCCGGTCGGTGACCGCCTCTCGCCGGGGGAGCGCGAAGCGCCGGCGCAGGTGGACCACCAGCAGGACGGGAACGAGCAGCCCGAGGCCGATGTGGAGGTTCAGCAGGCCCCACGGACCGAGGTCGAGACGCCCGCCGAACACCCACCAGATACCGGTCGCGAGCGCGGCACTCGCGACGACGGCCAGCAGGACCGAAATCCCCCGGGTGGCGTCGAGCCGGTCGGGCGCCACGCGGTGGCGCACCCGCCTGAGCTTCCAGGCGAGCAGGACCACCGTCGCGAGGCCCGCCACGACGTGGACGTCGAACACCCACGCCCCCGTCGGCCGGCCGGAGACGAGACTCGCGACGCCCGTCGCCAGCAGGACGACGACGGCCACGAGGAGCGAGGCGTCGACCACCCGCGGACCTGGCTCCAGCCGAACGGTCGGTGCCATCGCACCCGTCTATGGGTTCGACGGGCTTGATTGCACGGGTGGGGTCCTCCCCGACGCATTTGTTCCCGGAGTGCGAACGACGCCCGTGAGTAGTTCCTTCGACACCTTCGACCACGAGCGTCACGTGACCCGGGCCATCGAACTCGCCCGCGAGGCGGTCGACCGCGGCGACCGCCCGTTCGGGTCGGTGCTGGTCCGCGACGACGCGGTCGTCGCCGAGGCCTCGAACCGCGTCGTCACCGAGGCCGACCTGCGGCGCCACCCGGAACTGGACCTCGCCGTCGAGGCCGACCGCGAGTTCGCCCCCGACGAGCGTGCCCGGACCGTGATGTACACCAGCACGGAACCGTGCCCGATGTGCGCCGGCGGTCTCAGGTCGGTGGGGCTCGCCCGCGTCGTCTACAGCGTCGGTGCCCACGAACTGCGCGAGTTCACCGGCGACGCAAAGGGCGGCGAGACGCCGGTTCGCGCCGCCGCGATCCTGGACGGCGTCACCGACGTCACCGGCCCGGTCCTCAACGACGAGGGACGGGCCGTCCACGAGGCCTTCGACTGGTGACCGGCCCGTTCTCGTCTCGTCCCCCGTCGACGGCGACCGACGAAAGCCCTCGGCCCGCTCGCGGTCGCTGAGCGGGATATCCCCGCGCACTCCGTTCGCTCGAATAGAGCCCGCTCAGCGGCTCACCTCCGTCGCGAGCGGGCCTCGCCCTTTCAGTCCACCAGGAACCGCACAGGAGTGCACCGCGACCGCAAACCACGCGCCTCCCCAGCCGATTCGCTCGCTCCACCGTCGCTCGCTCATCCCTCGCACGATACCGTCGCGCGCACGAAAGCGCGCGACAGCGCGCGCCTCGGCGGTTGCGTCGTACGGCCGAGCGAGTCCGGTCACACGGACCGGCCAGCCTTCAAGACGGGTGCGGGCGAATCGGGTACCATGATCGGCCCGCCCGCAGTCTCCGAGGTGATGCGCACGGCCGTCGAGACGGTCAGCCCCGACGCGACAGCCCTGGAGGCGGCCGAACGCCTCCACGAGCGAGCGGTCGGCTCGGTCCTCGTCGTCGACGAGGCGGTCGTCGGCATCGTCACCGAATCCGACGTCGTCTCGCTGGTCGCGACCGGCGGCGACCCCGACTCCACGGCGGTCGAGGCGGTCATGTCGACGCCCGTCCACACCGTCGGCGAAGACGAGACGGTCGTCGCTGCCGCTCGAACCCTGCGCGAACACGGGATCGAGAAACTCCCCGTCGTCACGGACGGCGAACTCGCCGGGATCGTGACGACGACTGACCTCGCACACTTCCTCCCGCACGTCCGCTGGCCGACCGGGGACCGCGGGGCGGGTGACGACCGCGTCCGCCGGAGCACTCGTCCGGACACGGCCTACGAGAAAGACGACTGGACCGTCGAGTCCGTCGGCCCCACCGAGTCGATCGGCGTCGGGGACGTCGTCCGCTTCTCGAAGCCCCTCGACGAGACGGAGGTCGAGGCCTTCGCCGATGCCAGCGGCGACACCAACCGCCTCCACCTCGACGACGAGTACGCCACTGGCACGCGCTTTGGCCGCCGCATCGTCCACGGCACGCTCGTCGCGGGCACGATCAGCGCCGCGCTCGCACGGTTGCCCGGACTCGTCATCTACCTCTCCCAGGAAGTGAGCTACCTCGGGCCCGTCGACGTCGGCGACCGCGTCACCGCCGAGTGCGAGGTCGTCGAGGACATCGGGAACCGTCGCTACCGCCTGTCGACGACGGTCACCGACGGTGCCGGCGAGACCGTGGTCGACGGCGAGGCGGTCGTGCTGGCCGACCCGGTCCCGGAGACGGCGTAGCGGCCGCTACGGCATCGGTCGCGCCGGTTCACGTACGGCTCGCGGGCAAAGAACGCAGGAAACGTCGGCGTCGCCTACAGCAGCCCCGTGTTCTGCAGCTTCATCAGGTCCTCGGTGTCGAGGGTCTCGCCTTCCTTGAACTTCTGGTAGATCTCCTCGGCCTCCTCGCGGGCGGCCTCCTCTTTTTCCTTGCGGGCTTCGCGCTCTTCTTCCTCTTCTTTCTTGTCCAGTTCGCGCAGGCGCTTCTGGACGCGGACGAAGTCCTCGTGGTGCTGGTCCGCGGCCTCCTGGGCGTCGACGAACTTCTCGTGCATCTCGTCGGCGTCGTCGCGGATCTCGTCGGCCTCGCGGTAGGCCTCGATCATCTGGTTGTGGTGTTTCTGGGCCTCGTCCGCGAGTTCCGTCACCTTCTGGTGGTGCCGGGAGGCTTCAGAGCGGATCTCCTCGGCCTCGTCTTTGAGTTCCTCGAGGTCGTCGCCCTGGTTGAGCTTCTCCTTTTTCTCCGCGAGCTTCTCGCGCTTGTCCTCGATCTTCTCGATGAGTTCGCGCTCGTCCTCGGCCGAGAGGACCTCGGTCTGCTGTTTGAACTCGAGGTCCTCGATCTCGCTCTCGAGTTGCTCGATGTCCTTGCCCTCGTCGAGCTCGAGGTCGTCGCGCAGCTGCTCGACCTCGTCGAAGAGCTCGTTGGCCTCGGCGTTGAGCTCGTTGCGCTTTTCCTTGTGTTCCTGAACCTTCTGGTTGAGCTCGTCGCGTTTCTCGCGGTGCTCCTGGGCCTCGTCGACCTTCTCGCGCGTCTTGGCGTTCAGGT
>JAZKRZ010000146.1:0-8144 GCA_036626395.1 Haloarculaceae archaeon
ACTCACTACCGTTCGCTCCTTGAGGACGGGGCATTCTCGCCTCAATTCTGGTAAATAAACGCGAGCGACAGCGCGCGCCACTGAGAATGGTGGACTGTCTGACATTCTTCGAACAGCAACCCTCTCGCCACGAACCCGAACTCAGAAGAACGTCAGCTTGTCCCGCCGATACAGGTCCAGTTCCGAGACCATCGAGGGGTCCTGTTCGGCCGCGAACCTGACCGCCGCCGCCACCTCTTCGGGCTCTGAAACCTCACCGGGTTCGAACCGGTCCTCGAAGGCCTCGCCGTCGTTGCCGCCGAACTCGGTGCGCACTTCGGCGGGGTTGACCACGGTGACTGCGACGTCGTCGTCGCCGACGTCGGCGGAGACGCTCTTGGCGAAGCCGCGGACCCACCACTTCGTGGCGGCGTAGACCGGATTACCCGGGCGGGGGTACTGTCCGGCGAAACTGCCGATGAACACCAGCGTCCCGCCCGACTCGCGGACGTGGGGCAGTGCCTCGCGGGTCGGGAAGAAGTAGCCGTCAACGTTGACGTCCATCATCGTGCGGTAGTCCTCGTCGGAGAGGTCTTCGACGCCCTCGCCGCGGGCGAGACCGACGTTGTTGACGAGGATGTCGAGGCCGCCCAGCTCGTCGGCGGTGGTCTCGACCATCGATTCGACGGCGGGGACGTCCGTGACGTCGGTCGGCACGACGAGGGCGTCGACGCCGTACTCCGATTCGAGGTCGGCAGCGATGGCTTCGAGGCGCTCCTCGCGGCGGGCGGCGAGCGCGACGGCCGCGCCCGCGTCGGCCAGCGCGTGGCACGTCGCCTCGCCGATGCCGGAACTCGCCCCGGTGACCAGTGCGGCGTCGTCCGCAAGCGGTGTCGTCATACCCGGCCAGAGACGACCCGGGCGCATAAGTCCCCTCGTCCCGGTACGGCCCCCGGCGACACGGACGCCCGGACCGGCGTTTCGCGGGCTTCCACAACCGCTAAAGCGGTCCCGACCTACTACCCGGTGATGGCACAGTCGGCAGACCTGGCCGAACCGCAGGACTTCGAGCGGGTCCTCTCGTCGATGTGCACCGAACCCCACCCGGCCGCGCGGCGAGCGGCCGAGCGCTTTCTCGCGACGAACCCCGGCGACCCGGGGACCTACGAGACCGTCGCCGACCTCGAGGACCGGGCGGTCGAACTGCTGGGCGAGGTGACCGGACACCCCGACGTCGACCCGCCGGGCTACGTCACGAGCGGCGGGACCGAGGCCAACATCCAGGCGGTGCGGATCGCGCGCAACCGCGCCGACACTGACGACCCGAACGTCGTCGCCCCCGACAGCGCACACTTCAGCTTCAGGAAGGCCGCCGACGTGCTGGGCGTCGAGTTGCGGACGGCACCGACGGTCGACCACCGCGCCGACCCCGACGCGCTGGCGAGACTCGTCGACGGGGACACCGTCTGCGTCGTGGCCGTCGCGGGCTCGACCGAGTACGGCTACGTCGACCCCGTGCCCGCCGTCGCGGACCTCGCCCACGACGCGGGCGCGCTCTGTCACGTCGACGCCGCGTGGGGCGGTTTCGCGCTGCCCTTTACCGGGTTCGAGTGGCACTTCGGCCACGCCGACGTCGACACCCTCACCGTCGACCCCCACAAACTGGGACGGGCCGCGGTCCCCTCGGGTGGGTTGCTCGCCCGTTCGCAGGACCTGCTCGCGGGACTCGCCGTGGAGACGCCCTATCTGGAGTCGCGCTCGCAGATGACGCTCACGGGGACGCGAAGCGGCGCGGGCGTCGCGAGCGCGGTGGCGGCGATGGAGGAACTGTGGCCCGGCGGGTACCGCGAGCAGTTCGAGACGTCGATGGCCGACGCCGAGTGGCTGGCCGACCAGTTCGCCGCCCGGGGCCACGACGTCGTCGACCCACAGCTCCCCCTGGTGGCGGCGGACCTGTCGGTCCCGATGACCGACCGCCTGCGCGAACTGGGCTGGCGCGTCTCGAAAACCGGCGCCGACGAACTCCGGGTCGTCTGTATGCCCCACGTCACCCGGGCGATGCTCCGGTCGTTCGTCGCCGACCTGGACTGGTACTGATACCGTCTGACACTGGCGAGACCACCGTTCGGTAGCTCGTTCGACAGGCGCGAGTGTCGGTGGCGTCTTCCCGACGAGCGCGTTCACGTACCTGTGTCCGACAGTACGACCGGACGGCGGGTCGCGACGCCGGTGCGCTTACAAGCCGGGGCCGTCTCTGAGGGAGGTATGGAGGGGGTGCTCTGGTACGTGTTTGCCAGCACCCGGGGCGGTGAGAACCGGGCGCGGATCCTCCGCACTCTCGACGAACAGCCGCGCAACGCCAACAGACTGGCCGAGGCGCTCGACCTGGATTACACCACCGTCCGCCACCACCTCGAGGTCCTGGAGGAGAACAACGTCGTCACCGCGAGCGGTGACGACTACGGCGCCGTCTACCTGCCGACCGAGCAGGTCCGGGCCAACCGCGAGACCGTCGAGGAAGTTCTCGACACCGTACTGGAGGACGAGTCATGACAGCCGAGAGAGCGACACCGAGTGTGGACGAAATTTGGACAGCGTATAACAGGCCGGCCGTCGAACACGGGACGATGGCCATCCCACCCGGAGGGCCGCGATGACGACCGTCTGGTTCGAGGTCGCTCGCGGCGCCGTCGCGGTCAACGTCGTCTTACTCGCCGGGCTCGCGTTCGTCTGGGTCCGCAACTACCGCTCGCACGGCGCCCAGCACACCCTCGGGCTGCTCGTGTTCGCGGCGGTGCTCCTCGCCCAGAACCTGCTGGCGCTGTACCTCTACACGCTCCACCCGACCTTCCACGACTGGGTGTACTACTCCGCCTCCATCGCACAGCAGGGGACGATGGTCCTGAACGTCCTCGAGACGGTCGCACTCGCCTTTCTCGTCTGGATCACCTGGAAGTGAGCGGTGTCACGCTGGCCCTGAACCCCACACCGGCGAATTTCGGACGGAATCCGGACGCCGTTCGGAGAAGGTTGATTTACGACGCCTTCGCCGCTTGAAACATGTACATGCGAGACAGGCGCGCGTACCTCCGGTCGATGGCAGTGGTCGCGACCGGCGTTACGGTGGCCGGATGTAGCGGTGACGGGGACGGGGACGGAGACGGTGGCGGGTCCGACGGCTCGGACGGGTCTGACGACGGCGACTCCACGCCGGCGGCGACTGCGACGGCGACCCCGGCGATGACCACGACTGGCGGCGGGTCGGAGTCCGGCGCACAGAGCGAGTACCCCGACTACAACTGGGACCAGCTCGAGGGGGTCAGCGCCACGGACGCGACGACGGTCGAGATCACCGGCTTCAGTTACGACCCGCTGGTCGCGCGAGTGCCGACTGGCCAGGCCATCGCGTTCCCCAATGCCGACTCGGTCCCGCACACGGTCACCGCACCGGCCGCGGACGTCGACGTCACGGTCCAGCCCGGCGAAGACGGGTCGGTGACGATCAACGACCCCGGCACGTACGATTACGTCTGTCGGTTCCACCCGCCCGAGATGCTCGGCCGCCTCGTCGTCGTGGAGGGGATGAGCGTCGACGAGACGACGCCGACAGCGACGCCCGGGAGTCCGCCGACAGACGCCCCGGCGGGGACGGACACACAGACCGGAGACGATGGCGGGGTGTACTGACCCGGTGTCGGGCGTCGAGAAGGTGCTGCGACCGGCGCGACCGACCGACAACCGCGCGGGTCGACGCCGTCCGCGACCGGTCTGGGACCGTGCGGGGCGGTGTCGCAGCCCGCGGTGATTTTTTATCCCGCCGGAGGCAATACGCTCGTGATGACCTCCCCTACCCGGCGTATGCGTCCGATTGCTCTGTAGCGCCGGGTGGACCCATCGGACCGTCGCGGGCTCATACTCCGCCGCCGGCCGTCGCCGGCCGACCCGACCGGGCGAATCCCGGCCGACGTCGCGTCGACAGCCACGGCAGTGCCCATTCACGACCGAACGCAAGCGACAGAACCGACGATGACCGGAGATCACCGCGTTAAAGAGCCGACTGGAGGTATCGAGTAGTATGAGCCACGAGGAGTTCCCCACGGACGACCCCGCCGTCGTCACCTGCGGGCTGCCATACCCGACCGGCGACCTGCACATCGGGCACCTGCGCACGTACGTCGGCGGCGACGTCCTCACGCGGGCGCTTCGCACCCTCGGTCAGGAGACCGCGTTCGTCTGCGGGACGGACATGCACGGGACGCCCGTCGCCGTCGAGGCCCTGGAGAAGGGCGTCGACCCCGAGAGCCTCGCCCGCGAGCGCCACGAGCAGTACGCCGAGACGTTCGCCGACTTCGGCGTCGACTTCGACAACTACGGGACGACCCACGACGAGGCGAACCGCGAGCTGACCTACGAGATCGTCGAGGCCCTGGAAGCCGAGGGATACGTCTACGAGGACGAGGTCCTCGTCGCCTGGGACCCCGAGGAGGAACAGCCGCTCCCGGACCGCTACGTCGAGGGGACCTGCCCCTACTGCGGCGCGGAGGCCCGCGGCGACGAGTGCGACGACGGCTGCCAGCGCCACCTCGAACCCGGCGAGGTCGAGAACCCCGTCTCGGTCATCTCCGGGAACCCGGCGGAGTACCGCGAGCGCACCCACAAGTTCTTCCGCGTCTCGGAGCTGGCGGACTACCTGTCGGCGTTCCTCGACAGGCTGGAGGGGACCTCCAACGCCCGGAACCAGCCCCGCCAGTGGATCGAGGAGGGACTGGAGGACTGGTGTATCACGCGGGACCTGGACTGGGGGTTCGAGTACCCCGGCGACGCCGACCTCGTGTTGTACGTCTGGGTCGACGCGCCCATCGAGTACATCGCCTCGACGCGCCAGTACACCGAGCGCGTCGGGACCGACGAGTACGACTGGGAAGCCGCCTGGCGCGCCGACGGCGCGGCCGACGCGGTCGACGAACCCGCGCCGGGCGGCGGCGAGATCGTCCACGTCATCGGGCGGGACATCATCCAGCACCACACGATATTCTGGCCGTCGATGCTGCGGGTCGCGGGCTTCGCCGAACCGCGGGCGGTCGTCGCCAGCGGCTTCATGAACCTCGACGGCGACGCCTTCTCGACGAGTCGCAACCGGGCCATCTGGGCCCGCGAGTTCATCGACGAGGGCTTCAGCCCCGACACGTTGCGGTACTACCTCACGACCGTGGGCGGCTTCCAGGACGACATCGACTTCTCCTGGGACCGCTTCGCCGAGCGGGTCAACGGCGAACTCGTCGGCAACGTCGGCAACTTCGCCTACCGCTCGCTGCTCTTTGCCCACCGCAACTACGGCGGCACGCCCGACGCGGACGTCTCCCCCGAAGTACGCGAGCGCATCGAGGACGCCGTCGACGAGTTCGAGGCCGCGGTCCGGGACTACTCGACGCGCAGGGCCACGCAGGCCGCCGTCGAACTCGCGGGCTTTGGCAACGAGTACATCCAGCGCCACGAGCCCTGGAACCTCGACGACGAGGAGGCCGCGCCGGTCATCCGCGACTGCGTGCAGGTCGCCAGAGCCGTCGCGGTGCTCGTCTACCCCGCGGCCCCCGCGGCTGCCGCGCGCCTGTGGGACCAGCTCGACGCGGACGGCACCGTCGCCGCGGCCACCCTCGGCGACGCGCTCGAGGCCCCGCCCGCCGAGTTCGGCGAACCCGACGAACTCTTCGAGAAGGTCGAGGACGAACGCGTCGAGGAGCTCAACCGCAAGCTCGACGAGCGCGTCGAGGACGCCGCCGGGGGCGAGGAAGGCGAGACCGAGACCGAAAGCGACGAGACCGCCGAGGCCGACGACGCTGGTATGGACGTCGAGCCACTCGCGGACGAGCGGATCAGCTTCGATGACTTCCAGGACCTCGATATCCGGGTCGGGCGCATCGAGACGGCCGAACCGATCGAGGACGCCGACGACCTCGCCCTGCTGACGGTCGACATCGGCGTCGAGACGCGACAGGTCGTCGCCGGCATCAAACAGCTGCACGACCTCACCGAGTTGCCGGGACAGAAAGTCGTCCTGCTCGCGAACATGGAGAAGGCCGACCTGTTCGGCTACGAGTCCAACGGGATGGTGCTGGCCGCCGGCGAGCAGGCGGACCTTTTGACCACCCACGAGGACGCCGAACCCGGCGAGAAAGTCCGCTGAGGGCACGCGCGGTGGGGCCGGCGAGCGTGTCCGCAGGCGCGCGACGGCAAGCCCTTTCTACGGCGGGTCGCTAGGGCCGGCATGGCCGACGACGACGACGAGTGGCGCTTCTCGGTCGACGAGGTGGGGCCCGACGACGAGGGCGAGGGGAGCGAGCGCTCGCCGTCCGACGCCGTCGCGGAGACGGACGGGGAACGCGACGCCCGGGGCGTGACGGTCGGCGAGAACGACGACGGCCCGACAGTCAGGGTCGGCGGGTCCGAGGGTGTGGGCGAGGAGGGGGGCAACGTCGCGGGGACGCTCTCACCGAAAGCGCCGGTCGAACCGGGTACGCCGGAGTTCGAGAACGTCGTCTTCGCGACCATCGGGGCCGTCTTCACGGCGCTCGTCTTCGCCGGACTGCTGGGGGTCGACCCGGAGACGACCGGCGTCATCGTCGGCGCCATCGTCGTCGCCGCCGGCGTCCTCTACGCGGTCTTTCGGCGGTTCTGAGCGGCCGAGCGCCGTCGCCCGGTCCGAAACCCGCCGCCAGAAGTGTTTTCGGTGCGCCAGCCTTACGACAGGGTATGCAAGCGTCGGTGCTCGGCTGGATCGGGAACAATCTCCCACTCTTTCTCCTGCTGGCAGGCGCCGGCCTGACCATCGCCGAGGCGTTCGCACCGGGCGCACACTTCATCGTCCTCGGGGTGGCGCTGCTGGTCGCCGGACTGATCGGATTACTCCTGCCGTCGTCGCTGGGCTTGCTCGCGCCGGCGATCCTCGCGGCGGTCGTGCTCGGTGCCGGCGCCGCGACCTTCTACGTCTACCGCCAGTTCGACTTCTATGGCGGCAAGGGGGCCGAACAGACCACCGACTCGGACTCGCTTCGCGGGTCGACCGGCCGGGTCACCGAGCGCGTCACGCCCGAGAGTGGCGAGGTGAAACTCGACGACGGCGGCTTCAATCCCTACTTCCGGGCCCGCAGCGTCGACGGCGAGATAGCGGAGGGCACCGAGGTGATGGTCGTCGACCCCGGCGGCGGCAACGTCGTCACCGTCGAGGCCGTCGACGGACGCGACGAGATCGACCGCGAACTCGCGCGCGGGCGCGCGGTCGGGTCGAACGACAGTCCCGCGACGGACGAGGACGCGACCGACACCGCCGACTCCCGCGACCGCGAGTTCGAGCGGGATACGGCCTGACCGCCACGCTGTCGACCCGCCTCCGGGAGGCGCGCTCTCTGTGGTCGCCAACCCAACACTCTTCACACGCTGGACCCAAGTTCGAGCGCATGATCCCCGCAGTACCCGCGGTCCCGCTGCAATCCCTCGGGGGAGTGGTCTCGATCGTCGCTCTGGTGTTGCTGGCGATCGCCGTGGTGATGGTCTACCAGATGGTGGAGATCGTCAACGCCTACGAGAAGCGCGCGCTGACGGTCTTCGGCGAGTACCGCAAACTCCTCGAACCGGGTATCAACTTCGTCCCGCCGTTCGTCTCGAAGACCTACCCCTTCGACATGCGGACCCAGACCCTCGACGTCCCGCGACAGGAAGCGATCACGCGGGACAACTCGCCCGTGACGGCCGACGCCGTCGTCTACATCAAGGTCATGGACGCCCGCAAGGCCTTCCTGGAGGTCGACGACTACAAGCGGGCCGTCTCGAACCTCGCCCAGACGACGCTGCGCGCGGTGCTGGGCGACATGGAACTCGACGACACGCTCAACAAGCGCCAGGAGATCAACGCGAAGATCCGCCGCGAACTCGACGAACCGACCGACGAGTGGGGGATCCGCGTCGAGAGCGTCGAAGTCCGCGAGGTCAACCCCTCCAAGGACGTCCAGCAGGCGATGGAGCAACAGACCTCCGCCGAGCGCAAACGCCGTGCCATGATCCTCGAAGCCCAGGGTGAACGCCGCTCCGCCATCGAGGAGGCCCAGGGGGCCTAGGAGACCGGCAAGCTCCGCGACCTCGGGAAAACCAAGAGCCAGATCCACGGTGCC
>JAZKRZ010000147.1:0-8024 GCA_036626395.1 Haloarculaceae archaeon
TGCATGATCTATCAGTGGACTAGTGGTTTGTAGCAATCCACATCCCGAAAACGTGGCCGACCGACCGGCGATTTGCTATCGCGACATGCGGTTTACGGGTCGGGGATGCGGCCCCGACGCTCAGGGCGGGTGATTCACGAGAACGGCGGGGAACGCCAGCGGTCAGGCGATCTGGTCCTCGTAGGCGTCGGCGTCGAGGAGGTCGTCGAGTTCGGACTCGTCGGCCGGTTCGAGTTCGATCAGCCACCCCTCGCCGTAGGAGTCTTCGTTGAGCAGTTCCGGCTCGGCCTCGAGGTCGTCGTTGACCGCCGTTACGGTCCCCGAAACCGGTGCGTACAGGTCCGAGACCGCCTTGATGGACTCGACGACGCCGAACGCGTCGCCGGCCTCGACCGCCTCGCCCTCGTCCGGGAGGTCGACGAAGACCACGTCGCCGAGTTCGTCCTGTGCGAAGTCGGAGATGCCGATGCGTGCCGTGCCGTCGGAGACCCGCACCCACTCGTGGGTGTCGAGGTAGTGCAGGTCGCTGGGTACGTCGAAACTCATCTGTCGAGGAATGGTGTGTCGCAGGTCCGTGCGTCTTTCCCTTCGCCGCGGATCTGGACCGCGACCGCGGTGTTCGCTTCGAGGTCCGCCGGGAGGTACGCGAGGCCGATCCCCTCGCCCAGCGTTGGACTCATCGTCCCGCTGGTGACCGTCCCGAGCGGGTCGCCGTCGGGCGTCGTGACCGGATACCCCTCGCGGGGGACGCCGCGTTCGTCGAGTCTGACGCCCTGGAGTCGCTCGGCGGGGTCGGTCGCGTCCGCGAGCGCGTCGCGCCCGACGAACTCGCCCGCCAGGTCGACCGCGAAGCCGATGTCGGCCTCGAAGGGCGTGCGGGGGTTCTCCTCGGGGTCGAAGTCCTGTCCCGAGAGCAGAAAACCCATCTCCAGGCGGAGGGTGTCCCGGGCACCCAGGCCGCAGGGCTGACAGTCCAGCGCACTCCAGACCGTCGCCGCCTCCTCCCACGGACAGAGTATCTCGACGCCGGGTTCGCCGGTGTAGCCGGTGTTGGCGACGAGCGCTTCGACGCCCGCCACGTCGGCGACTGTCACCTCGAAGAACCCCAGCGCGTCGAGGTCTCCGTCGGTCTCGCTCGCGAGCAACGCCAGCGAGTCGGGACCCTGGAGGGCGACCATTGCGACGTCTTCGGTGCGGTTCTCGACGGTCGCGTCGAGGCCCCACGCGTCGCGGTGCTCGCGCCAGCGGTCGGCCATCTCGGCGCCGTGGCCGGCGTTCGGGACGACGAGGTGCGATCCGTCGAGCCACGCCCCGGGGAGGTGATAGACGACGGTGTCGTCCAGCATCACGCCCGCCTCGTCGGTGATTGCGGCGTAGCACGCTTCCCCGCGGCCGAGACCGCGGACGTCGTCGGAGACGAGGCGGTCGGTGAGTTCGGCGGCGTCTGGCCCGGAGACGAGCAACTGTCCCATGTGCGAGACGTCGAAGCGACCCGCGGTCGAGCGGACCGCCTCGTGTTCGACCCGGATGGAATCGAACTCGACGGGCATCTCCCAGCCGCCGAAATCCGTGGTCTTTGCGCCCCTGTCGGCGTGTGCCCCCGCCAGCGGCGACTGCCTGAGCGCCATACCGGAGGAGTGCCCGCCAGTGACGTAACTCTGTCGTCACTCGCGGGCGGGCACTGGTATCTGTAATGAACCGCTATCTGCGATACAGAAGTTCTCGTCCTCGGCGCCGATCGCCCGGCCGAACCGCTCGGCGAGGTCGGCGTCGAACGCGACCGCGAGGCCGATCGACGCCGGGAACAGCGTCGCGCCGTCCGCGCGGATCCCCATCGGGCCGTCGGTCATCCGGATCTCCGGGACTCCGGCGCGTTCGACCGGTGGCAGATACCCCGTCATCTCGTCGTCGGAGACGAACTGGACCGGCTCAGAGACCAGTTCTCCGACGACGAGCTGGCAGCCGAGCAGGAGCGCGACGTCGGCTACTTCCTCCCGTACGTCGAAGCGTGGTACGACCACGGCGCGCTCCGGGGTTCCAGCCCCGAGGTCATCGCCCACGTGATCCGGTCGCTCGCGTTCCTGACGCTCCACGAGGAGGACATCCCGATGTACGAGGACGTCAAGGAAGCCGCCGCTGCCGCCCTCGCGCGCGGCCTGGTCGACACCGACGGGAACGGGGGCGGGAACAGCGACAGGGACGACGAATCGGTCGGCGACCACGAACCGGCGTAGGTCCGCGGGCTCCCGGCCGGACGTCGCGGGTTTCCGCGTTCCCCGAGTTTATCTGTAGCCGGCGGGTTTCCCGGACCATGCCACGGATCGCCTTCATCGGCGCGGGTAGCATCGTCTTCGCTCGCAATCTCGTCGGCGACATCCTCTCGTTTCCCGAACTCGCGGACAGCGAACTCGCGCTCATGGACATCGACGAACACCGCCTGGACCAGACCCGCCAGGTCGCCGAGGCCATCGTCGACAACGAGGGCCTCGACGCCACCGTCGAGGCGACGACCGACCGCCGCGAGGCCCTGGACGGGGCGGACTACGTCCTCAACATGATCAACGTCGGCGGCACCGAACCCTTCGAGAACGAGATCCGGATCCCCGAGCGGTACGGCGTGAAACAGGCGATCGGCGACACCATCGGCCCCGGCGGGATCTTCCGCGGACTCCGTACGATCCCGGTGCTGCTCGACATCGCCGCCGACATGGCGGAACTGTGTCCCGACGCGCTCCTGCTCAACTACACGAACCCGATGTCGATACTCTGTACCGCGATGTTCGAGGCCACCGACGTCGACACGGTCGGCCTCTGTCACTCGGTCCCACACACGGCGTCGGCCATCGCCGACTACGTCGGCGTCCCGGAGGACGAACTCGACTACTGGGTAGCCGGTATCAACCACGTGGCGTGGTTCCTGGAACTCGAACGCGACGACGAAGACCTCTATCCCGCTCTCCGCGAGGCCGCCGCGGACCCCGCGACCTACGAGCGCGACACGGTTCGATTCGAGATGCTGAAACACTTCGGCTACTTCCCCACCGAATCGTCCCACCACATGTCCGAGTACGTCCCGTACTTCCGGACCGACGACGAGACCATCGAGGCGATGACCGGTACCGACTACGCCGAGCGGATGCCGACCGCCACGTACCTGGAGGGGTGGAAAGAGCGCTCGGAGAAGCGTGACGACCCCGATCTCGGCGTCGACCTCGACGCCGTCGGTACCGAGCGCTCCGAGGAGTACGCCTCCCGGTTGATCCACTCGGTCGAAACCGACACCCCTCGAAGAATGAACCTCAACGTTTCCAACGAGACGAACGCGATAGAGAACCTGCCCGAGGACGTCTGCGTCGAGGTACCCGTGCTCGTCGACGGGACCGGCGTCAGTCCCTGCTCGGTGGGCGAGTTGCCCGCGTCCATCGCCGCCTTCCCGCGCCAGCACTCGACGGTCAACCGGCTCGCCGTCGAGGCTGCCCTGGAGGGGGACCGCGAGAAGGTCCACCGCGCGGTGAAACTCGACCCGCTCTCTGCCGCGGCGTGTACGCTCGACGAGATCCACGCCATGACCAGGGACCTGATCGAGGCCAACGAGGCCTCCCTGCCCCAACTGGACTGATACTGTCGGACACACGTGAGGCCACCGTCGGTGGCTCGTTCGACCGGGAACGGGCGTTTCGCTGGCGTGTTCCCGACGAGCGTGTTCACGTACTTGTGTCCGACAGTATGAGAAGAGTCGGCGGCGTAACCGGTTCGAGAGTGTGGACTGTGGACCGCTTTTCGCACAGTTTCTGCCCCTGAAGTCCTGTTCCTCTTTATATGGAGGGAGGGTGAGACGGTGCGAGTGCAATGTTACAGCGACCGCCCACTGGTCCCTCGTCCGTTCCCGGGTGGGAGCGGACGCGCGACGCGTCGTATCGGAACCGGAACGACCCGCCGTCCGCCGCGGCCGCGCGAACGGGGGTGAGCCAATGAGAGACGCCCTGGAGCAGACGTTCGGGTTCGTCACCGAGCACAACCTCCTCGTGTTGATCCTGATGCTGGTGGTGACGGCCGGTGTCGCCTTCGGGACGACCCAGCTCCAGACCCAGAGCGAGGCCGGCGCCAACGTCAGCCTCGAGAGCGACGTCGGGCAGAAATACGAGTACATGCAGGAAAACTACGGCGCAAACGAGACCGAGCGGACGACCCAACCGGCGTCGGTCTACGTCCGGGACGAGGGCGGCAACGCCCTCTCGAAGTCCGCACTGGTGGCGTCGCTGCGCTACCAGCAGAGCGTCACCAAGAACGCCTCCGTGGCCGCCAGTCTCGGTGACCGTGGTGTCCTCGGCGTCGCGAATATCGTCGCCAAGCGGGCTGCGGGCAGTCAGGACGCGACCCTCGACGAGCAGGTCGCGGCGCTCGAAGCCACCAGCGAGTCCGAGGTCGAACGACTCGTCAGGTCGACGCTCTCGGCGGGGTCCGAGGCACTCGTGTTGCTGCCCAGCACCTACGAGCCCGGCACGGCCACCGCCGAGAGCACCCGCATGGTGTTCCAGTTCGGCGCTGAAGCGGAGAACCCGCGCACGGCCGCGACCGCCGCCCTCTACGAGACCGCTCGGGAACGGGAGACCCCGGAGCTGTTCACGACCGGCGAACACGCCCGCGCCGCGATGAACGACCAGTACATGCAGAACACGATGGACCTGATCGTGCCCGCCGCGCTTCTGATGATCCTCCTCGTACTGAGCTTTTCCTACCGTGACCTGGTCGACGTCGTCGTCGGCTTCGCGGGCGTCGTCCTCTCGGTGTTGTGGATGTTCGGCATCCTGGGCTGGTTGCAGATCCCCGCCGGGATGACGCTGGTCATCGGTCCCGTCCTCATCGTCGGGCTGAGCGTCGACTACGGCCTCCACGTGTTCATGCGTTACCGCGAACAGCGGGGCGCGGAAGAGAACGTCCGCGACCCGATGGTGCGGTCGCTCTCGTCGGTCGCCGTCGCGCTGGGCCTGGTGACCCTGACCGCGATGGTCGGGTTCATGGCCACTCGCTCAACAGACTGGCGTCGATCGAGCAACTCGCCTACGGGATCACCCTCGGCGTGTTCTCGACGTTCGTCGTCTCAGGAACTCGAACGCGGTCGCACCGTCCAGGGTGCGCTGCTGGAAGCGACCACCGGCACCGGCGGTGCCCTGCTGGGAAGCACGCTCACCTCCGCCGGCGCGTTCAGCGCGCTCCTCCTCCATCCCCACCCCCAGATCCAGAGCTTCGGGACGCTGGTCGTCCTCGGGATGGTCACGTCGTTCGTGGTGGCGGTGTTCGTGCTCCCCAGCCTGATCACCGTCTGGGCGCGCTTCCGCCACACCGCCCCGACCGGCAGCTCCCGTGCCACCGCGACCCCGCTCTCACAGGACGACTGATACGGACCGTTGTACCCATTTTCGGCGATGCCGCCGACGTATGGGCGAGTTACGGTCCGATGCGTTCACTGTGTTTCGCGACGGTGGTAACGAATTATACTGTCGGACACAAGTACGTGAACACGCTCGTCGGGAACACGCTATCGAAACGCCCGTTCCCGGTCGAACGAGCCATCAACGGTGGCCTCACGTGTGTCCGACAGTATTACAACGGTCCGTATGACGCTCCCGCTGACGCCTTCCACTCTCACCTACGAAAGCTGATACTTTTCGCGCTCTCGCTTCCGGCTGACGGCTACTGCGTCCGCCACACTCGCCGACGCCGACTCGTTTCGTCGCTACGCCGGACCGCCGCACACGTGGTCGATCCCCGCCCGGTCGATACCCACCTCCGTCGAGCACCCGTCTCGATCCGGCGGGTCAGCGTCGCTCGCGAGCGGCCAGCGCGGCCGTGACGAGCAAGACCGCGAGCAGGGCGAGCACCGTGGACAGGCCGGTCGGGCCGAAGGCCGAGGAACTGTCGTCGGCCGTGGTACCGAGGACGCTCCCCCCGTCGCCGTTCTCGGTCTCACTGTCACCGCCGGTTCCGGTGCCGTCGCCGCCGTCAGTTGCGCCGGCCCGGGTCTCCGTCGGCTCACCGTTCGACCCGCCGCCCTGTCCGTCCGCGACGACGGCCCCCGGGTCGTCCTCGGGGACGAGACGCGTGCTCGTGACGTTCTGAATGTAGCTGTAACAGGCTTCCTTGTCCGCCGCGTCCGGCGAGGCGCTGCCGGTCATCTCGTGGGCGCCGGTCACGCCGGCGTCGGCCATCGCGGGGCCGCTGGACTCGTCGATCGTACCCAGGCGCTCGGCGTCGTAGGGCTGCCAGGGGGCGTAGACCTCCCAGACGACCTCGCCGGTCGGCGTGACTTCGAGCAGGCGGTCGCCCCGGCGGTCGGAGACGAGCGTGTTGCCGCCGGGCAGGCGGTCGGCGTCACGCGGTTCGTTGAGGCCGCCGCCGACCAGCGACCAGGTGCGGTTCCACTCGCCGCCCTCGCGGCGGTACTCGACGACGCGGTCGTTGGCGCTGTCGGCGACGATCACCGTGGGCCGGCCCTGCTCGTCGACCATGTAATCGGGGTTGTGCTGGAGGTTGAGCGTCTCGGTGTCGCCGTCCTCGCCGAGGCGCCAGACGACTTCCTTGGTCGAGCGGTTGATCGCGACGACCTGGTGGAAGTTCTTCAGCGAGACCATGAACACCCCGGGTTCGATCTCCTCGACGTCGTTGTTGTGCGTCCAGTCGCCGCCGAACTCGCCGCCGGCGTCCCGCGGGAACTCGTCGGTGTGGTTGGCGAAGTAGTACTCCCAGGTGACCGACTCGCTGGTGAGGCTGTAGACGAACACGCGGTCCTCGCCGTCCTGGCTCATGTCGTTTATCAGTAACTCGTCGCCGTTGATCAGGTCGACGTCGTGGGAGTCGAGCGTGTCCTCGAAGTGCCGGACCGAGACGTGTTCACCGGTCTCGGCGTCGATCTCCTCGACGACGCTGTGGCGGTCCTGCGTCGTGCCCATGAGGAAGTCGCCGCTGGCGAGTCTGTCGACGTCGTAGGCCCACCAGCGGCCGTTGGCACTGGCGTCGTGGACGCCGATGATCGAGCCGTCGGGGGCGAAACTGACGAGCATCGCGTCGGTCTTCTCGCTGCCGCGGGCGCCCTGGATGGACATGACCGTCGCCCGGTCGGGCTCGTCGGTCACAGTCCCGACGCAGGGGTTCGGTGCGGACTGTGCGTGTGCGGCGGTGTCGACGTTCCCGGTGACGCCGGCGACGGTACCCACCGGCGCGACCACGAGAAGTGCGACCAGACAGACCAGCGCGGCGAGTCGACCCATTTCCCCCTACTCGGCGGGTGGGGATTACGAACGTTTCGACTACGGTGTCCCTGCAGAGCCCTTCGGCGGTAGGTGGCCCCAGCGAGTCGCGCACCCGCCCGCGACCGACCGCGGCGAATGGTGCTCCCGACCGCGGGTAATCCGGCGAGCGTCGCTCCCGGCCGTCCTGGCCATCGGAAGCGCCACACCTATGCCCGGCGGCGGGGTACCGGCCGGCATGTCCTGGCTGGACCGGCTGCTGGGCGGCGACCGGGACGGGCGCGAGGGTCCCGGCGCGGTGGGTCGCGGCCACGGCGAGACGCGGGTCGGGCTGTTCGTCGACGGTCCCAACGTCTTCCGGAGCGAGTTCGCGGTCGACTTCGACGACCTGCGGGCGGCGGGCGCGGAGTACGGCCGGGTCACCATCGCGCGGGTCTACCTCGACGAGAACGCCAGCTCCGGCCTGGTCCAGGCCGCCGAGGCCCGCGGGTTCGAGGTGGTCACGACCAGCGGCGACGTCGACGTGCGCCTCGGCGTCGACGCGACCGCCGCCGCCGTCGAGGACGACATCGACGTCCTCGCGGTCGCCTCCCGCGACACGGATTTCAAACCGGTCCTGGAGGCGGCCGCCGCCCGCGGCCTCGGCACTGTCGCCATCGCGCCGGGCGAACACGGCCGCTCAGACGCGCTCCGCAACACCGCACAGGACGCGATCACGCTGGAGTGATACGGACCGTTGTACCCATTTTCGGCGATGCCGCCGACGTATGGGCGAGT
>JAZKRZ010000148.1:0-7878 GCA_036626395.1 Haloarculaceae archaeon
TTCGATAGCGTGTTCCCGGCGAGCGTGTTCACGTACTTGTGTCCGACAGTATCAGTCGTCGGCGGGGGTGACGTTGCGCGAGGTGAGGTCGACCGGGTCGGCGTCGACGCCGAGTTCGTCGATGGCGACCTGGGCGGCGCGCTTGCCGGAGACGAGCATCGCCCCGAACGTCGGGCCCATGCGGGGCAGACCGTAGGTGGTCGCCGTGGCCATGCCAGTCACCACGAGGCCGTCGTGGGCGAGCCCGGTGTGTTCGACGACCGCGTCTTCGGACTCGCCGACCCACATGGAGTCGTGGCCGGGCGAGTCGTGGCCCGGCGCGCCGTAGGTGTCGTCGTCGGTCGCGTCCATGCCCGCGTCGCCCGCCTCGATACCGGGCGCGTCCAGCACCCCGCGCTCGTCGAGTTTCTTGACCGCCATCGCGTCGTGGCCCGTCGCGTCGATGACCAGGTCCCCCTCAACGGCGATGGGGTCGACGCAGGTTATCTCGCGGGGCAGCGCGTGGACCGGCGTCCAGTTCATGACGATACCCCCGACGCGGTGGTCCTCGCGGATGACGATGTCGGTGAACTCCGTCATGTTCTGCATCTTCGCGCCGGCGTCACAGGCGGCCTTGATCAGGCCCGAACAGGCCTCGGGCCCGTTGGCGACGTACAGTCCCTCGGAATCGCGGGACTGCTTGTAGTCGACGTCGAGTTCGTCCAGCACCTGCTGGGCCGGGTCCCGGACGGTCACCTTGTTCATCAGGAAGCCGCCCAGCCAGAAACCGCCACCGAGGTAGTTGTTCTTCTCGACGACCATCGTCTGGACGCCCCGCTCGGAGAGTTCCTTGGCCGCCATCAGTCCCGAGGGCCCGCCCCCCACGACGATGACGTCCGAGTCCGAGAAGTCCATGAACTCCTCGGTCCACTCCTGGCCGATGGCCCGCGTGACTTCCGCCTCGCCGACGTCGCTGAACTGGTCGAAACCGCCGTTCTGACTCATACCACTCAGTGTTAGTATCGAGTGGTCTTACCGCTTTCGTTATAAAAACGTTGTACAGTCCGATTGTACGCCACGGCGCGTCCGGGGGAGTGGGGTCCGCTGGCGGTACTCGCGGTATCGGCCCCGTGTACAACGGACTTGTACCGCGGGGTGGCGAACCGGGGGGTATGTCGCTGGTGTTGTCGAGCGAGGTCGTGGTCGAGCGGTTCCTGCCGACGGCGCGGTCGATGCTGGCCCGGGCGCTCGACGAGCGAGGCTTCACCCAGCAGGAGGTCGCGGCCAGATTCGGGGTGACGCAGGCGGCGGTCAGCCAGTACGTCCGCGGAGACGTCACCGTCGAGGAGCGGTTCGCCGAGGACGAGCGCATGCGCGCCACGGTCGAGCGGATCGCCGACGGCTTCGCCGCGGAGTCGATGGACGGCTACGAGGCGCTGGCCGAGTTGCTCGCGCTCGTCGAATCCTTCGAGGACCGGGGGCCGATCTGTGCGGTCCACGAGGCGGAGATGCCCGCCCTGGAGGGGATGAGCTGTGACCTGTGCGTCCGCGGGAGCGACGACGCGGTCATCGCCGAGCGCGAGGCACTCTCCGTGGTGCGCCGCGCTGCTCGCCGACTCGCCAGCGCACCGGGGATGGCGACCCACGTCCCCAACGTCGGCACCGCGGTGCCGGACGCGGCGGACGTGACCGACGTCGCCGCGGTTCCGGGGCGCCTCCAGGCGGTCGGCTCCCGCGTCCTCGTCCCCGCGGACCCCGAGTTCGGCGCCTCGCAGCGCGTCGCCACGACGATCCTCGCCGTCATGGCCACCGGCTCCGGGCTGCGAGGCGCGCTCAATCTCGCGACGTCCGACGCACTCCTCGAAACCGCCCGCGAGCGCCTGCGCGACCGCTTCCGGGAGCGCGGGTCCTCTACCACGAGGGCGCGTTCGGCATCGAGCCCATCACGTACGTCCTCGGCGAGACGGCGACCGAGGCCGCGGCGCTGGCCGTCGACCTCGCCGGAGACGCCCGGGAGCGGTGATACTGTCGGACACACGTGAGGCCACCGTCGGAGGCTCGTTCGACCGGGAACTGGCTTTTCGATAGCGTTTTCCCGGCAAGCGTGTTCACGTACTTGTGTCCGACAGTATGAGTCAGTCGCCGTCCGGCCCCTCGCGGATCGCTCGCTCGGCTGCTTTCAGCGCCGTCTGCGCGTCGAATTCGGCTATAATTCCTTCGAGGGTATCACGGTTGGCGTCGCGCAATTCGCGGGCGTGGGCGGTGATGTTGGGGACCGCACGGACGACGTTGTCGACGACCGGAACGGTGGCGGCCTGTGCCGACCGCGAGAGGGGATTGAGGTCGACCACGACCTCGGTCTTGTCCATCGCGCCGAGCGCCTCGGCGCGGTCGCCGTCCTCCAGGGGGACGAGGACGACGTCGGCGTCGCCGATGCCGTCGGCGTCGACCTTCGCGCGCTCGTGGTCCAGACCGGGGATCCGCCCGTCGGCTTCCAGCCCTTTCACCTCGCCGGCGCCGTGGTCGCGGAGGTGGTCGACGATGGCGCGCATGCGCTCGTCGGTCCTGTTGAAGAGGTTCACCTCCAGGTCGGCGCCGGTCACCTCGGCGAGTTCGACCACCTCGCCGGGCACGAGCGCGGCAACGTTGCCGTTGACGGAGACGACGGGGTGGTCGGCCAGCAGGAAGTAGGCGGCGGCCACGCGGGCGGCGTCGTCGGCGCTGGGGATGGTCCGCTCGCCGAGCAGGTAGTCGTAGGCCTCGCCCCGTCCCTGCGCGATGAGTCCCTGTCGGGAGGTGATCCCCTTCTCGACGCCCTCCTCGATACGGTGGCGGGTCACCAGCGACTCGTATCGCGGGTGGCTCTCGGGCACGTCGACGTCGGTCATACTCCGACGGAGCGTCCCGACGACGGAAAACAGATCGCTTTCGCCCGACAGTCGCGCCGGGTCGGCGCCGGCGTCACTCGGCCGGTGCGGGGTCGCCGGGCGGCGAGAGGACCGTCGCCCCCGTCGGGTCGACCTGACAGACCGCCGGGTCGTAGCCGGCGTCGGAGAGGCCGGTGTCGAGCGCGACGACGGTCTCGCCGAGCATCCCCATCGTGGCGTCGCCGCCGGCGTCGCTGACGTCCGTGACCACGTCCCGGACCCACTCGGTCAGCAGGCCTGTCTCGCGAGCGAACGTCCGGGAGGCGCGCATGAACGTCTCGAGCGTGGGTCCCTGGACGAGGTCAGAGAGCGCCTGTCGCCCCGGCGGGCCCAGGGGGTCGGTGTCGCCGCTGATCACCTCGCTGGTCGGGAGTTCCCCCTGGACGAGGTACTCGACCCGTCCGCGCTCGGGGATCGCGTCCATCTTGTTGTGCTGGGGACTGCCCGGTTCGAGACGGATGGGCGCGCCGCCGTGGCGCTGGGCGACGACGTCGCCCAGTCCCGTGCCCGCCTGGACCTCCGCCCCGTGAGCGACCGTGGCGAGTTCGTACATCGAGAGTCCGCGCTCGAAGACGGCGTTGGCCCCGAGTGCGGCGCCGAGCGCCATCGCACCCGAGACGCCAAAGCCCGTACCCGCCGGGAGGTCAGTGGTCCCCCGGACCTCGGCGGTCACGCGGAGCGCATCGAGGGTGCGCTCGACGGCTGCCATCTCGACCTCGGCGCCGCCGAGGTAGACCCCCGACTGCTCGGCGCGTCGAACCGTAACGGTCACGCCGTCGGTGAGGACGAGTCCGGCGCCGGTCGACCCCGCGAGCGTCGGGTCGTCGTCCCGCTCGACGGTGAAAAACCCCGTCACGTGCCCCGGAACGAACGCCTGTGCGACGTCGGTCATGGTCGTTCGACGCGGGCCGGCGTGTAATCAGTTTCGTCCGGACGCTCAGGCGCGTTCGCGTTCCTCGTCGGAACGCGCGGCGTCGCTGCCAGTCTCCCGCCCGTCCGTGACGGGTCCCTCCCGGGTCCGCTCGGCGAACTCTTTCGCGTCGGCGACCGACTCGGTTTCGAGCAGGCGCTCGACGCGGGCCTCGAACTCGTCCTCGTCGAGTTCGCCCCGCGCGTAGCGCTCGCGCAGGTCCGCCAGCGCCGCGTCGGCGTCGCTCTCGCCGGTCCGGCGTCCGCCGTCGTCCGCCCGAGACTCGTACCACTTCGCGAGACCGGCCGCGAGCGGGATGCCACCGCCGAATCCGACCGGAAACGCCACCCAGAAATACGAGACCCCGAGCGCCATGAGTCCGAACGCGACGCCGAGCGTCAGAAACGTAACCGCTCCGATCGCGACGGTCTGTACGGGCGTCGCGCCCTCCTCGCTTTCCTCCGTACTCGGTCGCTCAGCCGCCATACCCCCCGATAGAACCGTCCCGCCCTAATATCTGGTTTCCTGTCACCGGTTCGACCAGCGGCATCACCCCTGGACTCGTGGTCGGGGCCTCCCACAGACTTTTGTATATGTTGTATGACTGTGTGTACACATGCCGACGGTCAGCGTCCGACTCCCCGAAGACGAGAAAGAGCAACTGGACGCGGTCGCAGAACTCCTGGAGGAAGACCGGAGCACGACGATGCGCAAGGCGCTCCGCGAGGGCCTGGCGGCGATGCGGACCCGGGAGGCCGTGGCGCGCTACCAGTCGGGCGATGCGTCGGTCGCCGAGGCCGCCCGCGTCGCCGACATGAGCGTCGCCGAGTACGTCGAAGCCGCCGCCGAACGCAACTGCACGCTCCAGTTGCGGGCGTCGGACCTGGCCGACGACGCCGACGTCGCGGAGGAGCTGTGACCCGGATCTACCCCGGGCCGACGTCGTTGACGGCGCTGGGCGGCGTCGGCGAACTCGACCTCCTGACGTACTTCGACGGGGAACTCGTCGTTCCCGAGGCCGTCGAACGGGAAGTGACGACAGAGCCCGCCCGGACCGGCCTCGCGACGTTTCTGGACGAACGCGACGTCGCGCGCGAGGTGCCCGACGCGGGCTACGACCGCGCGACTGACGTTCTGGGAGTCGCGGCGGACACCCACGAGGCCGCCGTCCTCGGGGGCGTGGTCGCGGGCGCCGGCGGCGACCGGGACCGTGGCGTCGCACCCGTCTCGGACGGGGACGGCGACGCGGCGGCCCGCGACGAAGACGGTGACGTGGCCAACGGCGACGAGGCCCGGGTCGCCGTCGTCTCGGAGGACCGCCGGTTGCGCCGACTCGCCGAGGGGCTCGGCGGGTCGGTGACGAGCGCGTTCGGCGTCGTCGTCCGCGCCGCTATCGAGGACAAGTATTTCTCGCGCTCGCAGGCAAAGCGGGTCGTGCGCCGGGTCGACGACCGGGGGCTGGGGATGACCGGCGCGGTGCGCGAACAGGCCGTCGGCGCCCTCGGAGAGTGACTGCTCCCGACCGGTTCGACGGCCGAACCACGCGGCACACGGGCCACGAGGGGACCGTACCCGGTCTCCCGACGGGCGGCCGGTCCGCGCGCTCTGATACCAGTTGGGTACTGACCCTATTGAAGTGGTAGCCTGATGCGAGAACGTATGTCACTGACATCCGTCGTTTTTCAGGCAACGCAGTCCGAGGCGTTCGACCAGATCCAGAACGACCTGCTGTTGAGTTCGTCGCTGTGGGTGAACATCGCGCTGGCGGGGGTGTCGGCGCTCGCGTTCGTATACATGGGTCGCAACGTCGAGAGTCCCCGGGCGAAACTCATCTGGGGCGCGACGCTGATGATACCGCTGGTTTCGATATCCAGTTACACGGGACTCGTATCGGGGCTGACAGTCGGGTTCATCGAGATGCCGGCGGGCCACGCGCTCGCCGGCGAGGAAGTGATGAGCCAGTGGGGCCGGTACCTGACGTGGGCCCTGTCGACACCGATGATCCTGCTCGCGCTCGGGTTGCTCGCGGAGGTCGACCGCGGCGACCTGTTCGCGGTGATCGCCGCCGACATCGGGATGTGTATCACCGGACTGGCCGCGGCGCTGGTGACGTCGTCGCTCGCGCTCCGGTGGGTGTTCTACGGGATCAGCTGCGCGTTTTTCCTCGTCGTGCTGTACGCCGTCCTGGTCGAGTGGCCGGCCGACGCCGCCGCGGCGGGTACCGACGAGATATTCGGGACGCTACGGATCCTGACGGTCGTCCTGTGGCTCGGCTATCCGGTCGTCTGGGCCGTCGGTGTCGAGGGACTGGCGCTGGTCCAGTCCGTCGGCGTCACCTCGTGGGCCTACTCCGCGCTGGACATCGGCGCGAAGTACCTCTTCGCGTTCCTCCTGCTCCGGTGGGTCGCAGCCAACCAGCGTATCGTCTCCGGGCCGGCGGTCACCGGCGGCACCGACGCCACCCCCGCCGACGACTGATACTGTCGGACACAAGTTCGTGAACGGGCGATCCGCTGTGCGGGGCTGACCCGTCACAAAAACCCCGAGACAGTCATCGAACGGAGACATTGCGTGTGTCCGACAGTCTGAGCCGCCGGTCGCCCGGACCGGTCGGTCCTACTCGCGGACGAGGAGGTAGATGACAACCCCGACGAGTCCGAGGACCAGCGTGATGACGCCCCAGAGGAGCGCGTTGTCCATGTTGCGCCTGTTCGCGTCCCGGTAGACCCAGTAGGCGAGTCCGACCCAGACCAGAAAGCCCAGGATTCCGACGAGGAAGATGAAACCGATGATCAGGAGTTCCGGGCCACCGGGGACCTGTAACAGCGACACAGTTTGTTCGAGCATGCTCAGGTCGTTTTTCTGACACTGTGAAAAGCGTTGCGACACGGCGACACACCGGTCGCGGTCGACGCGCGAGCCGCGACTCGACGGGCGAAACAGGCCGAGTGCCTCGGGGATCGACCCGAGGCGGTTCACGGGGCGCCGCTGGCGGCGCCGAGGGACTCACTCTGTTCGAGTCACGCACCGCTCGTCTCGCTGAACGGGAACGGTTTCGACTACGGACTCAGCCGTTGCCTGTCTCGCGGGAAGATGACGGCCTCGCGGATGTTCTCCAGCCCGAGCATCGTCATGACGAGGCGCTCGCCGCCCAGACCCCACCCGGCGTGGGGCGGCATCCCGTAGCGGAACATCTTGGTGTAGTACTCGAACTGGTCGGGGTCCAGCCCCTGCTGTTCGAAGCCCTCGACGAGGTGCTCGTAGCGGTGCTCGCGCTGGCCGCCCGAGACCAGTTCCATGGAGGGGTGCATCATGTCGAAGCCCGTCGACAGTTGGGGGTCGTCGTCGTGGTCTTTGATGTAGAAGGGCTTGATCTCCGAGGGCCAGTCGGTGATGAAGTAGTGCCGGCCGACCTCCGCGCCCAGGGCGTGTTCGCCCTCGGTGGGCAGGTCGTCGCCCCAGACGAGTTGCTCGTCGAGTTCGCCCGTGGCGTTGATCCGCTCGATGGCCTCCTCGTAGGGGAGTCTCGGGAACCCTTCCTCGGGGGCCTCGAACGACTCGGCGAGTCCGAGGGTCTCCAGTTGCTCCTCGCAGTTCTCGGCGACGCCCTCGTAGGCGGCGCGGACGACCGACTCGCAGGCGTCCATCGCCTCGGTGTGGTCGTAGAAGGCCGACTCGAAGTCGATGCTCGTCGCCTCGTTGAGGTGCCGTGGCGTGTTGTGTTCCTCGGCGCGGAAGATCGGACCGACCTCGAAGACCCGCTCCAGTCCGGAGCCGACCATCAGCTGCTTGAACAGCTGGGGGCTCTGGTTCATGAACGCCTCGCGCCCGAAGTAGGTGATCGGGAACAGCTCCGTGCCGCCCTCGGTGCCGGTGGCGACGATCTTCGGCGTGTTGATCTCCGTACAGCCCAGCTCGCGGAACTGCTCGCGCACCGACCGCAGGACCTCGGCGCGGACCTCGAAGACGGCCTTGACCTCGGGTTTGCGCAGGTCCAGCGTGCGGTTGTCCAGCCGGGTGGGGAGTTCGGCGTCGACCTTCCCGGAGGGGTCGAGCGGGAGT
>JAZKRZ010000149.1:0-7858 GCA_036626395.1 Haloarculaceae archaeon
ATAGCGCCACCACCGGGGGTGGCGCATACCGGTAAATCGCTACAATAATCACTATCAGACGAGCACGTCGACCTCGTAGCCCGCCTCGTCCAGCGCGTCGAGCAGTTCCTCGACGTGGTCGGGTCCGCGCGTTTCGAGGTCGAGTTCCACCTCGGCGTCGTTCATCGCGACGTCCTTGGCGGCGCGGTCGTGCTCGATCGCGTAGATGTTCGCGCGGTGCTCGCTGATGACCTCGACGAGCCGTTCGAGCTCGCCGGGCCGGTCCTTGAGCGTGGTCCGCAGCCGCAGGTACCGTCCGGTCTGGACGAGCCCGCGCATCACGACCGTCGTCAGGAGGTTGAGGTCGATGTTGCCTCCACAGAGACACGGGACGATGACCTCGCCGTCGTCGTAGTCGAACTTCCCTTCCAGCAGCGCCGCGAGGGGCACCACGCCCGCACCCTCGACGAGCGTCTTGGCCCGCTCCAGGAGGGTGGTGAGCGCGACCGCGATCTCGTCGTCGGTGACGGTGACGACCTCGTCGACGCGCTCCCGGATGACCTCGAAGGTCCGCTCGCCGACCTTCCGCGTGGCGATGCCGTCGGCGATCGTCTCGACGCTGTCGCGCTCGACGACCGTTCCTTTCTCGAGCGATTCGGCGACGCTGGAGGCGCCCTCGGCCTGGACGCCGACCACGCGGATGTCGGCGTCGGCCGCCTTCAGAGCGGTCGCGATGCCGCTGATGAGCCCGCCCCCGCCGATGGGCACGACGACGGTATCGACACCGGGCAGGTCCTCCAGGATCTCGAGGCCGATGGTGCCCTGGCCGGCCATGACCATCGGGTCGTCGAACGCGTGGACGTAGGTGCGCCCCTCCTCGCGTTCGATCTCGTGGGCGCGCTCGGCGGCCTCGTCGTAGTCGGCGCCGTGGAGGACGACCCGCCCGCCGTAACTGCGGGTCGCCTTGACCTTCGCGACGGGGGCGTGTTCGGGCATGACGATAGTCGAATCGACGCCGATTCGCGTCGCTGCCAGCGCGACGCCCTGGGCGTGGTTGCCCGCCGACGCCGTCACGACGCCGGCCGCCTGTTCGGCCGCCGAGAGGGTCGCGATCTTGTTGGTCGCGCCGCGGATCTTGAACGACCCCGTCCGCTGGAACGTCTCCAGTTTCAGGTGGACGTCCGCACCCGTCATATCGGAGAACGTGTACGAGTAGTCCAGCGGCGTGTGTCGGGCGGTCTCGGCGACGCGGTCGTGGGCCGCCAGCACGTCGTCCTGGTCGATCATACCCGGTACTACCGGCTCTCGGGTGTTAGGAGTACGGGGAGGCGGGAGACCACCAACCCGGCAGGGAACGTGTGACATGACTAGTTTCGACCGGGGGACACTTCAACCCGAGCCATCCGGAGTGAAAGTGAAAAACAGGCGGTAGCGACGGTGACGAACGACGTCAACGGGCTCCCCACCCCGGACGTCGGTCGCGGGTTCGTCCTGTCGGACACGAGTCCGAGTGTGCGCTCGTCGGGAGAACGCTACCGGCAGGGGTCCGCTCTCTCTGAACGAGCAACCGAACGGTTGCCTCGCTCGTGGCCGACAGCATCACTCGGAGCGGCGCGCGTCCTCGTCGACGATGACGCCGGGGTCGCCCTCGCCCTCGGTACTCCGGAAGGTCCCGCGCCGACAGCGGACGCGGACGTCGCTGTCGACGAGGTAGGCCAGCACCCGCTCGGCGAAAGACCCGTCGCCGGGCCAGTCGGCGTCGGCGTCCAGGCGGTCGGGGTCACCGACGTACACCTCGACCGACTCGACGGGCGGCCCGCCCGTGCTCCCACCCTCGGCGTCGTTGCCGTACACGAGCGGCAACGAGACCCGTACGTAGAGCCCGTTCGTGACGCTTTCGTAGCGGTCGAGCGCCCCGACGTCGCCGGTCGTCAGCAGTCGTCCTGCGACCGACCCTCCCGGCGCGAGTGTCGGATACTCCCCCTCGACCCGCCGAAACCCCTCCAGGACCGCCGGTCCACGGTACGAGTACTCGTGGAGCACCGAGTCCGCCCGCGCGGGTTCGGTCAGCGTCCCGTAGACGAACACCTCCATGGCTGGACCGAATGGTCCGTCCGTCTTCGGTGTTGCGTTGCTCGACGCGGTGGTCCCGGGTCGGGGGTCCGCGGGCGAACACGCTGGCCCGGGGGACACTCCACAGTCGAACTCGCCGGGGTACCGGGACCGATACGTTCAACCGCGAAACCTCCCGATCGGTGCGCATGGCGACCGCGAGCGTCCGGTCACGGGTGCGGGGCGTCTGGCGACGGGTGCTGGACCTCTCCTGGCCGGTGATGGTCCAGCACGTCTTCCGGACGCTCATGCGGACGACCGACGTGGTCGTCACTGGCCTGTTCTCGCCGGCGGCCGTGGCGGCGGTCGGCCTCGCCGACCTCTACGCCCGGTTCCCCCTCCGGATCGGCCTGGGCCTGGGCAGCGGCGCCATCGCGCTCTCCAGCCAGGACACCGGCAGCGAGGCCGTGGACAACCGCGACGAGGCGGTCACCCAGGCGATACTGCTCGGCCTCGTCGCCGGCGTTCCCTTCGCGGTCTTCGGCGTCTTCTTCGGCCGGCAGGCAATCGCACTGCTGGGTGCGCCGACGAACGTCGCCCGGATGGGCGGAGCTTACCTGGCGGTCATCTTCCTGAGCGCGCCGGCCCGTCACGTCGCGCTGGTCGCCGCGCGCGCCCTCCAGGGGACCGGGGACACGCGTACCCCCATGTACGTCGACGTCACGTCCTCGCTTTTCAACATCGGCGCATCGGTCGTTCTCGGCCTGGGCCTGCTGGGTGCTCCTCGCCTGGAGATCGTCGGCGTCGGCGTCGCGACGGCGCTGGGCAATACCTTCACCGCGGGCGTCCTCTCGCTTTCCATCTGGAGTTCCCACACTGAGGCGTCGTTCACCCGCCCGGAGAAGCCGGTGGTCGCGGTCCAGTTGCTGCGGGTGAGTGCCCCCCGGATCGGCGAGGGGTTGGGCGCGACGCTCGCGGAGTTCCCGTTCAACGCGTTGCTGTTGACGTTCGGGACGGAGGTCAACGCGGCCTACCAGATCGGCCGGCGGATGTACCAGCAGGTCACGTCGCCGCTCTCGCGGGCGTACAACACGGCCGCGAGCGTCGTCGTCGGGCAGTCGGTCGGCGAGGGCGACGTCGGGACCGCCCGTTTTCAGGCGTGGGCGACGGCCGCCCTCGCCGTCGGGACCGTCGGCGTGCTCGGGGCCGCGCTCTTTCTCGGTGCCGGCGCGCTGGTCGCCGTCTTCACGAGCGACGCGCTGACCGCCGGATACGCGGTCGATTTCTCGCGAGCCTACGCGCTCGCGGCGCCGCTGGTCGCCGCACAGCTCGTCCTCGCTGGGGCGCTCCAGGGCGGCAGCGACACCCGGACGCCATTCCTCGCGCGGACGACCGGCCTGTTCGTCTTCCTGCTTGGCTTTTCGTACCTGACCAGCGTCGTTCTCGGGTGGGGCGTCGTCGGCGTCTACGCGGGCATCTTCGTCCACTATCTCTGGATCCTGGGCGTGATCGCGGCCGGGTTCGTCTACGGCGGGTGGGCCGAGCGGGCCGCGACGATGATGGACGAACGGGGGAGCCGCGAGGCCGACGTGGACGCGACCGACTAGTACGTGTCCACGTCCGTCCCGACAGAACAGACGTATTCGCCGGTGGCGACCTGCGGGAGGCGCCGGACGCGCCAGAAGACGCCGCTGGAGTCCGCGGTCACCTCCTCTTTGACGTTGCCGAACGCGTCTGTCACCTCGAAGAGGCGGTCGCCGCGAGCGACGCGCTCGCCGAGGTTGGGGTGGACAGTGACTAAGCCACCGCCGGGGGCGCCGTACTGCTCGAAGCCGCTGGCGCGGGTCTGGGGGGGACTGTCGACCCTGCCGTCCATGAAGCCGTAGTACCTGAGGACGTTGAACACGCCCTGAACGCCCGCTTGGATGGCCGACTCGTCCCAGCCCACGCTGCCCCCCAACTCGGGGTCGATGGTGGGGATGCCCTCGTCGGGGGCGGCGCGGGCGAGTTGCCCGTCCGGGCCCTTCTGGTCCAGGACGTAGCCACAGTCGAAGACCTTCGCGAGTTCGAGACAGGCGTCGTGGAGGCGGTGGCGGGGGCCACAGCGCACCCGGACCTCCTCGATCATCCGGGAGGTCGACCCCTGGTGGAGGTCCAGTACGAGGTCGGCGCGCCTGGCGGCCTCGAAGGTGGCGGCGGCGATGCGCTCGGACGTCGTCCCGGAGTCGTCGCCGGGGTAGGCGCGGTTCATCTTCGTGTCGTCCAGCGGGTTGCGGTGTTCGGCGACCTGGAAGGCGTGCCAGTTGACGACGCCGACCACGAGGACGGTCCCGGACAGCTCGGCGGGGTCCAGTTGCGGCAGGACGCGCTGGACGACGCCGACGCCGTTGAGCTCGTCGCCGTCGCTGGCGGCCTGGACGTAGAGCGTCTCGCCCGACTGGGCACCCTCGACGACCGCGACGGGGAGCCCGACGTCCGTGCCGTCCCGGGTCTCGCCGACCGGGAGCCGGCCGGTGTCGACCTCGCCTGGCCCCGCCTCGGCCGTTCCGAGCCTCGTCATTACCACCACTGGAGTCCTGCCCCGTCTTTAGCGGTTCGATGTTCCGCTCCCACACCCGCCGACCCAATTCTCGACCCGTCTCGCGAGCCCGCCCGGGGGCCGCTTCCTCTTTCCCTTCTCTCTCTCCCCGTGGGCCGCCCGGTGTTTGCCACGTCGGCGCCGGATCGACGCGATTTTGCCCGTGTGGCCGAACGAACGGGTATGAGCGAGGAGTCACCGGAGGAGGCGGGACTGGCGGTCGAGGTCGACCCCGACGCCGACGGTCCGGCCGCGTTCATGCAGGCGCTACGAGTCCCTCGCAACGCCAAGGTCGGTGCCGCGGTCGGTGTCGGGTTCACGCTCGTCGTCTTCGTCCTCTTCGTCGTCGTCCCCGGCACGACCCGCTCGCCGCTGTGGTACGTCGGCCTCGCGGCCGTCCTCGCGCTGTCGGTCGCCGGCCTCGTCGCCCTCGTCCTGACGCTCGGCCGCGCTGTTCGTCTCTCGCGACGGTTCTGATACTGTCGGACCCCTCGAGGGGCGAGCGACTGTCGGCGGTCGCCCGGCCGAGTCCCGCGAGACCGATCTGTCCACGTCCGGTCCGCGAGCGCGGGTGCCTGTCGACGTCACCGACCGACTGGTGGACGTTCGTCCAGAAAACCGCCGCGAGAGGGGTTACACGGGTGGCAGCGAACGGTAACCCTTTTGCCCGGCCCAGGAGTACCGTAGGCGTATGACTGACGAGCTCAAGAAGGGCCTCGAGGGTGTGCTGGTCGCCGAGTCGGGACTCAGTCGGATCGACGGCGACGTGGGGGAACTCGTCTATCGCGGCTACACCATCGAGGACCTGGCGCGCGACGCCAGCTTCGAGGAGGTCATCTACCTGCTGTGGCACGGCCACCTCCCGGACGGCGACGAACTCGAGGAGTTCGAGTCGTCGATGGTCGCCGAACGCGCCGTCGACGACGACGTCGTGGATACCGTCGTTCGCCTGGCCGCCGCCGACGAGAACCCCATGGCCGCGCTTCGGACCGCGGTCTCGACGCTCTCGGCGTACGACCCCGACGCCGACGCTCCCGCCTCGGATACCGAGGCCACCCTGTGCAAGGGCCGGCGCATCACCGCCAAGATCCCCACTATCCTCGCCGCCTTCGTCCGCCACCGCGACGGGAACGACCCCGTCACCCCCCGCGATGACCTCGGTCACGCCGCGAACTTCCTCTACATGTTAAACGGCGAGGAACCCGACGAGGTGCTCGCCGAGACGTTCGACATGGCGCTCGTCCTCCACGCCGACCACGGCCTCAACGCCTCGACGTTCTCGGCCATCGTCACCGCCTCGACGATGTCGGACCTGCACTCCGCGGTCACCTCCGCCATCGGGACGCTGAAGGGCCCGCTCCACGGCGGCGCCAACCAGGACGTCATGGAGATGCTGAAGGAGGTCGACGAGAGCGACATGGGCACGACCGAGTGGGTCGACACCGCACTCGCGGAGGACCGGCGCATCCCCGGATTCGGTCACCGCGTCTACAACGTCAAGGACCCGCGCGCGAAGATCCTCGGCGACAGGTCCCGGGAACTCGGCGAGGCCGCCGGCGACCTGCGCTGGTACGAGTACTCCACCGACATCGAGGCGTACATGGCCGAGGAGATCGACCTCGCGCCCAACGTCGACTTCTATTCGGCGTCGACGTACTACCAGATGGGCATCCCCATCGACGTCTACACCCCCATCTTCGCCATGAGTCGCGCCAGCGGCTGGATCGCCCACGCCATCGAGTACACCGATGACAACCGGCTGATCCGCCCCCGTGCGCGGTATACGGGTCCGGACACCCGCGAGTTGCCGCCTCTCGACGAGCGGTAGGGAGAGTCGCGGTCGGTGCTGACTTTTTTACAGTGATCGAACCGTGACGGTCGGGCCTCCGTGTCTCGCCGGTGTGACTGTCGCAGTGGTGCGACGAGACGTTCGACAGCGCGCGCAACTGCGAACAGTCCCCGAACGTGGAACGCGCTCCGAACTCTCCGACCGACACCTACACCACCGACGAACGCCACACCGGATCCATGCTCGTCTGCGAGGCCTGTGGCCGCGAGTACGCCGACACGACCGAGGCCTGGCGGTGTGACTGTGGCCACGCGCTCGATTTCGCCGACACGCCCGTCCCCGACGCCGACGCCGCGCCGGACCCCCACACGCTCGACCGCGACCGCGGGCTCTGGGCCTTCGAGGAGTTCCTCCCGGTCGACGCGCGGGTCACGCTCGGCGAGGGCTGGACCCCTCTCGTGGACGCCCCGGGATGGGGCTGTCAGTTCAAACTCGAATCCCTGTTCCCGACGGGGAGTTTCAAGGACCGCGGCGCGACCGCGACCCTCTCGCGGGCGAGTGAGTTGGACGTCGACCGCGTCGTCGAGGACTCCTCGGGCAACGCGGGACTGGCGATCGCGACCTACGCCGCCCGCGCGGGCATCGACGCCCGGGTCTACGTTCCGGCGGACGCCAAACCCGGGAAACTCGACGCCATCGAACGCACCGGCGTCGAGGTCGTCCGCGTCGAGGGGTCGCGCGGGGACGTCACCGACGCCTGCATCGAACGGGTCGAGGCGGCCGGTCCGACCGACGCGGACGGCACCTGGTACGCCAGCCACGCCTGGAACCCCGCCTTTTTCGCCGGCACCGCCACGTTCGCGCTGGAACTGGCCGCCCAGCGCGACTGGACTCCCCCCGACGCCGTCGTGACGCCGCTGGGCCACGGGACGCTCCTGCTGGGCGCCTATCGGGGCTTCCGGGCGCTCGAACGCGCGGGCTGGATAGACGAACTCCCGCGTCTGCTCGGCGCGCAGGCGACCGGCGCGGCGCCCATCGCCGACGCGCTGGGCGAAGCCCGGAACGCCGACGGTGCCGACCCCGACTCCACCCGGGACCCCAACGAGGCTGCCGACGGCATCCAGATCCGCGACCCGGCACGGAAAGACCAGGTCCTCGCCGCGCTCCGCGAGACGGGCGGCGACGCTATCGCGGTCGGACCCGACCCGACGAGGCGGGAGCACGACCGCCTCGCCCGCGCGGGGTTTCACGTCGAACCGACCTGCGCGACGGCGACCGCGGCGCTCGAGGTCTTCCGCGAGCGAGGGTCGCTCTCCCGCAGCGAGGACGTCGTCGTCGTGCTCACGGGGACCGGATTAAAAGGATAAGCACCGGAACGCAGCGAAATCCGTCCCGGGAGACCGGCTGGCGCCGCTACCGACGTGACCGAGACGTGACGTCCTCATACTGTCGGACACAAG
>JAZKRZ010000150.1:0-7696 GCA_036626395.1 Haloarculaceae archaeon
TTAGAACTCCCGGCGGGTCCGTCCCGCGGCGTCAGTTCGGGACCGTCGAGACCCGTGCCGACCCGGCTCGATGTCCTCCCCAGTCGTCGGGCAGACGGGAATCGATAAGTGTCGTCGCCACCAGACAGTCAACGGGATGTACCGAACAGGTCACTACGGCGCGGCCCTCCTGACGTACGCACCGGTCGGAGCCGCGTTGCTGGTCGCGGGGTTCGGGGCGGCGGCCGTGGCAGGCGGCGCGGGCGTCCTCGCGCTCGCCCGGGTTCCGGATTACGACCTGCGCGTGCCGCTGGTCTCACATCGCGGTCCGACGCACACGCTCGCCTTCGCCCTCCTCGTGGGAACTGTCCTCGGGGGCGCCCTCGGTGCGCTCGCGGGGACCGCGGCGCCCGGCCGCGCGGTCGCGCTCGGCGCCTTCGGCTTTGTCGTCGGCGTCCTCGCCGTGGGGTCGCACCTGCTCGCGGACGCGCTCACGCCCGCCGGCGTCGAGCCGTTCTGGCCCCTCTCCTCGAAGAACTACTCGCTGGACCTGGTGGGTGCGGACAGCACCATCGGGAACTACGGGTTGCTGGCGCTGGGCGTGTTCGTCAGCGCGACCACGCTGCTTCTCGGCGGTCAGCTAGAGCAGGTCCCTGTCCTCTAGCTGGTCCATGACGTCGTCGACGAAGTCGTCGACGCTGTCGTAGGGGAAATCACCGCTGCCGAGCTTGGTCTGGAGTTCCATCGCCGTCATCGAGAAGTCGCCGGACTCGAACTTCGTTCCCGGCCCGTTGGGTAGCGCAGGGACCAGGTCCATCGGACTGGAGATCGGGTAGTCTGCGCCCTCGAACGCTTCGACGAGCTGCTCTCGGAGATCCTCTCTGTCGACCATACGATACACTCCGCCACCAGCCTCAAAAAAGATTCGAGTTTTGCATCGAAAAACGTGTTTCTCATTTATTCGACCACTGTATCGCCGTCCCGACCGGAACTTTCCTGACTCTGGCCCGCCGAGTGGGGGGTATGACAGACCCCGTGAGCAGGCGGTCGGCCCTCCGACTCGGTGTTGTGGCCCTCGCGGTAGGGGTGGCTGGCTGTCAGACCTCCGGCGTCGGCTCGACCGACGCGGACGGCGAGAACGGTGGCGTCGGCGACGCCGACGAGACGACGCCTGGTCCCGACGCCGACGGGGAGGCGGCGTCTTCGCAGACCGGAGACGGAGCGACGGACACGTCCGAGGGTGGTGACGGAACGCCGATGAGCGGGGCGGACGCGGTCGCGGCGAGACGGGTCGCGAGCGGGTTCGCCTCGCCCCTCGGGCTCGAGATCCCCCAGGCTGGTCGGCGGTTCGTCGTCGACCAGGTGGGACAGGTCTACCTCCAGGAGGACGGAACGCTCTACGACGAGCCGTTCCTGGACATAGGCGACAGACTGGTCGACCTGCGCGACGGGTTCGACGAGCGCGGACTGCTGGGACTCGCCTTCCACCCCGACTTCGCGGACAACGGCCGGTTTTTCGTCCGCTACAGCGCGCCGCCCCGCGAGGGGACGCCCTCGGGCTACGACCACAGGTTCGTCCTCTCGGAGTTCCGTGCGGACCCGGGAGCGGCAACTGCCGACCGCGACTCCGAGCGGACGATACTGACGATTCCGGAACCCCAGTTCAACCACAACGCCGGTGCCGTCGCGTTCGGTCCCGACGGCTACCTCTACGTCGCGGTCGGCGACGGCGGCGGCGCCGGCGACCAGGGCGCCGGTCACGTCGCCGACTACTACGAGGGGGTCGGCGGCGGCAACGGCCAGGACGTCGTCGAGAACCTGCTGGGGAGTATCCTGCGTATCGACGTCGACGACCGGGACGGCGAGCGCAACTACGCCATCCCCGCGGACAACCCGCTGGTCGGCGACGAGGGGCTGGACGAACACTACGCCTGGGGGTTTCGCAACCCCTGGCGTATGTCTTTCGGCCCCGACGGACGGCTGTTCGTCGGCGACGTCGGTCAGGGCGCGTGGGAGGAAGTCGACGTCGTCGAGTCGGGCGGCAACTACGGCTGGAACGTCACCGAGGGGACCCACTGCTTCCAGTCGGAGGACTGTCCGAGCGAGAGCCCGCGGGGTCGACGCCTGCGCGACCCCGTCGTCGAGTACCCCCACGGCGGCGAGCCGGTGAGCGGCATCTCGGTCATCGGCGGCTACCTCTACGACGGCGACGAACTCGCGGGGCTGGACGGCCAGTACGTGTTCGCCGACTGGCGGGCCGAGGGTCGGCTGTTCGCCGCTCGCGAGCGCGAGGACGGGCTCTGGCCTACGCGCGTCGTCGACGTCCGCGCCGAGAGCCAGTTCGGGCCGAACGTCCTCGCCTTCGGCCGGGATCCGGACGGCGAACTGTTCGTCTGTACCACCGCTCGGAGCGGACCGGGCGGGGAGTCGGGCGCCGTCTTCCGGCTCGGATCCGCCTGAGCGCACAGCCGTCCCGCGGCGCGGGTCTCGACGCGTGGAGTAGCTTTATCGCCGGACCGCCACACACGGCGGGCATGTCACAGGCACCGGACCCTCCGTTCGCCGCGCGCGTCGACGCGCTCCAGTCCGACCTGGACGGCGAAACGCTCGTCGCCTACTCCGGTCCGAACACGAACTACCTCGCCGGCTTCTTCGGCGAACCGCTCGACCGACACCTCCTCGTTCTCGTCGGGCCGACCGGCAACCCGCGCGTGGTGGCGCCGGAGAAGTGTCGCCACGTCGTCGCTGACTCGTGGCTCGACGGTCCGGCGGCAGTCCCGGACAACGACCCTGGAGCGGTCGCCCGGGCGGCCGCCGACCTGGTCGAAACCGAGACGGTTCTCGTCGACGACAGAGCGCCGTTCGGCGTCACGGGGCCGCTCGACGCCGCGACGGAGGCGAGCGTCGAACCCGCGGGAGCGCTCCTGGCGACCCACCGCCTCCGGAAAGACGACAGCGAGGTCGCGAGACTTCGCGAATCGGCGACCGTCGCCGACGCCGTGAGTCGCGATGTGCGCGCCCTGGGTGCTGGGGCGGTCGGACGCACGGAGGCCGACCTCGCCGCGGAGGTCAGGAGTCGACTGCACGCTGCCGGCGGCACCCGGCTCTCGTTCGACGTCGTCGTGGCGAGCGGCCCCCACGCGGCCGAGCCTTACCGCCGGAGCAGCGACCGCCGGATCCGTGCCGGCGAACCGGTAATACTGGACTTCGGCGCGTTCGTCGGCGGCTACGCGAGCGACCAGACCCGCACCGTGGTTTTCGAGGGCGAGCCGCCCGAAGGGTTCGAGGAGGCCCACGAGGCGGTCGTGGCAGCCGTCGAGGCCGGCGTCGAGGCCGTCGAACCCGGCGTGTCGGCAGGAGCTGTCGACCGCGCGACCGAGGCGGTGGTGCGAGAGCGCGGGTACGGCGACGGCCTCGTCCACGCGACTGGCCACGGGGTGGGCCTCGACGCCCACGAGGCGCCGACCATCGCCGACGGCAACGAGCGCGAACTCGAACCGGGGATGGTGTTCAGTATCGAACCGGGCGTCTACGTCGAGGGCGAGTTCGGTGTCCGCATCGAGGACCTGGTCGTCGTGACCGACGAGGGCTGCGAGCGCCTCAACGACTCGCCGAAGACCTGGCAACCGCTCGAGGAGTGACCGGAGGCACGCGCTGCCGGAGAACCCGACCTTTTGTCGGGGCCACACGAGTCCGCAGGCATGGAAGTCACCGAGATCGAAGCGGTCCCGCTGGAGAGCGCGGTGGGGACGGTGTCGCTACCGGGCGGCAGCGCGGATTTCGACGCGACGGTCCGGCCGGTGCTGGTGCGAGTTCACACCGACGATGGCGTCGTCGGACTGGGCGAGACGTACCTCGACGACCCGACCGGGGACAAGGCGGCCTTCGTCGCGAAGGGCGTCGACGCGCTGGCGAACCACGTCGTCGGCGAGGACCCGCGCAACGTCCGCGAGTTGTGGCACGAGATGTACGTCCACACCAAGCGGTCGGGCTCCTATCGGGCGCTGTCGGCAATCGACGAGGCGCTCTGGGACCTGAAGGGGCGGGCCGCCGGCGTCCCGGTCTACGAACTGCTCGGCGGGAAGACCGGCGAGGTCGCGGCCTACGCGACCTTCCCGCATCGCAAGCCGACCGAACAGCTCGTCGAGGCCGGCGAGTGGCTCGCCGGGAAGGGCTTCGAGACGATGAAGATCGTCGTCGGCGCCGACGTCGAGACCGATAGCGAGCGCATCCGTCGCGTGGCAGCGGGTATCCCCGACGAACTCGGCCTCGCGATGGACGCCAACACGACCTTCGACTTCCCCGAAGCCCTGGCACTCGCCGAGACGGCGAGCGAACTCGGCATGGAGTGGTTCGAGGAACCGATCGCCCACACCGACGTCGAGGGGATGGCCGACCTCAACCGCCGAGTCTCGGTCCCGATATCGGCCTACCAGAACAACGTGACCCAGTACCCTGCCACCGACCTGCTCCGGGCGAATGCCCTCGAGATCTACCAGCCAGCACTGGACTACGTTGGCGGGATCACCCCCGCGGACGCCGTCGCAACCCTCTGTGAGGCCCACGACAAACGACTGGTCCCGCACGCCTTCGGGCCGGTGGTGAACTACTCGGCGAGCCTGCAGGTCGCGGCCGCCCACGCCTCGTGTGACCTCGTCGAGTTCGCCGTCTACAGCGAGGACGTCGACGACCCGGGCAGCTACGTCGCCAGCCCCTACATCGCGAACCAGGAGGACGTCTACGTCCAGGACGGCGGCCGGATCGAGCCGCCGGAGGCGCCCGGACTCGGGGTAGCGGTCGACGAGGCGACCCTGACGGAGTATCGGGCTGACTGACAGGCCGGTCCTGAAACGGGTGTGTCCAGTCCGACACGCCTAACGGCTGGCCCCGCTGGTCCGCCGGGTCACTCCCCGGTGGCGTCGACCCGGCGTCGGACCACGTAGTAGCCGGCGGCGTAGATCCCGAACGAGAAGACGCCGACGGAGAAGATACCGATCGAGAATATCCCGACGGAGAAAATACCTGCTGCGAACACGCCGACCGAGAAGATGCCGGTCGAGAGGACGCCGAGGCTGAAGTTGCCGGCGGCGAGGTACCCGGTCGCCGTCTCCCCGGCCGCGAGGACGTCGTACCCGCCGAGCGTCTCGACCCCCGCCAGCCGCAACGCGAGCGCGAGCGCGAGCAGTCCGAACACGACCAGCCCAGTCACCTCCTCGGTATCGAAATCCATGTATGGAGGTCCGAAGCTGTCGGTAATCACTGCCGTCATATTTCTCACTATCTGAAAACCGACCGGACGCTCCAGTAGAATCCCGAGAGGGCGTTCCGGAGGCCGGCCGAGACCGAGACGCCCGTGTCGGGGTCGTTCGCGGCTTCGAACTCGGTTTCGAGTCGTGACGGGTCGACCCTGATTACTTCGCCCGTGGTGATGCGCCTGCCGCTGTCGTCCCCGACCCGGAGCAGGGCGACGGGGTCCCCGGTGCCGACGACGCGATAGACCCCGTCGGCGTACCCCTCGCCCGCCGGTCGGTAGTGTTCACCCATGGCTGCGGGCGTCGTGAGGTCTGTCTCGCGTTCCCCGTACGTCCCACCGCGCCGCCGCGAGATGGCCCAGACGAGGAAGCCGCCGAGGAGCGCCCACCCGACGGCGTCGTCGGAGAGGCCGAAATACGAGTCCGGGCCGACGAACGTCACGAGGAGGACGGCGGCGACGAACCCGAGCGAGACGACTCTCGGGTCGAGAGACGGTGAACCGCCGCCCGCGGAACTATCCGAACCCATCGTGTCTCCGCTCGCAGCCGTCGCATTTCACTGTTGTGCGACCGAGCGCTCGACGGACCCAGCCAGTTGCCCGCCGACGCCCGGCGTTTCAGCCTCGATCGTACCTGTCATCGGCGTCGTTGAGCGCCAGCCAGTACTTGACCAGTGCGGAGGCGTCGCCCTCGTCCTCGCCGGCCCGGCGGGTCGTCGCCTTGTACGCCTCGTGGACGACGGCGCTGATGGGGAGCGCGGTGCCGTGTTCGCGAGCGTAGTCGCGGGCGTACCCGATGTCCTTGTGCCAGATGGCCAGCCCGCCCAGCCCCTCGACGTCCTGGCTGAAGTCGCCCGAGAAGTACCCGTCGAACATGTCGAAGGCGAGGAACTCCGTGAATATCCGGGGGTCGACGCCGTTGTCGCGGACGAACTCGACGACCTCGGCGTCGACCGCGTGGTGGCCCGCGTAGCGCATCTGCAGGCCGAGTTTGAACACTGTCGCGTCCGGGACGGGGCCCACGCGAACGTGGTCGTCGCTGAGGATACCCAGCGTCGGGGTGGCGTGTTCGTAGGCCGTCTCGGTGCCGCCGGCCATCACGTGATACCCCTCCCGGGGCGACCCACCGGTGATCGTGGCCTCGACGAAGTCCGCCCCGACCTCCTCGCACAGTTCCTCACAGACGACGGACGTATCGGGATGGGTCGTCGTCGCGTCGACGACGAGGTCACCGGCGTCGAGACCGGCCACCAGACCGTCCCCGCCTTCCACAGTCGCCTCGACTTCCGGGGTACCCGGAACGGCCATCACGACCACCTCGGAGGTCCGGGCGACGTCTGCGGGCGTGTCGGCGGCGCTCGCCCCCTTCTCGACGGCGTAGGCCACCTGGTCGTCGTCGACGTCGAAGACGGTCAGCGAGCGGCCCGCCTCGGTGAGTCGGTCGACGAACAGTTTGCCGATGTACCCGATGCCGATGACGCCGGTGTCGGTCATGGGACGAGCCGGGACTGGCAGACGGATAAGCCTGCCGGAGAGGCGAATCCGGGAACCGTCGCTCGCGGACTCTCGAACCGGCGGAGACGAAACCGTGCGAGGACACCGGCGACGCTGTGGGGGCTCCCGAACGTTTACCCGGAACTGCCGTGACGGGCTACCTATGACGGACGCGGAACATCCGCCGTCGACCGAACAGCGCGAGGAACTGCTGGAGCTATACGACGGGGTGCGCGTCACGGACGTCGTCGACGGCCTCGACTACAACGGCTTTCACGACATCGGCCGGGTGAGCTCGGATATCCGGCCGCTGTATCGGGACATCGAGGACTTCTCCCATCGCTGTGTCGGCTTCGCGAACACCGTCCGGATGCTCCCCACGAACGAGCGCCGGGACCTCCCCGGCCCGCGGGACGTCGAAGACGACGCCTTCGCCGAGTGGGAGGGCGACTGGTACGGGCGACACTTCCCCGGTCCCGAGGTCCGCGAGGGTGACGTCGTCGTCGTCGAGGCGACCGGCATCGACGTCGGCAACGTCGGCTCCGAGAACTCCTTCAGCTGGGCGCTCGAGGGCGCGAACGGCGTCGTCACCAACGGCGGCGTCCGTGACACAGACGAGATCATCCGTCAGGACATCCCCACCTACTACAAGACGGTCAGCCAGCCGATCATCCCGGGCCGCGACGAGATGGAGGCAGCGCAGGTCCCCGTAAATCTCGACGGGACCCGCGTCGAACCCGGCGACCTCGTCGTCGCTGACGGCGACGGCGTCGTGGTCGTCCCCCTGCGCGTCGCTCGACAGGTCGGCGAGGCGGCCGATCGCATCCAGGCCCAAGACCAGGAACGGCGCCGCGAGTACTACGAGGAGGCCGGACTGGAGGAGGACTTCACGCTGGAGTGACGACGGCCGGCGATTTATACGGACCGTTGTACCCATTTTCGGCGATGCCGTCGACGGATGGACGAGTCACG
>JAZKRZ010000151.1:0-7679 GCA_036626395.1 Haloarculaceae archaeon
TATCACGGTGGTGGCGCGCGCTGTCGCGCGTTTCATCGCGCGACAGCAGCGCGCGAGGGATGAGCGAGTGAGCGCAGCGAACGAGCGAATCGGCTGGGGAGGGTCGTGGTCTGCGGTCACGGCGGTGTCCCGGTGGACTGGAAGCCCTCGGCCGTCCATCCTCTGTGAGTGAGTGTGGTCGCGACACCACTCAGTCTGGTGTCTCCATAGACGAAAAGACCCAGATCGTTCAGACGCCGGACCGTGTGTCGTCACTTCTCTCGGCGTCGGTTCCGCCGTCGCTCGCGGCTCGCTCGTCGTCGACATCGGCGTCGATTTCGGACTTGAGGTGTTCGATCTCGGATTCGAGTTCGGCGATCCGTTCCTGCGTGTCGTCGTCGGCGTTCGCACGGAGGTAGGCGAACCCGCCGATCCCGAGGAGAACCAGCGGAACGCCGAACAGGATCAGCATCATGAGGAGGATGACCAGCAGTTCGGGACCGCCGGGAACCCCCATCTGGAGCGGGACCATACCCGACAGTCGACGGCGCGGCGTTGTAAACTTCCTGCCCGACCGTCTCTCCCGCTACCGAAGCGTGTCCTCGATGGCCGACTCGAACTGGCCCAGGAGCCTGTTCTTTACGCGCTCGATGTTTCGGGCCTGCTGACCGGCGGCCCCGGTGGCGCCCGCTCCCATCGATGACGTCCCAATTCGCTGTGGGCCGTGCTGGTCGGGCATGCCCGCGCGCTGAGGACCATGTTGATCCGGCATGCCCGCGCGCTGTGGGCCGTGCTGGTCAGGCATGCCAGTCCGTTGGGGACCATGCTGATCGACCGATATACCGGGGATCGTCACAGTTTGCCAACCCGGGACCGCGGTATCGCCAGTTCCCGTCCCTGATCGTTGCGGGCCGTGCTGGTCGGGCATGCCGGTCCGTTGCGGGCCGTGCTGGTCCACAGATATGCCCGGAATCGTCACACTTTGCCAGCCAGCGACGGCGGCATCGCCAGTTCCCCCTGTTGATCGCTGTGGCCCATGTTGATCCGGCATGCGTTGTGGGCCGTGCTGGTCCGGCATTCGTTGTGGGCCATGCTGGTCAGGCATACCCGTCCGTTGTGGCCCGTGTTGGTCGGGGACAGATATGCCCGGGATCGTCACAGACTGCCAGCCAGGGACGGCCACATTGCCTCCTCCCGCGGCTGATATCTCTTCTTCTTCGGTCATATCGTTCTGCATGGCCTGGTTCCCGACCTGGCTGTGCATGGCCCCAACCGGGGACGACCGGACCGACGCGCTCGACCGCTGCCCACCCATCGAAGTCGACCGGACCTTCCTCTCGGAATCTGATGCTCGTCTGTGCATGGCGTGGTTCTCCTCTGTGTGACTCGCTCACACGCGGTTGTGTGTATTTGAGCTTCTGGTGACATAAATCCCCGACATAACCCCGGCCGCTGGACGTCCCGGAGCGCGTTCTCAGAAATCAGTCAGCGCCGTCTGCAGGCCGGCGACGAGGTTGGACTTGCGCCGGAGGGCAGTCCGGGAGATAGGGAGTTGCGGTTCGAGCGCCCGGAGCGCGTCGAAGAACGTCTCGGCCTCGCCGTGGTCGCCGGTGGACGTCCGTCCACCGAGGTCCCCCTCGCTCGCGCTCGGGGGACCGCCGTCGAAGGCGTGACGCACCCCCTCGCGGACCTGCCAGACGCCGACGGGCGCCCAGTAGTCGTCCGTCACCTCCCGGAGCACGAGACACTTGGCCTGGCGGTCGCGCTCGTGGAGGTGTTCGAGCACGCCGAGGCGCGCGGCGTAGTAGGCGCCGGCGGTCTCCTCGACGTAGCCCGTCCGGCCCTCGAAGCCCTCGTGGGCGCTGGCGAGGTAGTAGTCGCTGGCCTCGGGGTTCCAGACGCTGTCGGGGGCTTTCATCTCGACGAGTTCGAACTCCCAGGTGCCCGGCGCGAGGATTACCCAGTAGCGGTTGCCCATGAACTCGTTGGCCCACACCTCGACGGTGTCGACGGCGTTGCTGTGCCGGAGTCCGCCCCGCAGGTACTGCCCGACCGTGTCGTCGACGGCGGTGATCGACCATCGGGTGGGGACGAGCCGGCGGTTCTCGCCCTGGCCGAGCGCGCCGGCCGAGAGGACTGTGTTGATGTCGTAGACGTCGAACCCGCGGCGATAGAGGTAGGTCATCGCCCCCTCGGCGCGCCAGTCGTCGTCTTCGAGGGTCTTCTCGACGGCGCGGGGGACGTGGGGGTTCTCCGCGAGTTCGGCGGTCCTGGCGCGGGCGCGCGGTCCGGTGGGAGTCGTGATGTCGTCGAAGCCCATGTCCAGGTCCGGTTTGTCCGCGAGGCCGAGTTCGACGTCGACCGGGCGGTCGGCGATCGCGACCTCGCGCTGGACGCCGACGAACCCGTTCCAGGTGTCGGAGACGTCGACGTTCGCCGAGCGCGTCGAATTGAGGAGGCCGGACCGGCGCTGGAGGACGTCCTCGACGCCGAACCCCTGACTGTACCACTCGCCGCTGGTGGCGTAGTCGGTGGCGTCGGCGTCTGCGGCCATCGGCGAGAGGACGCCCGTCGAGACGTTCGGGTAGCCCGAACGGCCGACGAATATCTCCGGCGAGGTCGACCCGAAGAGCGCGTCGCCCTGGAGGCGCTCGTCGAACTGCTCGGCGACACCTTCCAGGTGGTCGGTGATCGCGTACGATTTCTCCTCGGCGAGGCGGCGGCGCTCGTCGGCCTCGTCCCGTTCGAAGTCCGCGACGAACTCGTCGAGGCCAATGCCCATACCACGAGAACGAGGGCCAGTGGCTTCAATGGGTCGGTGGCGGCGACTCGTGACCGACCCCCCGGCGGGCGAACAGCGCCTCGACTGCTCGGGGCCTGCCCCGAGCGCAAGACCCGAGTGGCGGGGGCACCCAGCGCCAGCATGGCCAAGTGGCTCCAGAGCGGCCGCCGCCGGGACCTCGTTTACGTCCTCTACGACGAGGGGCCCCTCCACGGCCAGGCGCTCAAATCGCGGCTGGAATCGCACTACAGCGAGCGGCTCGACCCCAAGTCGTTCTACGGGGCGCTCGACGCGCTGGTCGACGGTGGGCACCTCGAACTGCAGGAGTCGGGCATCCACGACGAGTACCTGCTGACCGACGCCGGTCGCCGGATGGTCGAGGACCACGTCGAGTGGGTGTGCGAGCGGACGTGCGGAGGCAGTACCGACTCCGGGTGACTCACTCCAGCAACTGGTCGGCGATGGTGTTCCGGAGCACCTCGCTCGTGCCCTCGTATATCTCGTTGAGTTTGGCGTCGCGGTAGTAGCGCTCGACGGCGAAGTCTTTCGTGTAGCCGTAGCCACCGTGGATCTGGATGGCCTCGTTACACACCTCGCGGGCGACCTCGGACGCGAACAGCTTCGCCTGGGCGGCCTCCTTGACGTAGCGCTCACCGCGGGTCTTCCGGTCGGCCGCGGCGTGCATCAGGTACCGGGCGGCCTGGATTTTCGTGTCCATGTCGGCGAGCTTGTGCTGGATGGTCTGGAACTCCGAGACCGGCTGGTCGAACTGTTCTCGCTCCTGTGCGTAAGCGAGCGCGTCGTCGAGTGCGGCCTGCGCGAGGCCGACAGCGCGGGCGGCGATGGTGATGCGGCCGCCGTTCAGCGTCTTGAGCGCCTGGACGAAGCCGGCGCCCTCGTCACCGAGTCGCCGACTCGCGGGGACCGCCATGCTCTCGAAGCGCAACTCCGCGGTGGGACAACCCTTGTCACCGAGTTTGTGTTCGGTCCCCTCCACGTGGAAGCCGTCGTCCTCGCCCGGCCTGACGACAAACGAGGAGATGCCGCCGCCGTCGGCCCCCGGATCGGTCTTGGCGAAGACGACCACGGTGTCGGCCACGGAACCGTTAGAGATCCAGAGCTTGCCGCCGTCGATCACGTAGTGGTCGGGGTCGGCCCCGCCGGCGGCGTCCCCGCCGACCGGTTCCGCGGTGGTCTCCATCGCGGGGACGTCGCTCCCGGCGCCGGGTTCCGAGAGGGCGAAGGCGCCGATATCGCGCCCCTCTGCCATCGGCGTGAGGTAGGTCTCCCTCTGGCGTTCGTCGCCGAACTCGGAGACCATGTTGCAGGCCAGCGAGACGTGCGCGGCGACGATAGTGCCGAGGCCGCCGCTACCCCGCGATATCTCGACCAGCGCCTCGGGGTAGGCGTGATAGTCCAGGCCGGCGCCCCCGTACGCCTCGGCGATGGGCATCCCCATGAGTCCCAGTTCGGCCATCTCGTCTATCAGGTCGCGAGGGAACTCGTCGGTCTCGTCGATCTCCGCGGCACGGGGGACCACCTCCTCGTCGACGAACTCCGCGACCATGTCGCGGATCTGGCGCTGTTCCCGGGTGAGGGCGAAGTCCATACCCACCGTACCGGCGGACGGACCTTCACTGTTCGCCAGCGCGTGGCCGTTCGGTGACGCCGGTTGCGTGGACTGGACCGAAAACGAGGGCCGCGGTGCTCGTACTGTCGGACACACGTGAGGCCACCGTCGGTGGCTCGTTCGACCGGGAACGGGCGTTTCGCTGGCGTGTTCCCGGCGAGCGTGTTCACGTACTTGTGTCCGACAGTATCAGTCCTGCTGGTACTCCTTCTCGAAGCCGCGGAACTCCGTCCTGTGGGCCTCCTCGTCGGCGAGGAGCGTCACGGCGAGGTCCTCGGTCACGGGGTCGTCGGCCGCCTCGGCGGCGTCGACGAGGTCCCGGTAGGTGGCGATGGCGTCTTCCTCGGCGTCGAGGACCCCCCGGATGACCGACAGCACGTCCGTCGAGTCCTCGGGCGGTTGTAGCGAGTCCTGGCGGGCGACGAAGTCCGCCGAACTGGGCGGGCGGGCGTCGAGCTGTTTGAGCCGGTTACCCAGTTGCTGGGCGTGAGTCAACTCCTCCTGGATGTCCACCTGGAGGCTCTCTTTTATCTCCTCGGCACGGACGCCGTCGAGGACGATCGAGTTGGTCTGGTAGTTCATCACGGTCTCGATCTCGTCCCCGTAGGCCTTGCGTAACAGGTCGATGACGCGGTCGGAACTCATGCGGGTCGATGAACGCGTCGGACAGGGAAGTATTCGACGCCCATTCCCACTCGCTGGGAGGGGCTTCTGCAGGGGCCGTCCGCCGACGCCGTTTTACTGGTGGTGCCCGTTGTCGAGGTATGCTTGTACTTGCCGGCGGGACCGTCGTCGACGGGGACGGCGAACGGACTGCCGACGTCGTCGTCGAGGACGACACGATCACCGCGGTCGGCTTCGACCACGGTGCAGGAGACGTCGCGACTATCGACGCCGAGGGGCTGTTCGTCGCCCCGGGACTCGTCGACGCGCACGTCCACCTGGCGCTCGACGGCCGGGCGGACACCACGTCGCTCACCGCCGAGGCCGAGACGATGCTCGCCTATCGGGCAGCCGACCACCTGCGCGGGGCGGTCCGCGCGGGCGTAACCACGGTTCGGGACCTGGGCGGGCCGCCGACGCTGGCCGTCGACGCCCGCGACGCGGTCGCCGAGGGCGTGCTCTTGGGGCCACGGGTCGTCCCGGCGGGCGCGAACATCACGATGACCGGCGGGCACGGCCACCACATCGGCGGCTGCGAGGTCGACGGCACGGCCGAGGCGCGCAAGGCCGCCCGCCGGCAACTCAAACACGGGGCCGAGGCGCTCAAGTGTATGGCGACCGGGGGCGTCCTCACCGAGGGTGCCCAGACGGGCGCGTCCGAGCTCACGGAATCGGAGATGCGAGCCGTCGTCGAGGTGGGCGAGGCCGCGAACGTCCCCGTCGCCGCCCACGCTCACGGGCGCGAGGGCATCGAGAACGCCGTCCGCGCGGGCGTCGACAGCGTCGAACACGGGACCTTCATGGACCGCGGGACGGCCGAGCTCATGGCCGACCGCGGCGTCTTCTGGGTGCCCACCACGAAGGCGCTCGTCGGCATCAACGAGGGCGGTGTCGAGGGCGGCATCCCCGACTGGGCCGTCGCAAAGAGCCGCGACGCCACGGACGACCACCGCGAGTCGTTCGACATTGCGCTCGACGAGGACGTCCCCATCGCGATGGGAACCGACGCCGGCACCCCTTTCAACTACCACGCCGACGCCGCCGAGGAACTCGAGCTGATGGTCGAGCGTGGCCTCTCGCCCGAACGCGCCCTCGAAGCCGCGACGGCCGACGCCGCCGACCTGCTGGGACTCGACGACGTCGGACTGGTCTTCGAGAACTACCGGGCGGACCTGGTCGTCCTCCCCGAGAACCCCCTCGAAGACGCGACGGCCTGGCAGCGTCCACAGGCCGTCGTGGCCGGCGGTGAGGTCGTCCGGGACGAGACGTGAGAGATCGAACTGCGGTGGCGTGCGCTGTCTCGCGTGACCGAACACTGTGCGGGCCGCGAGACAAGAGCCGTGCGAGGGATGGCCATCGCGGGAGCGCAGTGAGCGACGAGAAGCGCTGTCGGTCGGGGAGGCGTGTGGCCTGCGGTCGCGGTACTGTCCTGGCGTCCGCGCGAACGGAGAGCGCGGGGCCGGAGGACGCACGGACCGAGTCCTCCGGCGGACTGAGAGGGCGAGACCCGCTCGCGCTCACGTCAGTCACCGACGCGACCTCTATCGAGTGAGCGCAGCGACCGGAGGAGACGTCGCGTAGCGACACCGAGCGGGTCGAGGACTTTCACTGCACGGTTCCAGCGTGTTACGGACCGCTGCACGCCGACCGGTTCTCACACGCGGACTCACGGTCCCCGGGCCACCCTCACCCCAGACTGATCAGCGTCACGCCGACGATGGCACAGCCAGCCGCAGTCAACCGGATGTGCATCGCCTCCTCCCCGAGCACGATACCGCCGAGGACGACCGTGACGACGGCCGAGGAGTTGATGACCGGCGAGGCGAGACTCGCCGGGAGCGTCGAGAACGCGAGCATGACGAGGTGTTCGGCGACCGCGAGCAGGAGGCCGAGACCGAGGAAAGTCCCCGCGTCGCCGCGTACGCCCCCGGGTATCCGTCTGAGCGCGAGCGGCGCGAGCGCGAGGGGGAGCCCGACGAACAGCGCGAGATTCACCGTTTCGGGCGCGACCTGGAGTTCCTGTGTCAGCACGCGCTTGCCGACGTCGGTGACGCCGAAAGCCGCGGCGCTCGCGAGCGCGAACTGCGCCGGGCGCGAGCGCGCGGCCTGTCGCAGCGGCTCGACGAGCTTGCCCGGTTCGTAGTTGGCGACGTACACCGCCGCGGTCGCGACGACGACGCCCCCGAGCTGGAGCGGCGTGAGGTGTTGCTGGAGGAGCAGTACTTCGACTGGCACGACGAAGACGGGGATGAGTTTGCTGATCGGCGCGACGTAGGAGACGTCGCCGAGTGAGATAGCCCGGAAAGAGGCCAGCACCGCGAGCGACGAGCCGAGGACGACGAACGCGAGTATCCCCAGCGTCTCCAGGCCGGCACCGGCCGGGACGTAGCCGCCGTCGACGGTCACGAGCGCGATGGGGACGTACCAGACCAGCGAACACAGGTAAGTCAGCGCGACGTAGACTGTCGCCGGGTAGTGGGCGACGTAGCGCTTGATGAAAAACATGTACACGCCGAGCATGAGGGCTGAAACGGCTGCGTACACCAGTCCGGTCTCGATGGCGGCCACAGACGTGGATTCGCCAGCGCGTACAAGAGTCTGTGGCTTCCGGTCGCGTTGGCTGAT
>JAZKRZ010000152.1:0-7640 GCA_036626395.1 Haloarculaceae archaeon
GGTTCAGCCCCGAACAGCGGATCGCCCGTTCACGAACTTGTGTCCGACAGTATCACCTTCTACAACAAGGAGCGACCGCATATGAGTCTCGACTGGGACAACTTGGAGACGCCAGCCGGCGCATTTGACAGATTAGTGCCATCACCTGCGGACGATCCTGAGGACCCGCTCGCAACAGAGGTGAGTCCCGATGAGTGACCGACGAAATCTTTACCAGACAGCACATGGAATTACTCTCAAGATGGTTGTTTTCACTGTAGACATGGGTAGGTATGCCGGAAGGAGACGTGCGAAATGAACAGCCACCGACGGATTTTGTTTCTGGTTATCAAAATCTTTATTAATCAGTTTCACGAACAACCGTCTCGTCACCAGTTCTTGGTGGCACACACAGCAAGCAACCTCCCACCCACCCACAGCGGATCTCACGATCCGGTTACCCACCCACGGTTGCTTGGAAGATGTGGGCGGCCTTCACCCCCCGCCCGCAATTCTATTCACCCACACCCGCGGATTTTGTCCCTCAATACGTCACTCTCAATCAACTATGCTTCAGGTAGAAGGCGTAAAACCCGTGATACGGTGGGATGGGGATTCGAACCCCAGAGTCCGTGAGGACACCTGCTCTCAAGGCAGGCGCGTTAGGCCACTTCGCTATCCCACCGCATCCCGGAGTTACTCGCCTCGGGTCTAAGACCTGTCGGTGTTCCCCGTCGTCACGCCCAGTCCGTCCTCCTGTTGCTCGACGCCGAGACCGGTCTCTGCGACCGCCTCGCGGGTGTGTTCCGGAACGGGGACCCCGGCCCGCTCGCGGCTTCCGGCGAGCACCACGGCCGCGGCGAGGCCGTCGGGGTCGGCGACGAGCGGGAGCGATTCGAGGAAGTCCACGTCGAGTCCCTCGTCGGTCGCTCGCTCGGTGAGCGTCCGGAGCGACGGCGCGGCGAGCGCGTCCGTGAAATCGACGGGCTCGGTGAACCCCGCGTACCAGACCGCGCCGCCGGCGGTCGGGCCCACGACGACCTCCGAGCCGCGCAGTTTCATCGCTGCGCTGTCGACGTGCCGCCGCTCGAGGAGCGCGACCGTCGGGTCGACGACCGCGGCGCTCCTGACGCCCTCCCGTTCGAGCAGGTGCGTCACGGTGTTGCCGACTCGCGCCGACCGGGTCGACCCCACCTGGACTTCGTATCTCGCACCCCCGGGGTCCGAGAGCGCCGGCGAGAGGGCTGACCTGACGGCTTCCTCGGCCGCGTCCTCGCTCTCGTCGCGGGACCGGTAGTTGACCAGGAGGTCGCCGCCGCTGTTCTCGACCGCGACACAGGCGTCCCTGAGCGTGGCGGTGTAGAGTTCCCTCGTCTGGGCGGCCGTGAGCACGCCGCGCTCTTCGAGTCCGACGAGAGCGTCCGTTTCGGCCGGCGGGTCGGCGAGTACCGCGACAGTGGTCATACCGTCCGCTCGGGCCGACGGCGCCTTGAATCCGCCGTTCCAGCGACCGGGTTCGTCGGGCCGGCAGGGCTGCTCGTTACCGGGCGAACCCGCCGTGTCCCGTGCTGTTCGTGGGGTTCGAACCCAGCGAGACCTCGACGCCGTCGGCGATGCCGTCGCCGTCGGTGTCCGCGCTGGTCGGGTCGGTGCCGGCGTAGACCTCGTAGCTGTCGGAGAGGCCGTCGCCGTCGGAGTCGACGTCGAACGGGTGGGTGCCGGCCTCGCGTTCCTCGGCGGCCGTCAGGCCGTCCGCGTCGGCGTCGTCGCCCCCGTCGACGGCGGTGTAGGCGAACGGGTCCGCCGGCACGGTGACGGGTTCGGACCCCGCGACGTGTGCGTCCAGCCACGCGCTATGGTTGCGCCCCGAGACGTTCGTGACCATCCGGTCGAAGTCCTCGAGGGTGACGGTCCCGTCGTGTCCGTTCATCCGCCGGAAGACGTCCTGTAGCGTGTGATTCCCGCCGGTGTCGTCCCTGATACGGGCGTCGAGGGCGGCGAGGGTTCGCGCGCCCCTGGAGTACGGGGTGTAGTGGCCGTCCCAGTCGGAGCGGTTCGCGAGAACGACCTCGGCCGAGCGGTTGCGCCGGAGCGTCGAGAGGAACCTCTCGAAGCCCCGGCGACCGTCGAGACCCTGGCGCACCGAGAGGAGGCCGGCGTAGTACGTGGCGCTCGCTTCCGTGAACCAGCGCATCCCCGGCCCGGGTTCGAACGACTGGCGGGTGTGGAGGTACTCGTGGACCCAGGTGTTGTGGGGCGGGGCGACGGGCCGCCGGTCCGACACCCAGAGGTCGTGACTCCCGTCGTGTTCGCCGACCGCGAGTCCCCCGTCCCGCAACGGCGAAGGCGCGACGAAAACGTTCACCCGCCGGTCGTGGTCGCCGACGTCCAACTGCTCGGACGCTCCCCGGATCGTCCCGACGACCGGCCCCACGTCCGACATGTTCGCGGCCTCCGGTTTCACGACTCGGAGCGTCCCGTGCGAGAGGTTCGCCCGGGTCGTCTCGTGTGGACCGAGATAGACCACCGACGACCCGGCGACGCCGACACCATCGACCTCGGAACGCTGTCGGACCCGCTCTGTGCCCTGCCAGGAGTACTGCCAGGCCGCGCTGTCGTTCCGGTAGGCGAAGGCGGTCCGCGGGCGAGCGAGCGCCCACTCCCCGGCGTCGACCCACCCGAGACCCTGGAAGGCCGGCCCGCTCCCGTTGACCGTCACGAGAAAGGAAAGCGACGGCGACCGCGTTCCGCCGGTCCACACCCAGCGGCCGGTCCGGCGCTGCTCGAACCCGTGGGCCTGGACGAGCGTCCGTGACTTGGCCCCGTAGGTGACGATCGAGGAGACGTTCGTTCCCGGGTCGTACCGGATGGTCATCCCGATCCGCCCCGTCGTGTTCGGGAGGAGTCGGTACTCGACGGTCTGGACGATCTGTGGGTCGGCGGCCGGGTCCACCGGCGTCTCCTGCACGGTCGCGTCGGGGACGTCCCCTCCCGCGACCCCGAACCCGGCGCTCCCGGGACCCGTCCCCGCGACGGCCGACACCGGGGCCAGGCCCGCGAGCACCAGCACCGCGATGACAAGCGGGACGACTGTTCGAACCGGCGACACTGGCTCTGTGTGTGTCACAGTCCCGCATAAAACCTCGGACGGGTACCGCCGCTCCCGGGAGACCGATATCTCGGTGACGTCCAGATACCGTCCGCATCGTCTTCAGGCGCCGAATTCCGCTTCCGTGACGCGCTCGACGAGCGTCTCCTCGACGTCCCGGAGGTCGTAGGCCGGCAGGTCCTCGCCGGTCCGGGTCACGTACATCGGTTCGACGAGCCTGTGGAGTTCCCGCCTGCCGTCGGCGTCACCCCCCGAGTCGACGGGTTCGAGTCCGTAGAGTTTGAGGAAGCGTTCGCTCTCCTCGGGGTCGACCTCGTCGTCGCGGATGGCCCGGGCGAGGTCACGCGACAGCCACTCCGCTTCGCTGACGCTCGGTTCGAGGACCATCGACTCGGCGACGAAGCGAACCAGATACCACTCGAGGTCGTTGAGCAGGGCGACGGCCGCGCCCAGACTCACCGTCTCGACCCCGACTGCGTTCTCGAACGGCTCGCGGAGATCGTAGGTAGAGAGCGCCTCGCGGGCCGTCTCGCGCGAGAGGAGTTCGTACTGGAGGTTGACGTCCCCGGTTCCGACCAGACAGACCCGCGTCATGGGCGCGTCGAGTAGGGCAGGCCCCTAAGCGGTTTCGCCTCCCGCGGACTCAGAACGTCGAGAGTTCGCCCTCGATGACCCGCCGGGTGATATCGGTCACGTTCGCGAGTTCCTCGTCGATGGCCGCCTCGATAGCCGGTTCGACGTCCGAGACGGCCACGCCGTCTTCGGTCACGACGGTCGCGTCCGCGACGTGTGGCTCGTCTATCGGCCGGCCGATCTGCGAGAGGAGGCGCACCTGCAACTGGCGGATGCCGTCGACCTCGTCGACGACGGAGCGGGCGATCTCCGTGCTCAGGAGGTTGTAGATCTTCCCGATGTGGTTGACGGGGTTCTTGCCGCTTGTGGCCTCCATGCTCATCGGCCGGTTGGGCGTGATGAGGCCGTTCGCGCGGTTACCCCGCCCGACCGACCCGTCGTCGCCGTTCTCGGCCGAGGTGCCGGTCGTGGTCAGGTAGACCGACCCGCTCTCGTAGTCGTCGGCGGTGTTGACGCTGACCGCGACGTCCCGGTCCGTCCGCTCGCTCGCCACGTCGCGGACGTACTCGCGGACCGACTCGACGGTCTCCCTGTACTCGTCTAACCCCGAGAGGTACCGGTCGAGGGTCGCCACCGCGACGGTGACGTCTATCTCGTCGCCCTCGCGTTTCCCCATGACCTTGACGTCCTGTCCGACGACCGGGTTTTCCTCCGCGTACTCCCCGTTGAGTCGGCGTTCGACCTCGAGAACTACCTCTTCGGTCTCGGTCAGCGGCGCGTGGCCCACGCCGTAGCTCGTGTCGTTCGCCATCGGCACCGACCCCTCCTTGCCGAAGACCGACTGGAGGTCGCCGCTACCCTCGCCCAGTTTGACGTCGATGATGACGTCGCTCCCGACGTCGAGGTGCGGGAAGTTCTCGCGGAGGTACTCGCGGGACGCGTCCAGCGCGATGGTCTCGGCCGGGAACGTCTTGCCCCGGTACTCCTTCCTCGCGCGCCCGACGATGAGCAGATAGATCGGGCTCAGCACCTCGCCGCCGCCGTACTCCGGTGCGGACCGGCCCGCGACGAGCTGGGTCTCGTCCGTGTTGTAGTGGAGTACCGTGTCGTAGCGCTCGATGTACTCGCTGGCGAGCGCCCGCGAGACAGCCTCCGCGATGCCGTCACAGATAGAATCGGGATGGCCCAGCCCCTTCCGTTCGACGATCTCGACTTCCTGGTCCTCGACTGCGCGTCCCTCGGCCGGTTGGACGCGGATGTTCCGCTCGGTCATTGCTCCGTGGTTCGCCTCGCCCCCCCGTATAACTTGTGGAAACCTTTTCGGCGTGAAAAATTACTCGAGGGCATCTCACGGCGGGCGGACCGACGTCGAACCAGTCGCGGGTCAGCCCCCGTCGTTCAGGCGGAGTCCGAGGTAGGAGGTGCGGATCCCGGCATCGGGGTCGAGCCCGAGCGAGCGGAGGATGCCGCGCGCCCCCTCGCGAGCGTCGGCGATGTCGTCGTCCGGGGTCTCGGTCTCGACCTCGACGAACTCGCCGAGTCCGTCGACGTCGTCCAGCGCGACGGTGTAGCCGTTCAGGTCGAAGCGTTCGCGTTCCTTCTCGACGGTCGCGGCGGGCTCGAACCCCAGGCCGTCGAGGATCCCCTCGACGGCGTCGCGGTCCTGGACGCGCGTCTGGTGCTCCTCGCGTGATTTCGAACGCTCGTCGATGAGGGGCCCCTTGTAGGTTATCGCCGTCGACTCGTCGTGTTCGGTCCGCTCTTGACGCACGCGCAGCGCCTCGTCCGTCTCGGCGAAGTCGCGGTGGGGTGCGTCGTAGTAGGTGTCGACCTGGACGACGGTGCCCCCGGGAACGGCGTCGAGTCCGTGGAGGTGGTTCCGGACCACGTCGTGGTCCGCTCGGACCTTCATCTCGACCTCGTACATACGCAGAGGCCGGACCCTTCGGGCAAAAAACGACCGGCTCGGACCTGTCTCGACCGCCGGTTTTCCCGCCGCGGAGGCTCCCGCCCCCGAAACGTTGTTCTTAAGAGTGCAACGCCAGTCCGTACCGGTATGAGCAACGACGAGGCCGACGAGGCCGAGACAGCGGTCGAAACGGCCGACGCCGAAGAGACGGGAGACGTCGAGAGCGAGGCCGAGGACGTCGAAGAGACGGAAGACGAGTCGGGACTGCAGCGTGGCGACTTCGTCACTATCGCCTACACCGCCCGCACCGTCGAGGACGGGACGCTCGTGGACACGACCGACCCCGAAGTCGCCGAGGAGGAAGGCGTCGGCGAGGACCAGGAGTTCGCCCCGCGGACCGTCGTACTGGGTGAGGGGCACGTCTTCGCCGCCGTCGAGGACGACATCGTCGGCAAGGAGGTCGGCGACGAGGGCACCGTGACCGTCGACGCCGCGGAGGCGTTCGGCGAGTTCGACCAGGACGAGGTCCGCACGATCAGCGTCGACCGCATCCCCGAGGACGACCGGTACCCCGGCGCTCACGTCGACATCGACGGCGAACACGGCCACGTCGAGACCGTCATCGGCGGTCGCGCACGCGTCGACTTCAACCACCCGCTCGCTGGCGAGGACGTCGAGTACGAGTACGAGATCCTCGACCAGGTCGAGGACCGCGAGGAGAAGGCCCAGGCGCTGCTCGACACCATGCTCGACATCGACCTGGAGATGTGGTTCGAGACCGACGTCGAGGAGGAAGAGCAACTCGTCGAACCCGACGAGGACGAAGGCGCTGAAGACGAGGGGGCCGAAGCGGCCGACGGAGACGAGGAGCCCGAACCCGAGTACGAGACCGTCGAGGTCGAGAAGGAGACGCTGTACATCGAGGCGACGCCCCAGCTGACGATGAACCAGCAGTGGATGATGGGCAAACAGCAGATCGCACAGCAGCTCGTCGAACAGCTCGGAGTCGACCGCGTCATCGTCCAGGAGACACTGGGCGAGGGCATGGGCATGGGCGGTCTCGGCGGCATGATGGGCGGCATGGGCGGTGGCGACATCGAAGAGGCCCTCGAGGACGAGGACATCGACGCCGACGAACTCGTCGAGGAACTCGAAGGCGCCAGCGAGTAACGACGCGCCGGGAGTCGGGAAGCCCCGGGCACGCCCTTCCCCGGGTTCGGCGGTCCCCGCCCGCAGGTTCCCCGTCGGTGCGTCGAGATTTCACGTGCACGAGCGCCTTCCAGGAGACACGTGCGTGCGGGCGCCATCGGCCGAGACGCTGCCCGTCACCGACCCCCGCGAACTGTCCGACGACCTGCTCGAGACGCGAAGCCGGGAGGCGCTGACCCCCGGTGAGTTCGCTGACGCCGCCGATGCCGGGGCGGCGCGTGCAGGGTGGGTCGCCATCGGGTTCGCGTTCGACGACGCGGGTCGGGTGCTCATGATAGACCGGCGTCGGGGTCTCGCCCGTCGCACCGCGGGCCGTCGACGAGTTCACGTTCGTCAACGAACGCACGGGCGAGACTGCCGGCTGGAATCTCGCCATCTACGAGGCCGTCGCCGACTCCAGCGAGACCGACCGCGACCCGAACGTCGACGACGAGGAGATACTCGACATCCGGTGGTTCGACGACTCGCCGGAGACCGTCTACAATCCCGAGTTGATCGAACCGACCTACGAGCGCTGTTCGAACGGTCAGTGACCGGCGGTCGGAACGTCAGCCGAGCGAAAAAAGTCGTGGTTCTTAGGCGATATCCCGGCTGGTGTCGATGCTGACCTCCTCGACGAGGTCCAGCTTGATGATGTCGGCGGGGGCGCGGCCGCCGCGGAACTTCGGGATCGCGAGGCGGTTTTCGACCTCGTCGTTGGCGGTAGTGGTCTCGAGCTGGAAGACGACGTCTGCGAAGTGTTCGGTGCTATCGCGCAACGGCGGGACGCTGCGCCCGTCGAGACAGTGCATGAGGCCGAGACTGTTCGTGTTGGCGAGGTGGTTCTGGAGGTCGTTCATGAACGACCGGAACCGGGAGGGT
>JAZKRZ010000153.1:0-7627 GCA_036626395.1 Haloarculaceae archaeon
TCCCCCATGATCACACTGGCTTCCGACTTCCCCAGTCCGTACCCCGCCGCGATGCGCGGCGTGGTCTGCTCGCGGACCGACGCTCGCATCGAGGACATCGCACACGACTTCCCCCGCCAGGACGTCCGCGCGGCGGCGTTCTGGTTGCGCGAGGTGGTCCCGTACTTCCCGCCCGCGACTCACTGTGTCGTCGTCGACCCCGGCGTCGGCACCGACCGCGCAGCCCTCGTCGTCGAGGCCGGCGACCACCGGTTCGTCGCGCCCGACAACGGCGTCGTGGTCCCGGTCGCGCGCCACCTGACGGCGGACGCCGGCGAGGGGAGCGACGAGTTCCGCGTCTGGACCTACGAGTACGCGGACGAGGCGACGGCGAGCAACACCTTCCACGGGCGCGACGTGTTCGCGCCGGCTGCCGCCGCGGTCCACGACGCCGAATCTGTCGCGGCGGTCGACCGCTGTGTGCCGACAGACGACTGGGCCGACCTGCGATTTCCCGACCCCGAGGTCGGCGAGGGACACGCGACGGGCGAGGTCCTGGTCGTCGACGGCTTCGGGAACGCGATAACGAACGTCCCGGGCGAGGTCGTCGCGGACCTGTCGGAGGTCGCTGTCGACGGGGCACACACGCCGGTCCGGGACGCCTACGCCCACCTGGACCCGGGCGAGGGGCTCGTCACCGTCGGTAGCCACGGCAACGTCGAACTCGCGGTGAACCGAGGGCGGGGCGACGACGCGTTCGACGTCGGCGTCGGCGACGGCGTCGTCCTGGAGTGGTGAGAGGCGACACTCTCCGGAGGGGCGCGGCTGGCGAAAAGTCGAGGCGTCAGGCGGGTACATCAGTGGACGTGCCCTCCACCCTCCGCGCCAGCGCGGGTCGCGGCCCTGTTCCGGGCCGAACCCGACCGCGTGGGTCGAGACGCCGCGACCGCCCGGACCGCGGACGCCCCGGGAGTGGCTCTGGAAACGGTTCGCGTACTGACTGTCGGTCTCACTTCCCCTCGAACTCGGGGTCGCGGTCCTGCTGGAACGCCGCGAGACCCTCCCAGACGTCGTCGGTAGTAAAGAGGTGACCGAACGACGAGGCTTCGAGTTCGAGGCCGGCGTCGATGTCGTCGCGGCCGGCGAGCATCGCGCGCTTGGTGAGTCTCTGGGCGACCGGCGGCCCGGCCGCCAGGTCCCGGGCGAGTTCCCACTTGCGGTCGTCGTACTCCTCCGGTCCGACGACTTCGTTGACGAACCCGTAGTCGTACATCGTCTCGGCATCGTAGTCGTTTTTCGCGGTGAAGATTATCTCCTTGGCGCGGCCCTCGCCGACGACGCGCGCGAGACGCTGTGTACCGCCCCACCCCGGGAGGAGGCCGAGGTTGTGTTCGGGCTGGCCGAACTGGCCGGCCTCGCTGGCGATACGCATATCGGCGCAGGTCGCCAGTTCCATACCCCCGCCGAGACAGTAGCCGTCGATAGCGGCGACCACGGGCATGCCGACCGCCTCGAAGCGGCCGAACACCTGCTGCCCCTTGCGAGAGGTCTCGACCGCCTCGAGGGCGCTCCCCGGCGCGGCACTGGCGGCGTCGAAGCCCGCCGAGAACGCGCGGTCGCCGGCACCTTCGAGGAGAACCGCCCGCACGTCGTCGTCCGCTTCGAAGCCGTCGAGGGCGTCGTCGACCTCGTCGAGCATCCGCGGCGTGATGGTGTTCATCCGCTGGGGCCGGTCGATCTCGATGTGCCCGACCCTGTCCTCGACGGCGACGCTGATCTGCTCGTAGGCCATCGTCTCGTCCTCGTCTTCCTCGTCGTAGAACCCGCCCGACTCGGCGGCCTCACGGAGGGAGTCGGTGGCCTCGTAGCGTGGGTGGCCGGTCTCCTCGTCGCGGTCGTCCAGTTCCGCGACCAGTTCGTCGAGACCGTAGTCCTCGGCCATCTTCGCCGGTCCCTCCGGGAAGCTCAGGCCGAGTGTGACCGCCTGGTCTATCTCGGCGGGGTCTGCGACGTCGTTCTCGACGAGTTTGGCTACCTCGTTCGCCATCATCGCCGTGAGTCGGCGGGCGATCCACTCCTCGCCCGCGTCGGTCGGGATGTCGACGCCGCCGTCCTCGTAGTCGTAGAAACCCTCGCCGGTCTTCTTGCCGAGTCGCTCGTCCTCGACCATCTCGGCCAGCAGCGGACACGGCTCGTAGGCCTCCCCGAGCACCTCGTGGACGTACGTCAGCACGTCGTAGTTGACGTCGATGCCGACGTAGTCGGCGAGTTCGAACTGACCCATCGGCAGCCCCATGTCGTACTTGCTGGTGGAGTCTATCTCGGCGACGGTCGCCTCGTCCTCGTGGACCATCCAGGCGACCTCGTTCATCACGGGAACGCCGACGCGGTTGACGATGAAGCCCGGCGAGTCCTTGCTCACCCGGACCGGGGTCTTCCCGAAGTCCTCGGCCAGTGCCTCGATAGTCTCGAGGGTGTCCTCCTCGGTGTGAGCGCCGGCGATGACCTCCACCAGTTGCATCCGCACCGGCGGATTGAAAAAGTGCATCCCGCAGAACTGTCCCGGCCGTTCGGTCACCTCCGACAGTTCGGTGATCGACAGCGAGGAGGTGTTCGTCGCGAATATCGTTCGTTCGGGGGCGTACTCCTCGAGTTCCCGGTAGACGTCTTTCTTGATGTCCATCTGTTCGGGGACGGCCTCGATGACGACGTCGGCGTCGCTCGCGGCCGCCTCGAAGTCGACGAGCGGGGTGACCCGTTCGAGGGCGGCGTCGCGTTCGTCCTCGCTGATCTGGCCGTTCTCGGCGAGCTTGCCCAGCGACCACTCGATCTGGTCGTACCCGTCCTGGACGAACTCCTCGTTGATGTCGCGCATATTCACGTCGTAGCCCGCCAGCGCGGCGACCTCGGCGATCCCGTGACCCATGTTGCCGGCGCCGAGCACCGCTATCGTCTCGATGTCGTCGATGTCCATGACGTCCGGATCCTCGCTCGGCTCCCGTTTCAAGGTTTCTCTCGACCGAAAACGACAAACGAGTTGTTATTCGTGTCCGAAACCCTATATGCGGCGCGTGCCAACGTCTGGCACATGGACTTCGCACTCTCCGACGAGCAAAAGCAGGTTCGCGACGAGGTTCGCCGCTTCGCCGAAAACGAGATCGAACCGGTTGCCACCGAGCACGACCGCGAGGAGAAGTTCCCCCACGAGGTGCTGGACGAGGCGGCCGAGCTGGGCCTCGTCGGGTCGAACGTGCCCGTGGAGTACGGCGGCATCGGGTACGACTACCTGACGAACGTCATCATCGTCGAGGAACTGTTCGCGGCCGACCCGGGCATCGGGCTGTCCATCTCCTCGGCGGCTTTCGGTGCCGACGCGCTGGACGCCTTCGGCACCGAGGACCAGAAAGAGGAGTATCTCAGGCCAGTGGCGACGGGCGAGGCCATCATGGGGTCTGCCATCAGCGAACCCGACGTCGGGTCGGACGTCTCCTCGGTGTCGACCGCCGCGGAGAAAGACGGCGACGAGTGGGTCATCAACGGCAACAAGATGTGGATCACCAACGGCTCGGTGGGGGACTTCTTCGTCGTTCTCTGTCAGACCGACCCCGACGCCGAGGGGCGGTACAACGGCTTCTCGCAGGTCATCGTCGAATCGGACCGCGACGGCTTCGAGGCCGAGAAGATCACCGGTAAACTGGGGATCCGCGCCTCGGATACGGCCGAGCTGGTCTTCGACGACGTCCGCGTCCCCGAGGAGAACCTGCTGGGGACCCGCGGCGCGGGCTTCCTGCAGCTCATGCAGTTTTTCGACGAGACCCGGACGGCGGTGGCGGCACAGGGCGTCGGCATCGCGCGCGGCGCCGCCGAGCGGGCACTGGAGTACGCCCAGGAGCGCGAGCAGTTCGGCAAGCCGATAAGCGAGTTCCAGGCCATCCAGCACAAGCTCGCGGACATGTACACCGAGACGGAGGCCGCCCGCCAGCTCACCTACAAGTCCGCCTGGAGCGTCGACCACGCCGACGAGCAGCTCACCCGGCTGGCGTCGATGGCCAAGGAGTACGCCTCCCGGGTCGCCGTCGACGTCGCCGACGAGGCCGTCCAGATCCACGGCGGTGCCGGCTACGTCGACGATTTCGACGTCGAACGGTTCTATCGCGACGCCAAGATCACCCAGATCTACGAGGGCACCACCGAGATCCAGAAGAACATCATCGCCCGCGAACTGCTCGGCAAGGGGATGGTGTAGCCCGCAACGAGGGACCGCCGCGGCGTTCAGTTCGGACGCTCGACCGCCCCGTCGAACCGGGCCGGGACCCCGGGCGTTTCGATGCCGTACTCCTCGAAGGCGGCGAGCGAGCGCTCTGTGACGTCGGAGGTGAAGGCGAACTCGTCGCGGAGGTCCGCCACGTAGGCTTTCCCGCGGACCGTCCGGTAGTAGTTCTCGTCCTCGACGCGGACCGCGACGGGGTGGTCGTCGTCGACGAAGACGTACCGCGAGGTGACCATGGCCTCCTCGACGACGTCGGTCGCGCGGTCGAGGTCCGCGCCGGGAGCGATACTGACCTCCACCACCGCCATCATCTCCGGGCGCCCGTCGTTGGCGTTCGAGACGTTGGACGTGAAAAGCGACGCGTCCGGTACCCTGACGGCGTTGTCGTCGGGCGTCCGTAGCGTCGTCGACCGGAGGCCGATGTTCGTCACCTCGCCGTAGTGGTCGCCGACCTGATAGGGTCGCTCGGTGGGGATGACGAGTCCGCCGACGACGCCCGCGAAGAGGTCACGAAGCCCGAACCCCAGCGCGGCGCCGAGCAGCCCAGAGAGCGCGAGCTACTGTGTCGAAGAGACCAGGAGTAACGGCCCGAGAACGAGATACGCCGCCGTGGCGTAGATGAGGAAGCTCGCGACGGGGACGAACATCTTGACCGCGATCCGGTGGCGGGGGGTCCGCTCGGCGAGCCCCGAGACGACGAATCGGACGACCCGGACGGCGACGTAGGCGGCGACGAGGACGAGGGCGACGTTTCCGACGACGGCCGGGTCGACGGGCAGGGCCGCCAGCCACGACTGGAGCGGCGTCACAGTATGCGTGCCTCCTCGGTGGCCGCGGCGGCGGTCGGCACGGCTGCCGGTTCCAGCGAGACGATACCGCCGTCGGCGGTTCGTCGTAGCGTGCGAGGACGAGCGCGGCGACGCGTTCGGTCGCGACCGGGCCGACCTCGACGACGGTCGGGAACGAGCGGTCGATCTGACGGACCGCCGAGAGGTATGCCCACGCATAGCGATTCCAGCCAGTGACGACCGGGCCGTCCGCGGCTGGAAGCGTATCGAGGAACGAGTCGAGACGGCCGAACCCGCCGACGTGGCGTTCGTAGAGGTGCTGACAGCCGTCGACGGCCACGGCCCCCGAATCCGGGACCGCGAAGCCGTCGCCGGGAGCGAGCGAGCGGCGCGCGGCGTCGAGTCTGTCCGCAGTCGCGTCGAGGACCCTCTCCCGACCGGCGTACGGGGCGCCGATGACCGCGACCGGGGCGGGTTCGCCACCGGACAGGAACCGCTCGAACAGTTTGCCCGCTGGCTCACCGGCGTCGAGATCGACCCCGGCGCCGAGGTCGGCGAGCGCGTCTTCATCGACCACGGCATGGGCGTCGTCATCGGCGAGACGGCGGAAGTCGGCGACGATGTCCCCCGCGGGGCTACGGTCGCCGGGAACCCCGCCGAACCGGAACCGGCGTGGGTCCCGGGCTGTTGACGTCCCGAAACCCCCATACCCGGCGCCCCACGAGTGGGGAGTGATGACTGCCGAGCCGACGAACTCGAGCGCTCACGTGGCAGCACTGCGCGACGACCCGCACCTGGGCCCGGCCGTCCGGGAACACGGTCCCCTCGACCTCTCGCCCGCAGCGGACCTCTACGAGCGCCTCGTCGTCTCGCTGACTCGCCAGCAGGTGTCGATGGCGGCCGCCGACGCCATCGAGGCGCGCCTGTTCGAGCGCTTCGAGGTCACGCCCGAGGCGATGCTGGCCGCCGACCCCGCCGAGTTGCACGACGCCGGGCTTTCCGAGGCGAAAACCGAGTACGTGCAGGCGACCGCCAGCGCGTTTCGAGAGCGGGGCTGGAGCCACGACTACTTCACAGACATGGACGACGATGCGGTGGTCGAGGAGGTCACCGCCGTCCGTGGCGTGGGCCCGTGGACCGCCAAGATGTTCCTGATGTTCGGACTCGGTCGGGAAGACGTCTTCCCGGTCGAGGACCTGGGTATCAGGAAAGGCATGGAAGCGGCGTTCGACGAGGAGATGACGCGCGGGGAGATGCGCGAGCGGGCCCGCGAGTGGGCACCCTACCGGAGTTTCGCGAGTCTCTACCTCTGGCGCGCGGTGGAGGGGTGAGCCGTGAGCGAGGACGGCGGAGCGCTCGTCGACCGGGTCGAGCGACTCCACGCCGAACTCGAAGCGACCGAGGAGTTGCCCGTCGAGCGCACCGCGAGTCGCTGGATCGGAGAGGCACAGGCCGTCGCGGCCGACGCGGCGAACGGTGGCCTGCGGGAGACGGTCGTCCGCGAGCGCGTCGGTCACGTCGCGGAACTGCTGGAGAACGTGGAGTCGACTGGCGACGAGCGGGCCGACGAGCACGTCGCAACCGCCAGGGAACTCGCCGTCGAGATCGCCGGGGAGTGACCACTTTCGCTCCGCGGTCCAAAGGTCCTTGTCGGGGTGGCCCCAACCCGCGGGCAGGAGGATGGGAGCCCGCGAGTTGCTCGCCGAGTCGGGCGTGTCGTTCGACCCCGCGAGCGTCGACATCGACGACGCCGACGTCTTGCACCTGCTGGAACCTCCCGTCCGCGAGTGGTGGGTCGAAGAGTTCGGCGCGTTCGTCCCCGAGAACGGCGGCTTTTTTACGCCACCCCAGAAGGAGGCGATCCCGCTCATCCACGAGGGTGAGAACGCACTCGTGGCGGCGCCGACCGGGTCGGGGAAGACGCAGAGTGCGTTCTGTGCTATCATCAACGAACTCTTCAGACGCGACCGCGCCGAGGGCCTGGACAACTCCGTCTACTGCCTGTACGTCTCGCCGCTGAGGTCCCTGGCCAACGACATCCACCGGAACCTGGAGGTCCCGCTGGAGGGTATCACCCGGCGCATCGAACAGCGCGGCGAGGACGTCGAGATCCGCCACGCCATCCGCCACGGCGACACCCCAGACGCCAAGCGCCAGGCCATGCTCGAGGAGACGCCCCACATTCTCAATACGACGCCGGAGACGCTCGCGATCCTGTTGAACTCCCCGAAGTTCCGCGAGAAACTCCGCACCGTGGAGTACGTCGTCGTCGACGAGATACACAGCCTCGCCGAGAACAAACGGGGGACTCACCTCTCGGTGTCGCTCGAACGCCTCGAAGCGCTCGCCGGGTCCTCGCCCACGAGGGTGGGCTGTTCGGCCACCGTCGAACCGCTGGATACGATGGCCGAATTCCTCGTCGGCTGTGAACCCGCAGACACCGATACCGAGGGCGACCCCGGGGTCGATACGCCCGGGAGAGACGAGCGAGAGGCCGACGCTCTCGCAACGGCAGACGGCGGGGCGACGGCGGACCCCGGGTCGACGCGCGACGCGGGGGCGGGACGCGACACGAGCCCGACGACAACGC
>JAZKRZ010000154.1:0-7552 GCA_036626395.1 Haloarculaceae archaeon
TGGGAGGACGAGGAACGCACCTACGGCCCGGCCTACTGCTATCCCGCGACGGTCGAGAACGAGGCGGGCGAGGAGTACGAGGTAGCACACGTCATCACGCCCGAGCGCACCCACCACGGCGACGACAAACTGGAAGTGATCGCGCCGGCGAAACTCCGCGACGAACTCGACCTGGACGACGGGTCGTTACTCACCGTCTATGTCACCGAACAGTGAATCCACGGGTGAGACCGTGACTGCCAGGGAGACCGCCGGCAGCGTCGAGCGTGCCGTCGAGGCGGTCCGCCGGGGCGAACCCGTGCTCGTCCACGACGCCGCGGACCGCGAGGGCGAGACCGACCTGGTCTACCCCGCCGGCGCCGTCACCCCCGAGGCCGTCGCTCGCATGCGCAACGACGCCGGCGGGCTGGTCTGTGTCGCCCTCTCGGACGCCGTCGCGCGAGCCTTCGAGTTGCCCTACCAGCAGGCGATACTGGAGCACCCGGCCGCGGCCGACCACGACCTGGGCTACGACGACCGGTCGTCGTTTTCGATCACCGTGAACCACCGCGACACCTACACCGGGATCACCGACGACGACCGCGCGCTGACGATCACTCGTCTCGCCGAGGCCGTCGCCGACCCCGGTGCTGTGGACTTCGCCGGCGAGTTCCGCGCACCCGGCCACGTCCACCTCCTGCGGGCCGCCCCCGGACTGGTCGCCGACCGCGGGGGGCACACGGAACTCGCCCTGGTGCTCGCCGCGGCGGCCGCCCGCCCGCCCGCGATGGTCGTCTGCGAGATGCTGGACGACGAGACCGGAGGTGCCCTCTCGCCGGCCGCCGCCCGCGCCTACGCCGAGCGCCACGACCTCGTCTACGTCGAGGGCCGGGACGTCGTCGACGCACTGGGCGCGTCCGTGTCGACCGGGAGCGCCGAGTCGGACGACTGAAGTCCCGCCCGTGCCGAATGCGCCCAATGACGACGCGACGTCGCTTTCTCGCGGGAGTCGGTGGCGCTGCCGTCACCGGCCTCGCCGGCTGTTCCGGGTCCGGCGGGACGGCCACGCCCGCGGGCGACGTCCGGGCCGGGCCGGACGGGCGCACCGTCTTCGACCCCGAGGAGATCACCGTGAGCGCCGGTGACACGGTAGTCTGGGCCTTCGTCAGCCCCAACCACAACGTCTCGGCGGTCCCCGGCCATGCCCCCCAGGCCTCGGTGCCCGACGGCGCCGACCCGTTCGCCAGTTACGGCGTCGACGGCGACCCAAACCGGACCGCCGCGGCCGGCACCACCTACGAGCACACTTTCGAGACGCCGGGCGAGTACACCTACGTCTGTATCCCTCACGCCCGCCAGGGGATGGTCGGGACTATCGTCGTCGAGGAGTGACCGGTGCGGTCCGGGGGTCGATGGCGCCAGTTCGCGTCGCGCGTACGGGGCTTACCGCCCCGCGACCGCGTCGAACTCGGGTACTGCTGTTCCGGTATCCTGTCGAACGGTACCGGCTACCAGAACCGACGGCAGACGAGTACGCCCCTGATTGCGGTCGCACCTCCGGAACGGAGGAAGCGCTGAAAGCACACGCTCGTGAGCGCCGGGACGCCGACGTCCGAGGGCACTCACTCGGTGTCCCAGACGTCCGCGACCGGGTTCGCGTTCGACCGCGAGCGGCGCCCGCGCGACCGTCGGCGCCGCCCCGACCCATCTTCGCCGTCGGTGCCGTCCGCGCGGGGTCGGCCCGTTCCTGCGTCGTCGCTCGACCCCGACTGTGAGCGCGACCGGCGACTGTCCATCCCCGCGGTCGCCGCCGCGGGGTCGGCCGCGGGCAGTTCTGGCCTGTGCATGCGGTCGACCTGCTCGGCGAACCAGTCGGGCATGTCGTGGCGCGCCCGCTCGAAGAGGTCCAGCAGCGACGAATCACCCAGATAGGTCGCGCCGTGGTCGTCGGGCGCCCGGACGACGCGTCCGCAGGCCTGGATGACCGTCCGGAGGGCCGTCCGGTAGTACCACCCCCACTGGTCGTCTTCGAGGCGCGCCGCCACGCGCGAGTCGCGGGTGTTCGGATAGGGCGCCTTGCAGAGCAGTTGCCACCGGCACAGGTCACCTTCGAGGTCCAGCGCCTCCTCCATCTTGACCGAGAGGAAGACCTCCGGTTCCGCGACCCGCTTCCAGGTCGACAGTTGCGGGTCGCGGTCGTCCCTGTCGTGGGCTCGCACCCGTTCGTCGACGCCGTGCTCGCGGAGGGACTCGCGCAACTGCTCCTGAATGGCGTAGGAGTGACAGTGGACCAGTCCCTTCTCGTCGGGGTGGCGCGCCATCAGGCGGACGAGCGTCTCGGCGATCTCGGTGATGGTGGTGTCGCGGGCCTCGTATGTCATCTTCCCCTGCGTGACGTCGTAGATGGGGCGGTGCTCGACCGGAAAAGTGTGGGGCACCTCGACGAGCGCGACGCGGTCGGGCGAGAGGCCGACGTTCGCACAGAAGGCGTGCTTGTCGAGGATGGTCGCCGAGAGCAGGGCGAACCGCTCGGCGCGGTCCCAGACCGTGTGCCGGAGGTACTTCTCGGGGGCCATGGGCTTGATAGTCACGCGCGTCCCGGCGCCGTCGGGCTGGTCGACGACCCACGTCGTCGCGCTCGCGTCGTCGCGGTAGTCGGCGAGGAACCACCCCAGGTCCGACTGGAGTGTCACGAGCGCGTCGCGCTCCGCGGCTTCCTCGGGGGTGAGTTCGACCTGCGAGCGCAACTCGGCGAGACGCCGGTCGGCCATCGTGTCGAGTCCGTCGGCGTATCGGGCGGCGTCGTCCAGCCCGCCGACCTCCGGGGGTTCGACGGCGTCCCAGACAGGGACCGTGTCCGGACCGAGGTCGATGGTGGCGTACATCTCCGCCCAGTTGCCCAGGCCGTGAGCCTCGTCGACGACGAGGACGTCGCGCTGTCCGAACACGTCGCTGCCCGCGGTCTGCATGAAGTACGCGAGCGTCATCGCCGCGATGGGCGCGTTCGAGGCGATAGCCCGGTCGGAAAAGTAGGGACAGCGGTGTTGCACCTGGCAGTCGAAACCGCGTTCGCGGGCGCAGGGCGCCCGGTCGACCGGTGTGTCGGTCTCGCCGGGGAGGATGCAGTCGTAGTTGTTCTTGCCCCTGATGACGGCCAGGTCCGAGAGCAACTCGTCGCCGGCGACGTCATCGAGTTGGGAGACCTGCGGGGTGGTGTAGTAGGCGCCGGTGGCCTGTCCGGCCTCTGCCTCGCCGGGCCGGCGGGCACACCCGGCGATGGCGCGGGCCAGCAGGGACTTGCCGCTCCCGGTCGGCGCGCGCACCAGGACGACATCGTTGCCCGCGGCGAAGGCGTCCCGGACGTCCGCGAGCGCCTCCTCCTGGCGCCCGCGGTACTCGGGGGCGGGAAACTCCGCGAAGATCCGGCCGACGTGCACACCGAGTGCAAGACGGCACCCGACCTAAACCCTGCGGGTCGACGGTCCCGCAGACCGACGTCGCGTTCGAGTGCGAGGAGAGCGGGCGGCCGTCACAGGTCCGCGACGTCCGCGGCGGTGGGTTCGCGGTCGTCGGGCAGTCGCTCCATGCAGTCGTAACAGAGGAAGTGCTCGGAGCCGTCGGCGAGTTCGAGCGTCATCCCGCCCGTCGGCTCGGCGTCGCTCGTCCAGAAGCCACCGATGCCGCCGGCGACGTTGACTGCCTCGTGACAGCCATCACACTGTCGGGACACACTCCACGTAGGGGCGGCGGCGAGAAAAACGCGCCGACCGCAGGGTCGGCCCGCATTCGGAGACAGCGGAGCTATCGGCGTCGCCGGGCGACGAGCGCCGCGGCGAGCACCGCGATGACCGTCACGACGGCGGTGAAGCCGGGACCGCCGGCGCTCGAGGTCGTCGGCGTCGGCGTTCCCTCTCCGTTCTCGAACGGCGTCGCCGGCGTGGCCGTCTCGGTCGGCGTGTCCATCGCCGCCGTCTCGGTGTCCATCGACCCGGCGGTGGCGGTCGCCGCCGACGTCCGGGTCGGCGTCGGCGTCGCTTCGAGCGCCGCCTGTGCCTCCTCGTAGGCCTCGGGATGGACGGCCCGCGTCAGGTTCTCCAGTGCCCGCACTGTGTACGGGCCGGGCTGGTTGAGGTAGTCCTCGTCGAGCACAACCGTCTGGCCGTTCCGGGCCGCGTATGTCCCGTTGTAGACGTCGCTACTGGCGAGGTTCGACGGGTAGCTCGCGGGGTTGTTGTTGAGGATCAGCCACTCGATGTCCTCGCTGTTGTTGGCGACGACCTCGGGGCTCAGCGGCTCGGTCGTGAAGCCGGTGACCCCGGCCTCGGCGGCCACGTTCGTCAGCCCGGCGGTCGTGATGACCGAGTGGATGAACGTCTCGTCGCCGGTCGTGAAACCGTAGAACGTGTACAGCGCGCCCGGTTTCTCCTCGTCGGCGACGGCGTTCTCGATGGCGGTGACCCGCTCGCGCATGTCGGCCACCGTCGCGTCGGCGGCCTCGCACTCGCCGCTCAGCGCGCCGATGCGCTCGGTCTTGGCGGACACGTCCGCGAAGTCCGCCGAGACGTTGGCCTTGTACACCGTGAGCCCGCTGGCGCGCAACTGGTCGACCGTGTCCTCGGAGACGACGTCGGGCGCGATCACCAGGTCGGGTTCGAGGCCCACGACCACCTCGGTCCGCACGCCGTCGAAGTTCCGGACGGTCTCCTTGTTCGTCGCGTTGGGCAGGTAATCGGCGAACACGGAGACGCCGACCACCTTGTCGCTGGCGCCGAGCGCCCAGAGTGTCTGGGCCGCGCTCGGCGCCAGCGTCACGATCCGCCGGGGCTCTTCCTCGACCGTCACCTCGGTCCCGGTCGCGTCGGTCACCGTCAGCGGGTACGAACACGCTTCCTGTGCGGCGTCGACCCCGCTCGCGCCGATACCTGTTCCGCTCGCCGCGTCGAGTCCGCCGCTCGCCGCCGCCGGGACCGCTCCCAGCGCAACGACGAGCACGAACGCGACGCCGACGACAGTCAGATCTCTCATGATACCTGTCCGTGTGGACGTATCCAATAAATATTTACCTACTCCAAATCGATTTGTTTTCCAGCATGGGAACGGGCACCGAGACCGACGCGGCCGGGGAGACACTCCCGTGGGGCGTGCACTCGACGACGGTGCGGGCGGTCGCCTGGTCGGCGGGACTGGGCGTCGTGCTCGTGGGCGTCGTGCTCGCGAGCGCTGCCATCGGGCCGGTATCGCTGTCGCTGCCGGTCGTCACGAAAGCGTCGCTGAACGCCGTCGGCGTGCCGACCGGCGTCGGCCTGACCGCGACGACCGTCGGGGTCGGCGACGCGACGACCGCGTTCCCGGTACCCGACCTCTCCTACACGTACCCCTTCTCGTTTCGGGTCGACGACACCGCAGAGACCATCGTCCGGCGCGTTCGCCTGCCCCGCATCGCGCTCGGACTGGTCGTCGGCTTCGCGCTGGCCAGCGCCGGCACCGTGATGCAGGGGTTCTTCCGGAACCCAATGGCCGACCCCTCCATCGTCGGTGTCTCCTCGGGCGCGGCGGTCGGCGCCGTCGCGACGATCGCCCTCTCGCTGTCGCTGCCCTCCGGGGTCCAGGGGGCGGCCTTCGCCGGCGCCCTCGTCACCGCCTTTACCGTGTATCTCGTCGCGACCGAGAACGGCCGGACGCCGGTCGCGACGCTGCTTCTGGCGGGCGTTGCCGTCCAGACGTTCCTCGGAGCCGTGGTCTCGTATCTCCTCTTGCAGGCCGGCGAGAGCATCGAACAGGCGCTGTACTGGCTGATGGGGCGACTCCACACCGCCACCTGGGCGGACGTCGAGGCGACGCTGCCGGTCGCGGCGGTGTGTTTTCTCGTCCTGCTCGCCTACACCCGTGACCTGAACGTTCTCCTCCTCGGCGAGGAGGACGCCCGGACGCTGGGTATCGAAGTCGAGCGCACCAAGCGCGTCCTCCTCGCTGTCTCCAGCGTCGCCACGGCCGCCGCCGTCGCCGTCGCGGGCGTCATCGGCTTCGTCGGTCTGGTCATCCCGCACATGCTGCGGCTCGTCGTCGGTCCCGACCACCGCGTCCTCCTGCCGACCAGCGCCATCGCCGGCGGCGCGTTCCTCGTCGCCACCGACACGCTCGCCCGGTCGGGCCCTGCGGAGTTGCCCGTCGGCATCGTCACCGCCGCACTGGGCGCGCCCTTCTTCCTCTACCTGCTCGTCACGCGGGAGGTGCACTCGCTGTGAGCGACGGCGGCCCTGCGGGCGACGCGGCCGACCCCGCCGACCGGCGTGCGAGCGCCGACGCACCACTGGTCGACGTTCGGTCCATTACGGTCGGATACGGCGAAGCGCCCGTCCTGACGGACGTCTCGCTGTCGGTCGAGCGCGGCGAGTTCGTCGGCCTCGTCGGCCCCAACGGCGCGGGCAAGACCACGCTCGTCAAGGCGATAAACGGCGTCCTCGCCCCCCGCGAGGGGCGGGTACTGGTCGACGGCGCCGACGTCAACGAACTGTCCTCGCGGGCGGCGAGTCGCCGCGTCGCGACGGTCCCACAGGACACGACCGTCGCCTTCGACTTCGCCGTCGCGGACGTCGTCGAGATGGGGCGCACGCCCTACACCGGGCGGTTCGGACGCGACGCCGGGGCGACCGAGGCGGTCGAGCGGGCGCTGGAGCGGACGGCGACGGCGCGGTTCCGCGACCGTTCTGTCCGGTCGCTGTCGGGGGGCGAGCGCCAGCGGGTCGTCCTCGCGCGGGCACTGGCCCAGGAGACGCCGGCGCTGGTGCTCGACGAACCGACAGCGAGTCTCGACATCAACCACCAGGCCCGGACGCTCGCCCTGGTGCGCGAACTCGCTCGCGAGGGGAAGGGGGCGCTGGCGGCCATCCACGACCTCGACCTGGCGGCGCGGTTCTGTGACCGCCTCGTCGTTCTCGCCGACGGGGGGGTCCAGGCCGTCGGGCCGCCCCGGGAGGTGCTCACCGGCGAGCGCGTCCGGGCGGTCTTCGACACGGCCGCGGCGGTTGTCCCCAGTCCCGTGACCGGTGCGCCGACGGTGACGCCGCTGTTCGACGGCGACGACGGGACGTTCGACCGCCGCGTCCACGTCGCGGGCGCCGGGGACGTGGCCGGGCGGACCGTCGCCGCGCTCTCGGCGGCGGGCGCGACGGTCACCGCGGGCGCGTTTCCCGAGGGCGGACTCGCGGCGAGCGTCGCCCGGGAACACGGCGTCGACCCGGTCGTCGCCTCGCCGTTCGCGCCGGTCGACGCGGCGACCGAGGCGGCCGCCCGCGACCACCTCGCGAGCGCGGACGTCGCGGTCCTCGCGGGGACGGTCCCGCCGTCGGTCCACGCTCTCGTCAGGGACCACGACGTCGTCGTCCGGGTGCCCGGCGACGGGACACCGTCGGGGCCACCCGGGGACGCGCCCGACGCGGGCTCGCGGGCGGACGCGACGACGTCGGTCGCGTCGGTCGTCGAGGCGGTCCGGCGCGTCGCCGGCGAGCGGGTCTCGGCCGACGACCGACCCTGATACGGACCGTTGTACCCATTTTCGGCGATGCCGCCGACG
>JAZKRZ010000155.1:0-7535 GCA_036626395.1 Haloarculaceae archaeon
GCGGGATGTTCCGGCCGGGGTTCTCGACCTCCTCGGCGACGCTCGCGACCTTCGTGACGCCCGCATACGAGACGAACACGAGGCCGGTCGCCGCCAGGAGGCCGCCGACCCCGGCGTCGAAGAAGCCACGGAAGTTGGCCGACGCGACGCTGGGGACGCTCCAGGCCGCGAACCAGCCCAGCGCCGCGAGCATGACGACGACGATCACCGTCTGGAGGCGGCCGGTCTGTTTCGCCCCCACCAGATTGACCAGGATGAGAACGCCGGCCAGTCCGAGCGCGACGGGCTGGAGCGGCAGGTCGAACAGCAGGAGGAGGTACGGCACGCCGCCCACGAGCGCGAGCGCGCCCTTGAACGAGAGCGAGAACCAGGTTCCGACGCCCGCGACGGTTCCGAGCAGCGGTCCCATGCCGCGCTCGATGTAGATGTAGGTCCCGCCGGCCTCCGGCATCGCCGTGGCCATCTCGGATTTGGAGAGGGCCGCCGGCACGACGAGCAGTCCCGCCAGCGCGTATGCGGCGATGACGGCCGGTCCCGCGATCCCCAGCGCCAGCGCCGGGAGGATGAAGATCCCGCTGCCGATCATCGCCCCGATACTGATGGCGAGGACCGCGGGCAACCCGAGGTCGCGTTCGAGTTCTTTCATACGTCCTCTGCGATGGCGGTCGCCAGGACGCTGGCTGCACAGACCGGTTCGTGTCCGGCCGCTCCCAGAACGTCGGCTCGCTCGGGGTCGTTGACCCGGACGAGGACCCTGGGGACGTCGAAATGCGTCGCGAGAAGTTGTGCGATCAGGAAGTTCCGCCTGTCGGAACTTCCTGCGACGACCGCCGTCGACGCCTCGGCCACGCTGGAGCGCTCCAGCGTCGACAGTTCGCTCGGGTCGCCGCGGACGTCGCTCCCGTCCGGGTCGGCCATCTCGTCGACGAATCCGACCGTGTGGCCATCGGAACGGAGTCGCCGGGCAACTGCCTTCCCGACCGACCCACCGCCCAGGACGTAGTAGTCCGGTCGCGTCCGCTCGTCGGACGTCGGTTCGCTCGACTGTCGATTCCCGTCGGCGCTCGTGCGTTTGTGGAGTGACATCTTATCTCCGGTGTCTGTCCCACTCTAATAGACGGGACAGCATAAACTAGGGGGTTTCAATAACGATCCGTCAAATAGACACCTCTAAACATTCGGATACGCCATCGGAGTCGGGATAGGACGGCGGGGGCCGGATGGACTCTCGGGACCCGTACGGGGGCACGATGTCGTCTCTCGGGTCGGTATCAGCCGCGAGCGGGAAGAATATTAGTCGGACGGTCGCAAGTTCGTATCATGAGCGACGTCGAACTGGATTCGGTCGACAGACACATTCTCTACTACCTCCAGCAGGACGCCAGGGGGACGTCCTCCGGCGACATCGCGGACCGGCTCGACCTCTCACCGAGCACGATACGGACGCGGTTGAAGAAACTCGAGGAGAGCGGCATCATCAGGGGATACCACATCGACATCGATTACGACCGGGCCGGATACCCACTCTACACGAAGATCATCTGTAACGCGCCGGTCCCGGACAGGGACACGCTCGCCAACCAGGCGCGAGAGGTCGACGGGGTGACCGCAGTCCGGGAGATCATGACCGGCGAACGTAACGTCTACGTCAACGCTATCGGGCGGGACCACGACGACCTCAACCGTATCAGCGAGGAACTGGACGCGCTCGGTCTACACATCGTCGACGAACAGCTCATCCGCGACGAGTACGTCTGCCCGTATCACGGCTTCCTCGACGCCCCCGGCGAGAAAAACCCACACGACGAGGCGGACTGACCCCTCTCGGACGTGGTGTCTCGAAGTCGAGGTCGGGGCCGACCGGCGTGACCTCGGCCTGGGAGTAGCCCTGGTCGACGACGTCCGTCGTGACGGCATCGGTCAGCCCCGGGAGTCGGCGGCCCAGCGCCGCGCCGTGCGCCCAGGGGCAGGTGCGCGCGACGTAGCGCTGATACTGTCGGACACAAGTACGTGAACACGCTCGCCGGAAACACGCTATCGAAACGCCCGTTCCCGGTCGAACGAGCCACCGACGGTGGCCTCACTTGTGTCCGACAGTATGAGAGCGCCCGGTTTCCGGGTCGAAGGGTTTCCGTCACTCGTCAGGCGCATGTTGGCGTCGCGAAAGCTTCCCACGACCCAGTCCCGAGAGTCGGTCTCGTAGCGGTCGAACGAGCCGTCGTCGGTCTGATACCCGGATCGCCCGGTGACGTGTTCGTGACGCGGGCGTGCTGGCGGTCGCGGCGGACGAGACCAGTTCGGGGCGGTCCGGTTCGGTCCGCTTCAGGCGGGCGTTTCGGTCGGTGCGGTCGTCGCCGTCCGGGTGGTCTCGTTCGACGCCGTCCCGTTCCCCGCCGGCGACGCGGTGGCGTTCCCGGCGGGCGTGGGCGTACCGACGGCGACACCGGGGTCGAACGACCGCTGGACGACCGCGTATCGCCAGGGTTCACCGGGTGCAGTCTCGCCGGTGACGCCGATCTGGACCCCGTAGTACCCGGGGTCGCGCCCCTCCTGTCTGTGCACGACGAAGTCGATATCGTCGATGTCGGTGACCCGGGTACCGTTCTCGTAGACCGCGACGAAGTCCGTCACGACGAGCGCGTGTGCGCCGTCGAAGCGGCCCGGGGCGACGAACGGTCCGAGACTGCGCGTCCCGTCGAGGCCGGTCAGGTTGACCGTGATCCCGGAGACCGACCGGCAGTCGCCGGCGGGCGTCGGGAGCGGCGTCGCCGTCGGTTCGTACTTGCCCGAGAACAGCCCCCCGATGCAGTAGTCCAGGTCGTCGGCCCGCTGGGCGAACGCCACCTCGAACTCGACGGTCACCGACTGGAACGCGTCGGGGAACGACCCGCCGGTCACGAGGTACTCGACGGCGAAGTCCGCGGGCGTCGGGGTCGGGCCCGCCGTACCCGGCGCCGTGGTGGCGGCCCTGGTCGCTGTCCCCGTTCCGGTCGCTGGCGCTGTCGTCACCGCCGTCGTGACGGCAGTCCCGTTCCCGGTCGCCGTCGGCGCCGGCGACGTCGGCGACTCCGGCGAGATGCCCGGGACCGCGGTACACCCCGCGGCGAGGCAGACGAGCGAAACCAGGAGGACGTGGCGACCCCGCATCTCATCAACAGGTCGTCACGTTCTGTGAAAGGTCTTCCGGTGGGTAGAATCGCGCGGTCCGCCGCCGGGCCCGTGCCGGTCAGCACTCGACGCGCGACCGGAACTCGGGGACGCCACCGACGGCGAGGTCCACCGCGAAGAGGGCACCGGCCCCGGCGCCCTCTTCGTCTCGCGTCCCGGGTTCGCCCTCGCCGGGGCCGAGCGCAGTGGTGACGTACGCCGTTTCGTAGTCCGAACTGCCGAAGGTGACACAGGAGACTTTCTTCGCGGGGAACTCGACACGGGCGAGTTCCTCCCCGTCGGGGGAGTAGCGGGCGAGGCGTTCGCCGTCCCAGAAGGCCGACCAGACGTGTCCCTCCGCGTCGACGGTCATACCGTCGGGGTTCCCGGAGACGTCGTCGGTGTCGAGGAACAGTTCGCGGTCCGAGAGCCCGCCCGTCGCCTGGTCGTAGTCGTAGCGGTAGATGACGCCCTCGACCGTCTCGGTGAAGTACAGCTCCCGGCGGTCGGGGGTGAACCCCATTCCGTTGGGGATCGGGAGGTCGGTCTCGAGGCGCGTCAGCGACCCGTCGGTGTCCAGGCGGTAGAGCGCGCCCGGGTGCTCCGCCGGTGCCGTCTGGTGCATCAGCCCGGCGTAGACGCGACCCCGCGGGTCGGCGATGACGTCGTTGAACCGGAACTCTCCCCTCCCGTCGATGGAGTCGACGACCGGGTCGCCCAGACCGTCCGCGGGACTCCAGGGCTGGACGCGCCCCTCGTCACAGAACAACAGGAGGTCGCCGTCGTCCTGGACCGTGAAGCCGCCGATGGCGCCCCCGGCGTCGAGAACGCGCTCGTGGGACCCGTCCGCGGGGTCGTACCGGTAGAGGTCCGCGGGCGGGATGTCGAGGAAGTAGACGACCTCCTCGTCGGGGTGGTAGAGCGGACCCTCGCCGGTGTGACAGTGCGTATCGGCGACGAGGCGGGGGTCACCGGGCGTGACGTCCCCGCTCGCGTCGCCTGAGGCGTCGTCGGCCATCTCAGGCGCCCCCCTCGGCGGACTCGAGCAGTCCCCGCATGTACCCGATGGCGAAGAGACGACCCTTGGTGTGGTAGCCGGGGTTGGAGTTGTCCTCGCCGGCCATGGTCGGGACGTGGTCGGGTCGCATTGGTCCGTCGAAGCCGGCGTCGACGAACGCGTCCATGGCCGCCTGCATGTCCGTCGGACCGCTGTCGTGCCAGGTCTCGACGAACCGGTCTTCGTCCCCACGCACGTCCCGGAAGTGCGCGAAGTTGATGCGGTCGCCGAAGTGTCCCACCGCCTCGGGGATGTCGGCACCCATCGCCGCGAAGTTGCCCTGGCAGAACGTGACGCCGTGGTACTCGCTGTCGTACATGTCCAGAATCCGGTCGTAGTTCTCGACGCTCGTGGCGATCCGGGGGATCCCGCGGACGTCTTCGCGGGGCGGGTCGTCGGGGTGGAGGCCGAGTTTCACGCCCGCCTCCTCGGCGACCGGTCCCACCTCGGTGATGAAGTGCTTGTAGGCCTCCCAGAGCTGTTCGTGGGTGACGTCGGCGGCGTCGTTCTCGGGACCGCCGCTGACCTTCTCGCTGTCGAACCCGGTCGCGAGCGAGCCCCCGCGTTCCCGGACGTGGGCCTCGGTGCGCGCCCAGCGGACGCCCGCCATCCAGTCGTAACAGACCACGGGGATGTCCAGCCGGCCGCAGTTACGAACGAACTCCTTGAACACCTCGATGTCATCGTCGCGTCCCTCGCGACCGAGGCGGACCCGGTCGGTCAGCGGGACCGACCCCTCCAGCACGGTAAACGAGATGCCGGCGTCCGTCAGCCAGTTTTTCGTCCCGAGCAGGTCCTCGTAGCTCCAGTCCGTCTTGCCGTCGCCGACCTCCAGCGGGTGGATGACGGCGTCGGTCACGGCCATCTGTTTCGCGAGCTCCCAGCGCTCGTCGGGTTTCGGCGGGAGTATCAGCGAGAGTCGAACCATAGTCGGATACTGCGTCTGACGGGTTTATCGTAATTCCGGTTCCGGAGGCGGGGTAACCTTCTTGTGACGGTAGTTGTAACTGGCCGACGAATCGGCGGGGCGGCCCGGGTGGGATACGGATGCGTCGAGCGACGCGACGGGAACGAACGCCCGGTCGCCGTCCCTCGGGTGATCCACGAATGGGAGATGACTCGACGAACGGTGAGGGTGGCATCGACGCACAGACCGAGATGACGCGACTGGAGAGCGTCGAACAGTACCTCGAATACCTGCGCGAGTCGAACCCCTACTACGAGTGGCTGGGACCGGAGGTCGACACCGTCGAACGGGGCTACGTCCGCGTCCGCCAGCCCTACAGCGAGCGGGTCGAACCACCGGAGCTCGGGCCGTCGACGGGCATCAACGGCGGCGTCCTGCTGACGCTCGCGGACGCCGTCGGGATGGCGGCGGTCGTCGCCCAGGCGCTCGAACCCGTCCCGCTCGCGACCACGAACGCCTCGCTATCGTTCCACGACGGCCGCGACGAAGCCTACTACGTCGAAGGCGAGGTGATCGAGGTCGGTTCGACGCTGGCGACGGCCCGCGTCCGGGCGCTTCCGGAGAGCGAAGAGGGCGCCGAGGACCCGACGCTGGTCGCTACCGGCGAAGTCACCGCCCGGCTGTTCGATTGAGGCCGGGGAGAATTGCGGACACTGAGCGAGGGGTCGGTCCGGCACCGACCCGGTCGATTTATGCGGTGCCTCCCCTACGGGTCCGACGATGGTATCCGAGCGCGCCCGCGGCGTCGAGCCGTTCATCGCGATGGACGTCCTCGAACGCGCGAGTCGGATGGACGACGTCGTCCACCTCGAGGTCGGCGAACCCGATTTCGACCCGCCGGAGGCCGTCTTCGACGCCGCCGTCGACTCGCTGCGGTCCGGTAACACCGGCTACACCGCCGCCCGCGGCAAACCCGAACTCCGGCGGGCGATCGCCGACCGCTACGACCGCGTTTACGGCGTCGCAGTCGACCCCGAGCGGGTCGTCGTCACTCCGGGCTCCTCGCCCGGGCTCTTGCTGGCCGTCGCCACGCTGCTGGACCCGGGCGACGAGATGCTCCTCACCGACCCACACTACGCCTGCTACCCCAACTTCGTCCGCGCCGTCAGCGGTCGCGTCTCGACGGTCCCGCTTCGCGCGAGCGACGGCTTCCAGCCCCGCGTCGCCGACTTCGAGGCCGCGATGGAGCCCGACACGACAGGAGTGCTCGTCAACTCGCCCGCAAACCCGACGGGCGCGGTCCTGGGGGGAGAGCCCCTCTCGGCGCTGGTCGAGACGGCCGAGGCGAACGACGTCACGGTCGTCGCCGACGAGATCTACCACGGGCTCTCCTACGACGTGACCGAGCACACGGTGCTGGAGTACACCGACGACGCGTTCGTCCTCGACGGCTTCTCGAAGCGCTACGGCATGACGGGCTGGCGGCTGGGCTGGATGGTCGTTCCGTCCGGGGCCGTCGACGCCGTGAACAGACTCGCACAGAACCTCCTGATCTGTGCGCCGAACTTCGTCCAGGACGCGGGCGTCGCGGCCCTGCGGGCGGACGACGGCGACCGCCTCGACACGATACGCGAGACCTACCGCGAGCGCCGCGACATCCTGCTCGACGCCGTCGCGGAGTGGGGGCTCGACGCCGGCTACACGCCCGCCGGCGCCTACTACCTGCTCGTCGACGTGGGCGACCTGCCCGGCGACAGCCTCGACGTCGCCGACGCATTCCTCGAGGAGGCGGGCGTTGCCGTCACGCCGGGCCTGGACTTCGGCGAGCGAGCGGCCGACTACGTCCGGGTGTCATACGCGACAGACACCGGGTCGGTCAAAGAGGGCGCCCGGCGGATCGGGAAGCTACTGGGGACCGTCGAGGGGTGACCTCGCGACGCTGTTGCGGCCCGCGCGACCGGCCGACCGCGAGTCGGTAGCCTTATCCTATCGGACACAAGCAATGCGGCCGTTCGATGACTGTCTCGGGGTTTTTGTGACGGGTCAGCCCCGCACAGCGGATCGCCCGTTCACGAACGTGTGTCCGACAGTATTACTTCCGCCAGCCGACACCGGCCGGGTATGGAGTTACGGGACCTCTCCGAGCACGCCGCCTCCGACACTCCGGCGGGCGAGGACGAGGGCGGCGAGGACGGCCTCTCGCTGGACCTGAACCAGAACCCGTTCGGCGCGAGCCCCGAAGCGGTCGCCGCCGTCCGCGACTGTACCGGTCACGGTCTCCCGCGGTGCGTGCGCGTCTCCTGTGGGACACGCACCGAGACCGAGCGAGCGGTCGACGTTCTCGACGCGGCGGTCGAGACGGTCCGGAACTGAATCGGGGAGTCATACGGACCGTTGTACCCATTTTCGGCGATGCCGCCGACG
>JAZKRZ010000156.1:0-7523 GCA_036626395.1 Haloarculaceae archaeon
GGGGAGCGGCGCACGGACCGGATGCGGTAGAGGTGAAATCGGTTGAAGGCGACGGTGATGGGGAGGTCGGGAATCTGGCAAATTATCTGGCGGATTACCTCTCGGTGGACCCGGACACGGAGTTAACCGACCGACCGATTGAGTTCATCGCGTGGGCGGCGGCGGTGTGGGCGGCAGACCGCAACAAGCGAAGCCGGTCGGTCTCGGCGGGCGATGCAATAGACGCGGACGCCTGTCGCCAACAGTACCGCGATCCCGATACCGAACAAGACCACGAGCACGGCGAGCGGCTACGTCGCGACGATGGACGCGGCCCGGGCGTCGTGTGTGCCGAGTGCGGGTCCGGTTGGGGGGTCCCGGACGCGGAGACGGTGACAGAGGCACGTCTGTCCGATCCGGGGCCGGAAGCCGACCCCGTGACGGACACGCCTAAAAGTGAACTCCGGTCGCGGTGGCCGTCGGCGCGGGCGGCGGCGGCGGTCGGCATGACGCCCACGGAGCGGGAGATGCGCGAGCAAGTTGGCGGGTATCTCGACCGGAATCCGGGTGCGACAGTCCCGAAGGTGGTGGGGGCGTTGAATCTGGCGCCGTCGAAGCGGGAGCTTGTCGAGGATGTGCTCGCAGGGAACGACCCACCTGACTCGGTCAGCTTCGAGCGGCCGCCGGAGTGGCAAGCGGACGCGGTCATTCGGGGCGAGGATGAGTATACAGTAGGCGGCGGCGGTGTGGATCTGGTGCCGTTGAAGCTCCCGGTTGTAGACGGCCGATTGTTGTGGGACCGGCCGTCGGGTGCCCGGTTCCGGTGTTCGGTGTGTAATTTTTCGACGTACAATCCAGAGACGATGAAGGGCCACGCCGCACGACATGACGCCCCGCCAGAGAAGACAGTCAGACACGATTTCGTTTCGGCGTGGGCCAGCCCGGAGACCGTAGAAGAACCGACAGTCGGAGACAGACCGGGTCGGCAGCGAACGGAATTATCCCAACACAACCGCATCAAGGCGGTCATGTCCGCCGTGGGTGGGGGCGCGACGGTGGACGAGATCGTGGCGTCGGTCGACGCACCGGACCGGGAGGTACGTCACACGGTGGAGAAGTTGAAACGCCAGGGTCGGTTGGTCGAGACGGGCAACGGCCACCTTCACAGGGCATAGTAATCGGACTCCAGTTTTTGTTGCCAGTTGAAGGACTCAACCCTGTAGAGGTTTGCTGGTGAACCGATCCCGGTTGTGGGGTTCGGTGAGTCCTAAGTCTATGTCGTCCGGGTCATGCGTATGTAGTTGCGGAGATCCGGGCGAGGCGTAGTGCTCGCAGATATGTTCGAAGTTGACTGTCTCAGCGACATCAGGCGTCTGGTAGAGGTCCCGAAGGTAGGGGTAGAGGTGGTCGTAGTCCCGGATGCGTTTCCACTTCTCGAAGCGCGGGTCGTCGACACCGCGATAATCCTTACTCAAAGTAGCAGGGATAGTGTGATAGACTGGGTCGAAGCGGACCAGCGTCGTGAACATGCAGACGTCGGCCTCGGTCAGACGGTCGCCGGCGAGATAACGCCGGTCCGCGAGTACCGAATCCCAGTGGTCCAGCGCGTCGAACAGGTCGTCGACCGCGCGGTCGTAAGCCCCCTGGGTCCCGGCGAAACCCGCGCGGTAGACGCCGTTGTTGATCGGCCCGTATATCTCCTCGATAATCCGGTCGACGTCGTCGCGGTAGCCCTCGGGATAGAGGTCGACGTCCCGCCCGGCGACCTCGTCGAACTCGGTATCGAGCATCCGCAGGATCTCCGCGGACTCGTTGTTGACGATGGTCCCCTCGTCTCTGTCCCACAGAACCGGGACGGTCACCCGACAGCTGGCGTCCGGGTCGGCTTCGACGTACACCTCCCGGAGATAGTCGCTCCCGTTGACGGTGTCGGGCGTACAGCCCTCCTTGTCGGGCGTGAACTGCCAGCCGTCGTCCTCGCGGTAGGGGTCGACGACGTCAACCGATACCGCGTCCTCGAGCCCTTTCAGCGACCGGACCAGCAACGTCCGGTGGGCCCAGGGACAGGCATACGAGACGTAGAGGTGATACCGGCCGTCCGCGGGCTGGTGGCGGGCATCGGGCTCGTCGCGGACCCAGTCGCGGAACGTCGTCTCCTGGCGTTCGAACTCGCCCTCCTCGTTCGTCGTCACCTGCGAATCGGTTCGCCACTCCCCATCGACGAGTCTGTTCATGTCGTCTCCACGTAGGCGCCGAATCCACAAAAGGCCACCAGTAACGTCACCGTCACCCGTACGAACGACCATCTCGGTGAGCCTTCGCGGTGGTTTTTTACGTCAGCGTTGTAATCACCTCACCAACATCCCCAGGGTGGGGTGAATGAACAACGTCACCGATATCCGCGAAGTGGGGCAAGACGCGTCCGTACTGACGGACACCGGGAGCGGCGGCCTCATCAGTCGCGGGGTCCTCTCGGAGGGGGCACTCGCCGACCACCTGGGCGACGACGAGACGCCCCAGTACGTCCTGCGGAACAAGAAACACGGCGTCACGGTCGAAGGTCCGGAGGGTACCGACGAGTACGCACCCGACACGAACCACTGCGGAGTGGCGGTCGTCAGCGACGTCCGGGTCCTGTTCGCGGCGGGGCAGAGCGGCGGCGACGTCACGCTGTCGGTGTCGCTGGGCGACGTCGTCGACGTTCGCACGGAGAACGGACTGCTCGGCGGGGCCTTCGTCGTCGAGACGGTCGACGACGAACGCTACCGGTTCCCCTGCCGGGGCGACCTGAAATCGGTCCAGGAGTACCTCGACGCCGCGGTCGGCGTCTGGACGCGTGCCCAGCGCCACGTCGAGGAGGCCCACGAGCAGGTCGACCGGCTCAGGGACGCGTTCGAGTCCGGCAACGCAGACGTCGTGCTCGCGGCGACCGCCGAGGTCGAGGAGACACTCGCCGACGCGCGAGAAGCCGCCGGCGCCCTCGACGGCGCACGGGCACGCATCGACGAGCGCGCGGCCGAGGTCAGCGAGGAACTGGCGGCCCTGGAGCGACGCGCCTGCGCGGCGTACGCCGAGCAGGCGAGAGAGCGCGCTCACGTCCGCTGGGACGACGAGGACTACGAGACGGCGATGGACGACCTGGACGAGGCGAGCGAGGCCTACGCCGCCGCAGAGGACATCAACGCAGCGGAACCGGGCGAGGAACTCCTCGCCGAACGCCGGGAGGCGCTCGCCGAGGAACGCGAGCGCCTCGCGGGTGTGCCGGTCGACCGGGCGGAACACGCGGTCGATGTCGCGGCCGCCGCCGACGACCCCGGTTCGGCCGTCGACCGGTGGGAGACGGCGGTCGAACGCTACGAGACCGCGCTCTCGCTGGACTGGGGGCGCGACGACCGCCGGTTCGAGGGCGACTCCCGGACGCTGCGGGACGACCTCGCCGACGCCGCGCGGCAGCTCGTGGGCGCTCATTGCGACCACGCTCGCGAACACATCGCCGAGGGGGATAGCCTCCGGGAGGACCACCCCGAGCAAGCCGGGGACACATACGACCGCGCTGCCGCCGCGCTCGCCGCAGCACGCGAGGTCACGCGCGAACGCGTCCCGAACGCGACCGACGAAGTCGACGCCGTCGCGGCCACGCTCGCAGACCGCCTCGAAGAGACCCCCGGGACCGAGGAGCCCGGCGGTGCCGAAGCCGACAGCGGCCGGACCGCGGCGGTCTCCCGGCCGTCTGAGGGGGCAGGCGAATCCGACGCCTCGAGCGCCGACGACCCGCTGGAGACGGCCGCGAGCGAACCGACAGACGGGTCCGGCGACACGGGCGCCGGAGCCGAAGGCGCTGCGGGAACGGACGGCGAGGAGACGACCGCAGACTCGAAGGGGACCGACTCGCTCGGCGACGCGGAGACGGTCGTCGGTAACTCCGCCAGTGAAGAGAGTAACGGCCAGGTGGCAGACCGCGGGACTGAAGCCGAGAGCGCAGACCCGGTGCCGTCGGAATGGCGGACCGGGGACGAACTGATCGACGACAGGGACCGGACAGCCCCGACCCACGGATCCGGTGACAGGGAGGCTACCACCGAGGGAGAAGGGAGCGACGGGCGGCCGGGAGGGGATGGTTCGGACGCCGACGCGGAGACCATGAGGGTGACAGACCCGGCGACGGTCGACCCGGATGTGCTGCCGTCGCTGGTCGCCCGGGTCTTCGAGGCGGTGGGCTGGTCGACGACGGTCTTCGGCGAGAGCGCGGGTAACAGGTACGACCTGGTGGCGGCGACGGACGACCCGGTCAGCGTGACGGTCTGCGTCTGGACGCTCCACCCCGAGACCGCCGGAACCGTCGACGCCGCGACCGTGGACCGCTACGCGAGCTACGTCGAAGGCGTCGAGGAAGCCGATGCGGCCGCGCTCTGTAGCGCCGCACCCGTGTCGGAGACCGCTCACGCTCGCGCCGCCGACAACGGCTTCGATCTACTCGACGCGGACGACCTCGCCCACCACGTCGAGACCCTGGGGCTCGACCTCGAGGAGGTCTGAGCGCGGGAGCGGCCGTCCGACCTGGCCAGGGAGACCCGAGCAGGGGAGCGACCGGATGTCGGCCCCGGTTCGAAGGGTTTATTCTCGCGGGTAGGCTTGTCGAAGGCAAGACTATGTCCGAGAAACCCGCCTCGATGTACCGGGACATCGACAAGCCCGCGTACACCCGCCGGGAGTACATCACAGGGATCCCCGGGTCGAAGATCGCACAGCACCAGATGGGCGACAAGAACAAGCACTCCGAGGACTACCCGGTCCAGATCAGCCTCGTCGTCGAAGAGTCCGTCCAGCTTCGCCACGGGTCGATGGAGGCGGCGCGCCTCTCGGCGAACCGCCACCTCATCAAGGAACTCGGCGAGGGGAACTACCGGATGGTCCTCCGGAAGTTCCCCCACCAGGTCATCCGCGAGAACAAACAGGCGACCGGTGCCGGGGCCGACCGCGTCTCCGACGGCATGCGCCAGTCGTTCGGCAAGATCGTCGGCACCGCCGCGCGCATCCAAACCGGCGAGCGCCTCTTCACCGCCTACTGCGACGTCGAACAGGCCGACGCCGTCAAGGAAGCCTACCGGCGCGCCTACAACAAGATCACTCCCCCCTGCCGCATCACGGTCGAGCGCGGCGAGGAACTGCTGATCGCGTAAGCGCCGTATCGACCTGTTTCTGCCGTCCTCGGTAGGCGGACGTCGCCAGTATCACCGATAGCCCCTGCAGGAACCAGCGGTCGGACGAGCGAGACCGTCGACAGTATTTTTAATGATTGTTCATTATGGTAAGCCAGGATGGCGACAGACACAGGCGAAGCGACAGAGGCGGTTGAACCGTTCGAGGCGGGGTGGCACTGGCGGGCGGGAGCGACGGCAGGGTTCGTCGCGACGGTAGCGATGGGCGTCGCGATCACCGTCGGTGACCTGGCCGTCCTGCGCGAGGCGATCGCGGGGCTGTACGCGTTCGAGGGGAACCTCCTGGCGGGGTGGCTCGCACACCTCGCACACGGGACGCTGTTCGGGGTCGTGTTCGCGGTCGTCCTGTCGGACCCGTCGCTGTATCGCGTCAGCGAGTGGGCCTGGAAGACGGTGCTGGCCGGCGTCGTGTACGCGCTGGTACTCGCACTCGCCGGCGCGGGCTTCGTCATGCCCATCTGGCTGGGCGTCGTCGGCTTCGGCAACCCGCCCACCGTGCCGAACGTCTCGGCACCGCTCGTCGGCTGGCACGTCCTCTACGGGGTCGTGCTCGGCGGAGCCTACGCGGCCCTCGACGGCCGCTGGCGAGGGGAGTGACCTCCCGGCGGCGGACGGTGGGGTTAACTTGCATTCGCCGCAAGGGAGGGTATGCTCCGGCTGGCGGTCGCGACGGACGCCGAGACCTACGAGCGTATGCAAGCGTCATTGCGCGAGCGGTCCATCGACGCCGAGTACGTCCGGACCGCGGAGCGGACCGTCCCGCTCTCGGACCCGCCCTGGGACGCGTTCGACGTCGGGTTCGTCTTTCCCCCGCGCCTGATGGAGGGCGGTGTCGCCGACGCGCTACTGGACGTCCCGTGGGTCAACGACCGCGAGGCGATACTGCGGTCGCGCAACAAAGCGGACACCCTCGCCCGCCTGTCGAGCGCCGGCCTGCCGACCGCCGAGACGGTGATGGTCTCGAATCCCGCCGACGAGGGCGACCTCGTGGCGGCCTACGAACGGCTCGACCCGCCGGTCGTCGTCAAGCCCAACTCGACGACCCGGGGAGTCGGCGTCGCGAAGGCCGCCGACCTGGACTCGTTTCTGGGCGTCGTCGACTACCTCGACCTCGTCCACGACTTCCGGGCGACCGGTGACAAGTCCTTTCTCGTCCAGGAGTACCTCCCCGGCGCGACCGACTACCGGGCGATGGTCCTCGACGGCGAGTACGTCGGAGCGGTCGAACGCCGACTGCCCGAAGAAGCGCTGGCCGCGGGCCAGTGGAAACACAACGTCCACCGCGGCGCCGTGGCGACACGCGTCGACCTGGACCCCGGATTGCGCGAACTGGCCGAGCGCGCCGCCGGCGCCCTCGACATCCCCTTCCTGGGTGTGGACCTCCTCGTGACCGACGACCGCGCGGTCGTCAACGAGACCAACGCCCGGCCTACCATCGACGACGCCGACAAGTACGAGGCGGGTTTCTGGGACGACCTCGCGGCGATGATCCGCGAGACTGCCGACGCGTGATACGGACCGTTGTACTTCGTTACCACCGTCGCGAACCACGGTGAACGCATCGGGCCGTAACTCGCCCATCCGTCGGCGACATCGCCGAAAATGGGTACAACGGTCCGTATGAAGGGCTTCTTCATACTGCCGGCTGTAAGTTCGTAAAGATATCCGGCACCCCGGGGTGCCGGATTCTTTCAAAATGTTACAGCCGGCAGTATCAGTCGTGGGTCACCTCGTCGGCGACACGTTCGAGGGTTTCGTACTCCGCGTCGGAGTAAGCGATGACGCGCACGTCGGAGAGGACGCGCGGCTCGTAGTCGCGGATGGCCTTGCAGACGATACGAGCGCCCTCCTCGAAGGAGAAGCCGGCGGCGCCGGTGCCGAGAACGGGGACGACGACGGACTCGCAGCCGAGGTCGTCCGCGGCCGCGAGGGCGCTGGTCGTCGCGTCGGCGATGGACGAACGCGTGGCCTGGCCGTCGCCGTAATGTGGCATCGCGGCCGCGTGGACGACGTACTCGGCGTCGAGGTCGTAGGCGTCGGTGACGGCGGCCTCGCCGAGGTCGACCGGTCCCTTCGAGATGGCCTCCTCGTCTATCGGGCCGCCCGCGGCCCGCCGGAGGGCACCGGCGACGCCGCTTCCCATCCGGAGGCTGGTGCCGGCGGCGTTGACGAGCGCGTCGGCGGATCGCTGGGCGATGTCGCCCTGGACGGTCCTGAACTCCATGGGTGAGGGTAGGTGGGGCTGGTGGGTAAAACCGACGGCGGCGACGCGCCCCATCCAAGTGAAGTGTGATTACGCATAGCTCGCCGTCGTTCTTCTCAATA
>JAZKRZ010000157.1:0-7364 GCA_036626395.1 Haloarculaceae archaeon
GGTCCGGCTTCCCGCGAACGTTCCCCCGGATTCTGCCTGTTCTCGTTCCAGTCCCACGAGAGCCCCGATCCCGAACGCGACGAGGAGACGGAGGAGGAGTGAGTCGATGAGGTCAACCATTCCATGTAGCGTTTATTCCACCAAGTTGTCAAGCTTCGGTGTGAGACGGTCGATGTCAGTCGTCTGCTGCGGTAGCTATGGGTCCGTGCCCGATCCGGGTCCCAGGGAGGCGAGGAACTGCGCGAGCCGTTCCGGGTGGTCCGGCCACGCCCGTGCCGTCACGGGAGCGTCGTCAGTCGTGACCCCGTCGACCCACGTACACCCGGCGGCTTCGACCGGACCCCGGCGCTCGTGTCGAACCCGACGCAGTCGACTGCCGAACGCCGCGGTCGGAGAGCAGGCCGACGAGCCTCGTCGGTGAGGGGGACACCCGCGTTTCCATTTCGTGGGATTGCGAGTGCGTATTTTGTGAACGCCGGTCGAAGGGTCACGTATGTACGACACGACCCTCGTACCCGTCGACGGGAGCGACGGGGCGAACGAAGCGCTCCGCCACGGGATCGACCTCGCGAACAGGTACGACGCGACGGTCCACCTGGTGTACGTCGTCGACGAGGGGATATACGGGCACTACGGCGGGATCGACGCGGTCGAACGCGCCGAGGAAGCGCTCGAAGCGGCCGGCGAGACCGAACTGGAGCGCGCCCGGGACCGCGTCGAAGCGGCGTCGATCCCGGTCGAGACCCACGTCGAACGCGCCACTCCTCATACTGTCGGACACACGTGAGGCCACCGTCGGTGGCTCGTTCGACCGGGAACGGGCGTTTCGATAGTGTGTTCCCGACGAGCGTGGTCACGTACTTGTGTCCGACAGTATCACGAGGGGATCGTCGACGCGAGGCGACGGGTCGACGCCGACCTGATGGTGATGGGGACCGAGCGGCGGCCCGACGAGTACCGGCACCTGCTCGGGAGCGTGACCGAGCGCGTCCTGCGCGCGAGTTCCGTCCCCGTCCACGCCGTCAAGGCGTCTCCCGGGTCGCGAGAGCGACGCGCGGAATAGCACTAAGGGGGCATCCAGCGAACTGAGACCATGCCGAAGTCGGAACCGTTCGAGCGACACACCGACCGGTACGAGGACTGGTTCGAGACCCACGAAGCCGCCTACCGGTCCGAACTGGACGCCCTCGACCGACTGGTCCCGGAACCGGGATCCGGCGTCGAGGTCGGCGTCGGTACCGCCCGGTTCGCTGCCCCACTGGGGATCGAGGTCGGGGTCGACCCCGCCTGGGGGATGCTGGCCCGGGCCCGCGAACGTGGGATCGACGCGGTCAGGGGCGTCGCCGAGGCCCTCCCGTTCGGAGACGGGGCGTTCGACACCGTCCTGATCGTGACGACGATCTGTTTCGTCGACGACATCCCGGAGACGCTGACCGAGGCCCGGCGCGTCCTCGACCCCGACGGAGCGCTCGTTCTCGGTTACATCGACAGGGACAGCCCCGTCGGTCGCATCTACCGGGAAAAGCAGGCGGAGAACCCGTTCTATCGGGAAGCGACGTTCGTCTCGACCGACGAACTCGTCGACGAACTCGAAGCCGCGGGCTTCGCCGAGTTCGAGTTCGTCCAGACCGTCTACGACTGGCCGGGCGACGTCGACGGCCCCCAGCCGGTCGAACCGGGGTACGGCGAGGGCTCGTTTGTCGGGATCAGGGCGAGTCACTGATACTGTCGGACACAAGTACGTGAACACGCTCGTCGGGAACACGCCAGCGAAACGCCCGTTCCCGGTCGAACGAGCCACCGACGGTGGCCTCACGTGTGTCCGACAGTATGAGCTGACCTGGTTCCGCCCGGCCCCCCGGTCCCGGAGTGGCGGTCGTCCCCGACGAACGCATCGGCCGTGAGACCTCCACAGTTCGGCCCCCCTGGCGGAAACAGGGACAGCAATCCGTCTCATACTGTCGGACACAGGCAATGCTACCGTTCGATGACTGTCTCGAGGTTTTCGTGATGGTTCATCCCCGAACAGCGGATCGCCCGTTCACGAACCTGTGTCCGACAGTATCAGGCGTAGGCCTCGAACTCCTCGCCGAAGACGAGGAAGTAGCCGGTACCGACGACGCCGACCGCGGCGGCGAGAGTAAAGGCGACGGTGGGGTCGCCGGTCCAGACGGTGGTACCGCCGAGGGGAAGCGACACGCCGAGGACTGCCTCGGGGACGGTGAGGCCGTCCCAGAGCACCCCGCCGATGGCGGCGCTGGGGATGACGACCGTGTTCCGGAGGAGATAGTACGTGCCGGTGACCCGGCCGCCGGCGTCCTGCTCTGCGGGGCCGACGATGAGCGCCTTGTGGGAGGGGAGGCCGGCGAATCGCAGCCCCGAGAAGGCGAATAGCAACACCAGTACGAGCGCGTTCGCGGGCGCGCTGATCAGGACGACCGGGAACACCGCGTAGACGGCAAAGCCCAGCGTGACGACCGGTTTGAGGCCGACTCGCTCGGCGAGTTTCGCGGCCGGCGCCATCACGAGCAGCGCGACGAGCATCTCGACGCCCAGCAGGTAGCCGAAGAAGGCCGCCGGCGAGAGGTCGACGGCGTAGGTGGCGCCGCCGAGCGCGAGCGTGGTCTCGAACCCGACGCCCAGGAACTCGGTGACGACGAGGATAAAGAAGACGTAGACCATGCCGTTGGCGAAGCGCACGAGCGTGTCCCCGACCAGCAGGGGGCGAAGCGGCGCGGGCATCGCCCGGAGGTCCGCGCGGACCCGCGCGACCCCCTCGAAGGTGTCGCCGAGCGTGTCCTCGCTGGCGTCGTAGAGGAGGTGCTGTGCGAGGGTGCCGAGCGCGCCGAAGAGCACGGCGACGGCGAGGACGTACTGGAAACTCACGGTGAAGCGGGGGTCGAGGCCGATCAGGACCGCGGCGAGGACGGGACCGACGAGGAAGGCGGTCCGGCGGAACGTCTCCGTGCTCGCGAAACCGGCGGCGAGTTTCTCAGGACTGGTGGCCTGCTTGACGACCGCGAAGGTCGCGCCGAGGCCGAAGGACTTCCAGGCCTGTGCGAGAAAGAGGCCGACGAAGACCCACACCCAGGGTTCGAGCACGAGGGGGCCGAGGACGACCGTGTCGACCCCGGGTGCGACGAGCCAGAAGGCGAAGCCGAGCGTCGAGAGCAACCCGAACAGCGTGAGCGCGTACCGGGAGCCGACCCGGTCGGAGACGGCACCGCCGGGATAGGGATAGACAGCCGAGATGACGTTGCCGAAGGTCCCGAAGAGGCCGACAACCAGTCCGGAGGCGCCGAGTTCGACGAGATACTGGGGGAGAAAGCGGCTCGTCATCTGGAAGCCGAGGCTGAACGCGAACATGGCCAGCGAGAGGACGAGCACGTCCGGTTCCAGCGCGACGAACCGTCGAAACCCCTCGAGTGCGCCACGCGGCTCCTCGTCTGTTCCCATCGAGTGGGTGTGCGCACGCGCGGTGGATAGGTTTTGCGCGGCGGGAGCGTCGTGTCGCCGTCGGCCGCCCCGGCCAGGCTCCGCTGACCGACGCCGAAGCCGTGCTCGAACGAGGACGCGGCGAGGGTCGCGACAGACCGACCGGCACGGGCCGTGAGCCGGTGTCACACGCCCGGAAAGACCGGTTCCACCGCCGGAGTTCGAAGGCCTTTTGAGCGCCGGCGGGGAAGGTGGACCAACTCGCTGGGGACGGGCACCAGCGGGCACCTGCCTGTGCAGGACGGGATGTGAGTAGCGAGGCCCCGCGGGACTCGACCGAGGCGGCGGTGCCGCCGAGGCCCTGCGGACCTCGCCACTTGAACCACGCAACGCCCGAGGTGAAACCCATGGCACGAAGCTTCTACTCGCACATCCGGGAGGCCTGGCAGGACCCGGACGACGGCAAACTGGCGGAGTTGCAGTGGCAACGGAAACAGGAGTGGCGCGACCAGGACGCGATCGAGCGTATCGAGCGCCCGACCCGCCTCGACCGGGCGCGCTCGCTCGGCTACAAGGCGAAACAGGGCGTCGTCGTCGCCCGCGCGGCCATCCGCAAGGGCGGCGCGCGCAAGCAGCGCTTCACGGCGGGCCGGCGCTCCAAGCGCCAGGGCGTCACGCGGATCACGCGCCGGAAGAACCTCCAGCGCGTCGCCGAGGAGCGCGCGACGCGGGTCTACCCGAACCTCCGCGTGCTCAACTCCTATCCCGTCGGACAGGACGGCAGCCAGAAGTGGTTCGAAGTCATCATGGTCGACCCGAACCATCCCGCCATCGAGAACGACGACGACCTCTCGTGGATCTGTGAGGACCAGCACGACAACCGCGCGCTGCGCGGCCTCACGAGCGCCGGACGGCGCAACCGGGGGCTGAACAACCGCGGCAAAGGCGCCGAGCGCGTCCGCCCGAGCGTCAACGCGGGCAAACGACGCAGTCGCTGAGCGGCCGGGCGGTTTTCCCCGTCGCCCCGCCTCAACCAGCGGTGCGTCCGCCGTCGGCGACGGGTCACTCCCCACCGTCCAGAAACGAGCGGACGCACGCTTGGGTCCCCTCGCCCGGTTCTAACCACGGCACGTGCCCGTGGTCGGGCAGTTCGTGGAACGTGGCGTCGGGCATACGTTCTGCGACCGGGCGACCGACCTCGGGCGGCCAGAAGGCGTCCTCGTCGGTGAGGTCGAACAGTGGATGGGCACGTCCGAACGACCCCTGTTCGAGGTTCAGCGAGCGCAGGCTCTCGGTCCGCCCCGGGAGGCGCTGTCCCGCGGCGAGCGTCTCGTAGAACGCCTCCGGGACGCCGTCGTCGTCGACGCGGTCATGGTCGATAGCCAGCAGGAACGCCTGCTGGCCGCCAAGGGAGTTGCCGACGACGTGGGGTCGGTCCAGGCCGAGGCCGTCGAACAGTTCGAGCAGGTACGCGACCAGGAACTCGCGCAGGTCCCGCCCGCGGTAGCTGGGAGCCGCCGAGAGCCCGCGGCCGGGGCGGTCCGGGGCGTACACGCGGTAGTCGTCGGCGAGTGCGGGGACCATCGGCAGCCACGTCGCGGCGTGAGTGCCGACGCCGTGGAGGAGCACGACCGGTTCCCCCTCGGGGTCGCCAGCGACGAGGTAGTGGACCCGACCGGCGGCGTCGGTCTCGACGACGCGGGACTCGGCGTCGACGCCACACTCGGTCGCCAGGTCGGCCTGGCGCTCGGCATAGCGTCGCTCGTCGTCGTCGTCCCAGTCGGCGGGCGAGAGCGCGGCGTGGTCCGGTCGGTCGACGCTGGCGGATATGGTCGTCTCGTTGGACGAGCGACGGAATAAATGTCGGCGTCCTGCCCGCGTCGGTCGGCAGGGAGTCTCATACGGACCGTTGTAATTCGTTACCACCGTCGCGAACCACGGTGAACACATCGGGCCGTGACTCGCCCATACGTCGACGGCATCGCCGAAAATGGGTACAACGGTCCGTATCAGGCGGGCTGGCCCGAGACGCCGTCGGCGTGGCGCGAGTCGTGGTCATCGCGACGGGAGACGGGACTGACCGCGTAGAAGGCCGCCGCGGGGTCGCGGTGGCGCCGCCAGTGGGCGTACGTGCGCACGAGGAGGTACCCCCGGCGCAGGCGGCTCAGCTGTGGCGTCTCGGTGAGGACGTCGCATCCGCGGTCGCGGATCAGGCGGTGGTGTTCGGCGTACAGGACCGCCGCCAGCAGGACGCCCAGCTGGCAGTCCTCGGGGAGATAGCGGATGCCAGCGACGCCCTCGCGGTAGAGCGCTTCGGTCCTGTCGAGTTCGTGGCGCATCGCCGCGACGAAGCCGTCGGTGACGTTGGCCTCCCGGAGGTCGTCTTCGGTGACGCCGTACCGCTCGAGCGTCTCCTGGGGGAGATACACCCGGCCGTAGTCGTGGATATCCTCGCGGACGTCCCGCAGGAAGTTGGTGAGCTGGAAGGCCTCGGCCAGCGCCGCGGCGTGGGACCGTGCTTCTGCGCGGTCGCTCTCGTCCATGCTCATCGCGACCATCATCATGTTCGCGACGGCCACCGAAGACCCGCGCATGTACGCCTCCAGGTCCGCGTAGGTCTCGTAGCGGGCCTTGTCGATGTCCTGGACCATCGCGTCGACGAAGACGTCGACCTCCTCGTCGGCGATACCGCGGTCCGCGGCGAGGTCGCGAAACGCCGAGAGGACCGGGTCATCGGTCTCGCGCTCGCCGAGCGCGGCCGCGCGGATCCGTTCGAGTTCGGCCCGCTGGGTCTCGGCGTCGGGGGCGTCCGTCCGGTCGACGACCTCGTCGGCGACCCGGAAGAACGCGTAGAGGACGTACGTGGCGTGGCGGACCCGCTCGGGCAACAGGCGGGTCGCGAGGTAGAACGTCCGCCCCGTGCGCTTGTGTATCTGCTTGCTCGTATCGACGTGGTCGCTTCGTGGCATATGTGGTGGGTAAGCGGCCGCAGCGCCCCGAGAGACGAACGACGGGACGGGGGACCTCTGTCGGGGTGCAGCCCTCGGTCTCTATCCAATAGATGGGCTACGTATTTAATAAGGGAGTGTCCCAACCTGTTTGGGTCACCCTCGCTGCGGGCGCGGACCCGCCGGTCGCCAGTGACGCGAATCAGGGGAACGTGTCCGGTCGACGGGGCTGTCAGCGGTCGGAGCGGGCGGGCGGGTTCAGGAAGAGTCCGTCGGCGACCGCGACGGCGCCGACCACTGACGCGAGTCCCATGGACGCCGACAGGCCGAACGAGGACACCTGCGACGCGACGAGCGCGAGCAGGAACGTCGCAGGTATCACCAGTAACACCAAGTCGTACCGCGAAAGTCCCTCGTCGGCGCGCTCTACCTGTCTCGAGTCCTGGCGAGTACTGGTGGCCATCGTTCGACACCTCCTGTGTGACCGTAACGTACCCGTCCCACTAAAATGTTACCCGCGTTTACTTTGTCAAACACACTTGGAACCGCTAAACAACCCTCACAAAACTACCGACAAAAAGCAATTGATTATTCTTATATTATTTCAGTAGCTACGGGACGGTCGCGTCCCGCGCGTTCCGCCACGGACCGCGACGCTCTCGCCTGAACGACGGTTTCGAGGCTTCTGGCGGGAGGAAAACGAGAGGGTCGCGGGAATCGGCAGTCAGGGAGAGCGCGTCCCGGCGGCGGTCAGTCCTCGTCGACGACCTCGATGCCGCGGTTGTTGACGGCGGCCGGGTCGAGGCCGACCTCCTGGAGGAACTGCTTGTACTCTCGCTCGCACTGCTCGGCGTCCTGCTGGTAGTCCGAGGCGTGCTCACAGAGGGCGGCGATGTCGTCGGGGACGCCGTTGGTGTGGACGATCCAGTGGTTGATGAGGTCCGAGAGCCGGCGGATGGGCGAGGTGAAGTGGCCGTAGAT
>JAZKRZ010000158.1:0-7332 GCA_036626395.1 Haloarculaceae archaeon
AGCGACTACGAGGACGATCTCGCACCGGTGATTGAGGAGGCCGACGACCTCTCCGGGGGCACGAAAAACAGACCGCTGCGTTACGTCGGCGAGACGTGGACACTCTGTCCGCAGTCAGTCAGTGGGTGCCGTGCAAAAAGCCACTTGGCTGTAACTAGAGGCTCCTGTTCACGAGGCGGAACGTATTTTCGCGTAACGATGGACGGACAGGGTATGGAGATCGGCTTGGTGAGCTGCACAAAGGCTAAAGCGGGTTCAGCGTCGACGCCAAGGAAACTCTACGAGCCCTCTGACAAGACGCTGAACAACGCTAGTGTCGAAGAGCAACGGGTGTGGAGCCATACTATCCTCGAACAGCTACGAGAGCGCGACCTGCTCGTGGAGGGGAACACGCTCGTTATTCACGCTGGGGTGTCGTGCTACGAGGAGCTCCTGCCGCTGCTCGACGACGAACCAGTCGAGGTCAAGGTTCCGACCGAGGAGCTACGAATGGGTGAGACGCTGTCGTGGTACAATGAACGAATCTACGTTCGACGCCGCCGACTGGCTTGGCGTCGACTGGTCGAATTGGGGGACTCTTGATCCAGCCGGCGACCACCTATCCACGTTCTCCACCGACGAGGGACTTTACCGTGTTCGCCACCCCGAACGCGCAGGACTGGAGTACATCGGTGAGACTGGACGGAACCTCCGTGGTCGAGTCCGTGCGCTCGCCCGCGGGGCGTTCGGCGACGAAATGCCGTACCGTGATCCACACACTGCGGCACCGTGTCTTTGGGTTGTTCAGCAAGAGGTTTGTGAGAAGATGGAGGTGTCGGTCCCGACACCGAGGAGGAGGTGCTCTTGACGGCCCACGTCGACGCACACGACCGTGACGACGGCGCCCGCAACAACGGGTCGGGGAGCGCGCTCGTGGCCGAAATCGGCCGCCTCCTCGGGGAGATGGAGGGAGGACTCGACACCCGCGTCCGGCTCCTCGTCTTCGGGTCCGAGGAGGTCGAATTCAACGGTGCCCACCACCGGGCAGACACCCACGACCTGGAGCGGGTCAAGTGCCTGCTCAACCTCGACGGCATCGGCGGCTCACGCACCTTGCAGGTACAGACCCACGGCTTCGACCCGTTTCGGGACGCCTTCGAGGCGGTCGCAGAGGAGTTCGACGTCCCGGTCGACGTCGGCGACGAGGCGAGCGTCTTCGCCGACCAGTGGGCGTTCGTTCAGCTGGGAGTACCGGGCGCGGCCGGTCGCTCCGTCTCCACCCAGACCGACCGCCGGTGGGGACTCGGCCGGCTCTGGTCGCACACCCACGGGGAGACGCTCGACAAACTCGACCCTCGCGACCTGCGGGACCTCGCGGCGCTTCTCACGGCCGCCGTCGAGCGACTCGCCGACGACGACTTCGACGTCTCACACGCGTCGCCGGCGGCGGTCCGCGAGGCAGTCCCGGAGGGGGCAGAGGAGGAGATGCGGTACACCGGGCGGTGGCCCTGGTCGTAGTGGAGGGGGCAAAAGAGGCGCCGGCACGGAGCAGAGCGATCAACGGGCCGGAGAGAACGCGGCCTCACTCCAGCGGGTTCGACCGCCGCCAGGTCCGGTCGAAGACCGGGTCGCCGTCGACGGTCACCGTCGTCGTGATGGTCGCGACGTCACGGCTCGTGCGCGCGACCGACTCCGACCGGACAGTCTCTCCCTCGTAGACGAGCTCGGCGACGGCCTCGGTCCGGAGCGACGCCGCCTCGGGGTCGTCCGCGTCCGCCCGCGCCTCGACGGTCGTCTCCCGCCGGAGGTCGGCGCCGTGTGGCAGATCCACCGTCGATGCCGTGTCGGTCGTCAGCGTCGCGGCGTCTGCGGTGTGGTCGCGGTCGACGTGCCACCGGGACCGTCGGGGACACGAGAACTCGGAGGTGAGGGGGACGCTCGTGTCGGGCCCCCGCATCGATATCTCGTCGTCGAAGGCGACGTCGGCCGCGTGGACGCGTCCCGGGAACGTCACCGACGAGGGAGCGGCGGGCGTCGAGACGACGTCGAAGGGGCCGGACTCACGGGGCGGCAGCGCCCGCGGGAAGAATGCCGCGCTCACCCCCACCCGGATTCGGTGACCGGGTTCGAAGACGTGTGACTTCGGCTTCAGCGGCACGTCGACGGCCGTCACCGTCCCCGGTTCGAGCGGCGTCGGATCGTCGTGACCGTCGCGGTGGCTGGTGCGGAGGTAGCCGTTCGCGACGCCGTGGGCCGCGCCCGTCGGGTCGACGTCGACGACGCGGACGGCGACGAGGGGGTCGTCGGTCGTCGGCCGGACCCTGATCTGCGCCCTGCCGGTGCCGGTCCACTCGACGGCCGACGGCAGGGGGTCGGTCTCGGCGACGAGCGAGCGCGCGTCGTCCGCGTTCGTCGGGACGCCCGTGTTCGTCACGCTCCCCACGCGGTCAAGCGACTCGACGCCGACCGTGTGGTCCGGTTCGTAGGTCCGGTCGACCGACCCGCGCTCGAATTCGTCGACCGGTCGCAGGCCGTCGTCCGTGAGAGCGTAGGAGAGCGTCCGCGCGCGGTCGACGGTCGGCCACCGGTCGGCGCCGCGCCAGGTCCCCGCTCCCGGCGTCCACCCCCCGTCCCGCTCGGTCCAGTAGGCGACAGTCGGGTAGTCCATCGCGCCCGTCGACTCGCCTTTCAGGAAGCGGTCGAACCACGCGACCGCCTGTCGGCGGAAGTCGACCGCCGCCTCCCGTCCCTGCTCCGGCGTACAGTGGCGCCACGGACCGAGGACAATCCGCTTCGGGGCATCGATGTCGTCGAAGAACTCCACCATCGACGCGGTGTGGGCGTCGCGGTAGCCACAGGCCGCAAGCGTCGGCACGCCGATCTCCTCGGGGGCGACCTCCCTACCCGTCCAGAACTCGTCGTGTCGCTCGTGGGCGAGAAAGCGAAACAGCCACGGTTCGGAGTCGGCGATGGCGTCGAGTCGCTCGCGCCAGACGTCCGCCCACCGGCCCTCGTCGTCGCGTCGACTCGGCGGGAGCGCCCGCATCGTCTGCATGCTGACCGGCCAGGTGGCCCGCTTGAGCGGGTTGAAGACGCCGCCGGTGCAGGAACTCTCGTACACGCTGTTGGCGACGGCAACCGGGACGATGGCCTTTAGCGCCTCGGGGGCGGCGGCGGCGGCCGTGTACTGCGTCCACGCACCGTAGGAGAGCCCGTAGGTGCCGACGTCGCCGGTCGTCCACGCCCGGTCTGCGAGCCAGTCGACGACAGTCGCTATCACCTCGCCCTCCTCCCGGTGGAAGGGGCGCCCGTCGCCCGTTGACGCGCCCGTCCCGGGCAGGTCCGCGACGACGACCTCATAGCCGTGTCGACAGAAGTAGCGTATCGACGGGTCCCAGGACCCGTAGGTGATGCGGTCGTCCTTCCTGTAGGGCGTGACGACGAGCACGACCGGCGCCGGCCCCGCCGCCGCTGGTTCGTAGCGCGAGGCCGCGACCGTCTCGTCGCCGACCGGTATCGACAGGTCTGGGTGGAGCGTGACGTCACTCGACATGGCCCCGACCACGGGCGCCGGTGATACGGGTCTTTGCATGGTCGGGGCTCTTGCCGGGTCTCGTCGGCGGTGCGTCGAAACCGGACGCCGCTCCCCGGTCGGGTCCACCAGCCGATCGCATCCGGGACCGAAGAGATAAACATCGACGACGTCGAACTGCCCGAAATACCGCGGGAGAACCACACGGTCTCCCCCTCGCGCGGCGACGTCCTGCTTCAAGAGTCCGGGCGGAGAACTCGCGGGGAACCACGTCGGGACGCTCGACGCGACGCCCGACGAACTCGCCGCAGTCGAGGAGGCGACCCTCGCCGACGGCGTGCACGACGTCAGGGTGACTCTCGTCGACTGACCGAGAGACGAGCACCGCCGTCGGCATACGAGTCCCGGAACGCCCGTCGCATCTCCCGACTGGGAGCCACGCCGTGGAACAAAGTTTCATGCCACACGAGCGGAACTACACGGCATGAACGAAACAGCGACCCTGGCCGCGTTCGTCGCCGAGACGGAGTCCGGCGACGTCCCATCCGAGGCACGCACCCACGCGAAGCAGGCAATCCGTGACTACGTCGGCGTCGCGGTCTACGGCGCCCGCCACGAGGTCGGCGACCGCATCGCCGGCTACGTCGACCGGTGTCACGCCGGCACCGGGGCGTCGGTGTTCGCCCGGGAGGAGGCAAGCCCCGCCGGGGCCGCCCTCGCGAACGGCACGTTCGGCCACGCAATCGACTACGACGACACGTTCGAGTCCATCGTCCTCCACCCGACCTCACCGGTGTTCCCCGCCGCCCTCGCCGTCGGCGAGGCGACTGACGCCGACGGGGACGACGTGCTGACGGGCTACGTCGTCGGCTGTGAGGCCGCCTTCCGGGTCGGCCACAGTACCTACCCCGAACACTACGAGAACGGCTGGCACAGCACGGGCACCGCCGGGTCGTTCGGCGCCGCCGCGGCCGCCGCCTCGGTCCTCGGCCTCGACAGCGAGGCGACGGCGAACGCGCTCGGCATCGTCGCGTCCGGGTCGTCGTCGCTGAAGAAGAACTTCGGGACGATGACGAAGCCGCTGCACGCCGGCCACGCCGCCGAACAGGGCGTCCGCGCGGCCCTGCTCGCGGCCGACGGCTTCACCGCCGACGACGCGATCCTCGAGGGCGACATCGGGTACGGCGAGGTGATGACCCCCGGCGACGGCTACGACCCGACCGAGATCACCGATAACCTCGGCGGGACGTGGGCCGTCCGCGACATCGGCTACAAGCCGTACCCATCGGGCGTCATCACCCACGCGGCGATGGAGGTGCTCCGGGGCCTCCTCGACGAGGAGGGCCTCGACGTCGACGACGTCGCCCGCGTCCGGGTCGCACTCGACGACGCCGCCGCCGAGATGCTCCACCACGAACGGCCCGCGGACGCCCTGCAGGCCAAGTTCTCCATCGAGTTCTGTCTCGCCGCCGTCTTGCTCTCCGGCGACCCCGGCGTCCAGGAGTTCTCGGACGAGTACGTCACGAACGACGAGGTACAGGAGGCGATCCGACTCGTCGACCGGGAGTTCGAGGAGAACCTCTTTGGCGGCCGGTTCGCGGGCTACGGCGCCCGCGTCACCGTCGAGACGGAGTCAGGCGACGAGCACGTAGCCGAGATGCGCGAGGCGCCCGGGAGTCCGAGCAACCCCGTCGACGACGAGCGCCTCCGGGCCAAGTTCCTGGAGTGCGTCGAGGCGCGCTTCGACCGCGAACGCGCCGAGGAGCTGGCCGAGTGCGTCGAGGAACTGGACGAGCGACCGCTGTCGGCGTTCACCGACCTCGTCCGCGGGGCGTGAGGCGGGGCGGACGCGAGACGGTCCGCGAGCACCTCCACGAGACGATGGACGAGCGGGGGATCGACGTCTGGGTCTGTCCCGCCGCACCCGGCCCCGCCCCCGGGAGCATCACCACGACCGGGAACTCGGTCATAATCCGCTGCACGGACCCCCGGCCCGGGGACGGCACGGTCGACGGCGCGACACCAAGCGGCACAACACCCATGAGTGCCGGCGTCGATACCCCGCTATGCTTCCAGTGACGGACGCCTTCGAGTTCGAGTACGGCGACAGCGACATCGTGTACGGGCGGGGTCGAATCGACGGCCTCGGCGAGCGGTTAGGAGAGCGAGACCTGGAGAATGCGTTCGTCGTCTGTGGCACCAACGTCGGGGCCAACGACGCGGTGATGGACCCGGTGCGGCGAGGACTGGGTGACCGACTCGCCGGCGTGTTCGACGAGACGACCCCGGCCAAGTCAGCCGAGACGGTCTTCGACGGCATCGAAGCGATGGGCGACGTCGACGCCGACGTGCTCGTCGGGGTCGGCGGGGGGAGTAGCCTCGACATCGCCAGGCAGATGAGCGTCTTCGCGGCCGACGGCAGACCGCTCTCTCACTTCCGGAGCGCCGCCCGCGAGGGGCGGGCCGAGCCACCCGCGACGACCGAACCGCTCGCCCCCGTCGTTACGGTGCCGACCACCTTCGCCGGCGCGGACTTCTCGAGCGGAGGGTCCATCGAGGTGCTCCCGGCCGAGGAGTCGCCGACGGACCAGCCGATACGGACCGGGGGGTCGGTCATGCCCGTCGAGATGCTGTACGACCCGGACCTCTTCGAGACGACGCCGTTCGGGGCGCTCGCGGGGTCGGCGATGAACGGCTTCGACAAGGGCATCGAGACGATCTACGCCCGCGACGTGACGCCCATCTCCGACGCCGCCGCCGTGCGCGGACTCCGATACCTCCGGACCGCCTTCCCGAGGCTCCCGGACGACTCGGCGGCCATGGAGCGTGCGGTCGTCGGCATCATCCTCGTCCAGTTCGAGCGCCGCATCTCGGTCGTGCACGCCTTCGGACACGGGTTCGCGCGGCGCTACCCGGTCCAGCAGGGGGCGATTCACGCCATCGTGGTCCCTCACGTCCTCCGCTTCATCTTCGACCGCGTCCACGGCAAGCGGGAAGTGCTGGCCGAGGGGCTCGGCGTCGATGCCGAGGGGCGCTCGGAGGCGGAACTGGCGGAGGCCGTCGTCGAGGAGGTGACGGCGGTCCGGGACGGCCTCGACCTCCCGACGAGGCTCCGCGACCTCGACCCCGTCGGGAGGGACGATTTCCCGGACATCGCCGCGTTCATCGTCGAGGACCACGGGATGGACCGCGCCCCAGAGGGTCTCGACGCCAGCGCCGAGGCGGTCGAGACGGTCCTGCACGAGGCCTGGTGAGCGTCACCGGGTTGCGGGGTCGGGTCGATATCCGCCGGGAGCGACCCCGCCGTTCGGCGAGCGCACCGTCCCGCGTCGTACCCACCTAGTGGGGGACGGAATACTCACGTGTTTATCCCGTCCTCTCGTACGGAGGAGGGGTTTCTGGAAATCGCGTTCACGGCGACTGCGTCAGTTCAGATCGCGCCCCACCCCTTGGGGCGCACAAAAAACGCGGTGGCGGTCACCGGAGGACTGCTTTCTCGTCAGCGACGCCGACCGTGACGAGGTAGTCGAGGAACTCATCGAACTGGTCCACGTCGCTGGGCGTATCGGTTGCAAGGTGACGCGCCCACTCGATGGCCCACTGGAAGGCGGGATCTGTTCCGCCCTCGCCGTGAATGTACCACCACCGAGCCGCTTTCAATACGACCAGCGGACTCGTCGGCGGGTTTTCACCGGCAAGCCCCCAGGTAATCGACTCGGTTTCATCGGGGATATCGGTAGGATTGACCTCGCCTGATTGCGTGTTGGCGATATCGACCGGGATATCGTCGATGGGGACGTTGTCGGGACTCTGTTGTTGAC
>JAZKRZ010000159.1:0-7330 GCA_036626395.1 Haloarculaceae archaeon
CGCCCTCGGGGTCGTGGGCGGCCGGCGCGGCGTCGACCGCGTCCTCGTCGACGGGCCGCCACTGCCAGGCCCCGCCGGGGCCCTTCTCGGGTTCCCACTCGTGGTTGAGGAGGTTGTCGAGGTAGGAGGTGTCCCACATCGTCGGCGTGCTGTTCCAGGGCCCCTCGATGCCGCTGGTGATGGTGTCGTCGCCCTTCCCGGAGCCGTAGTCGCTCTCCCAGCCCAGGCCCATGTCCTCGATGGGCGCGGCCGCGGGCTCGGAACCGACGTGCTCGTCGGGGTCTGCGGCGCCGTGGACTTTCCCGAACGTGTGTCCGCCGGCGATGAGCGCGGCTGTCTCCTTGTCGTTCATCGCCATGCGGCTGAACGACTGGCGGATCCGCTCGGCCGACCACTCGGGGTCGGGCTCGCCCTCCGGCCCCTCGGGGTTCACGTAGATGAGCCCCATCACGGTCGCGCCGAGGTGGTCCGCGAGGTCGTCGTCATCGTCGAACCGGTCCCAGCTCTCCATCTCCGCTTCGGGGCCCCAGTCGGCGGCCGCGTCGGGCTCGAACTCGTCTTCGCGGCCGCCGGCGAAGCCGAAGGTGTCGAATCCCATCGACTCCATGGCGACGTTGCCGGCCAGGACGATCAGGTCGGCCCACGAGAGGTTGCGACCGTACTTCTGTTTGACCGGCCAGAGCAACCGGCGCGCTTTGTCGAGGTTGGCGTTGTCGGGCCAGCTGTCCAGCGGCGCGAACCGCTGGGTACCGCCGGCGGCGCCACCGCGGCCGTCAGGGGTGCGGTACGTGCCGGCGCTGTGCCACGCCATCCGGATCATGAACGGCCCGTAGTGGCCGTAGTCGGCCGGCCACCAGTCCTGCGAACTCGTCAGCACGTCCTCGATGTCGGCTTTCACCTCGTCCAGGTCGAGCGACTCGAACGCCTCGCCGTAGTCGAAGTCCTCACCGTACGGCCCGGCGTCGCGGGCGTTCTGGTCGAGCGGTGCCAGATCCAGTCGGTTCGGCCACCAGTCCTGATTGGACTTACTCATCGGTAAATACGTGCGGCTTTCGCCTATTAAGATTGTCTAATCGGGAAACGAAGTTCCCGCTATCGGCCCCGATCTTGGGGTATTTGAAACGCCTGCCCGCGAGCGGTGCACAGGCCACCCGCGACACGAACGCTCGGCGAACCCGTTCCCCCAACCGGAAGTTGCGTCATCGCGGTCGTGGCTCGCGGTTTCGAACGCGCAGCGCAGTCGCGCCGTCGAGCGTGGACCGGCTCAGCTCCCGTACTCGGTTTCCAGGTACGCCACGATGTCGTCGGACTCGGGCATCCCCTCGACCCCGTTGGAGTTGTCGACGAGTACCGGGACGCCGGTCTGTCCGCTGATCTCCTGTACTTCGGTGCGCTCGGAGTGTGACCGGGGCACCATGTGGGACTCGTACTCGAGTCCGAGTTCGTCGAGTTTCCGCTTGACTTTCGCGCAGTACGGACAGCCCTCGAGTTCGTAGAGTTCCAGGTCCGGCATCACCCGGCGTAAGCACCCGGAGCAAAAGAGGGGTTCGGTCGTGTGTGACGCGAGTGCAGAAACGCGGCCGCGACGACACCCGACAGCCGGCGGAACGCACCCGGGCTGCTCGCCTGCTGTCATACGGACCGTTGTACTTCGTTACCACCGTCGCGAACCACGGTGAACGCATCGGGCCGTGACTCGCCCATACGTCGACGGCATCGCCGAAAATGGGTACAACGGTCCGTATCAGTCGTCGAGGAAGTCGGGTTCGAGGCGTTTCTCGTCGCGCTCCTCGCGGAGGTGGGCGCGGAATTCGCCGAGCTTGCTCCCGTTGCCGGTGCGCTCCTTGCGGTCCCGCACCGAGACGGTACCGGCCCCGCGCTCGTCGGGACCGACGATGAGCATGTACGGCAGGTTGTCGTCGTGACCGGCGCGGATCTTGCGCTGGAGCGTGTCGTCGCCCGTGGCGACCGAGACGCGGAAGCCGTCGTCGTCGAGCGCCTCGGCGACCTCGTGGGCGTAGCCGAAGACGTCCTCGTTGAGCGGCAACACGCGCACCTGTTCGGGCGCGAGCCACAGGGGGAAGCGCCCGTCGAAGTGCTCGATGAGCACCATGAAGAATCGCTCGTAGCTGCCGTAGAGCGCGCGGTGGATCATGACGGGACGGTGGTCGTCGTTGTCCTCGCCCGTGTAGGTCAGATCGAAGCGCTCGGGCATGTTGAAATCCAGCTGGACCGTCGGGCCGTCCCAGTCTCGCCCCAGGGCGTCCTCGAACGCGAAGTCGATCTTCGGGCCGTAGAAGGCGCCGTCACCCTCCTCGACGACGTAGTCGATGTCCTCGCCCTCCAGGACGGCTTCCAGCTGGGACTCGGCTTTCGCCCAGATCTCGTCGCTGCCGACCGACTTCTCGGGGCGGGTGGCGAGCTGGACGGTGTACTCGAGGTCGAAGGTCCCGAGGATGTCGAGGATGATGTCCATGATCGCCAGGACCTCGTCTTCGATCTGGTCCGGGCGGACGAACAGGTGGCCGTCGTCGATGGTAAAGGCCCAGGTCCGCGAGAGCCCCGAGAGTTCGCCACGCTGCTCGCGCCGGTAAACCTTGCCGTCCTCGAAATAGCGGGTCGGGAGGTCGCGATAGGACCACGAGCGCTGGTCGAAGATGGTCGCGTGGCCGGGACAGTTCATCGGCTTGAGGCCGTACTCCTCGTCGTTGACCTCGAGCAGGAACATGTCGTCGACGTAGTTCTCGTAGTGGCCCGACTTCTTCCACAGCTCGGTCCGGAAGACGTGGGGCGTTTCGACCTCGTCGTAGCCCGCCTCGCGGTTGAGCGCGGCGACGTACGCCGAGAGCTCGTTGAGTACGGTCTTGCCGTTGGGTTCGTACAGCGGCAGGCCCGGGCCGGTCGTCTCGTCGATCGAAAACAGGCCCATCTCCTGGCCGATGCGCCGGTGGTCGCGCTCCTGTGCCTCCCGGCGGCGTTCGAGGAACTCCTCTAGCTCTTCCTCGGTCGGGAACGCCGTCCCGTAGACCCGCGTGAGCGTGTCGTTGGCCTCGTCACCGCGCCAGTACGACGCCGAGATCTCCAGCAGGGCGAAGCCGCCGATCTCGCCCGTCGAGTCGACGTGGGGGCCCTGACAGAGGTCCCGGAACTCGCCCTGTTCGTAGAAGGAGACGGGGTCGCTCCCGGCGGCCTCGGTTTCGAGGATCTCCCGTTTGTACTCGTTGTCCTCGTACAGTTCGAAAGCGTCCTCGCGGTCGACAGTCACCCGCTCGATGTCCAGGTCCGCCTCGATGATCGCGTGGGCCTCCTCCTCTATCGCTTCGAGGTCGTCCTCGTCGAGGTCGACGCCGGTGATATCGTAGTAGAAGCCCTCGTCGGTCCAGGGACCGATGGTGAGTTTGGCGTCGGGGTAGCGGCGCTGGAGCGCCTGGGCGAACACGTGCGCGGCCGAGTGACGCAGCACCTGGAGGTACTCGTCGGCCGAGGGCGTGACGATCTCGACCTCGGCGCCGTCGTAGACCTCCGCTTCCTTGGCGACGAGCTCCCCGTCGAGGAGACCCGCGACGGTGTCCTCGCCCAGACCGGGGCCGATCTCGTAGGCCACACCCTCGACTGTGGTGCCCGACGGGACGTCGAGCGTGCTTCCATCGGGCAATTCCACCGTGACAGTGGTCTCCTCCTGTTGTGACATGGTTACCTCCGGAACGCGTCGCTTCTCGGATTGCGAGCGCGAGAACGCGGCAGGGGCTGATTACGGGGCACGAGGCCCGCCTGTAAAGCAGTCACCTGCCATCGTGGCCGCTCATAGCGTGCTCCGATACAAAAGCGTTGTGAGAACCCGACACCGCCTCGCAGGGCGTCCAGCGAGCGTGATTTCGACAGCCAGAATGAGCCGGCTGTCACGCTTCGACCCGTCCGACGAGCCGATCCGGCGAGAAACTCCCGTTTCGGTGATCGGACAGTCACCTATCGCCGGTAGTTTTGCTCACCGCCTTCCCGTTACACGGGGACGTCGTCGGGGGCGTCGGCGAGCAACTGCTCGGCGGTCACCAGCGCGTCGAGTTCGAGGTCGTGGGCGGCGAGGGTCGCTTCGGCGCCCTCCTGGCGGTCGACGACCACGAGCACGCGCGAGACGGTCGCGCCGGCCTCGCGGAGCGCCTCGGCGGCGTCGACAGCGCTCTGGCCCGTCGTCGCGATGTCCTCGAGCACGACGACTTCCTCGCCCGCCTCGAACTCCCCCTCGACGAGGTTCCCGGTGCCGTACTCTTTTTGCTGTTTGCGGACGATGACGTAGGGCGTGCCCGTCTCGACGCTGGTCGCGGCGACCAGCGGGACGGCCCCGAGCGCGACCCCGCCCAGTTTCGTGCCCTCGAGGCCCAGCTGTGCGATGCGGTCGGCGAAGGCCTGCGCGACCAGCGCGAGACACTCGGGGTTCGTCTCGAAGACGTACTTGTCGACGTAGTAGTTCGACGTGCCGCCGTGGGAGAGTTCGAACTCGCCGAACTCGACCGCGTCGGCGTCCCTGAGTGCGTCGATGAGCGCCTGCGTGTCCATACGCGTACCTGTCGGGGCCCGCGCTTAGTGATTCGGATATGCGGACGCCGCGAGAGTGGGCCGGAACCCGTCTCGGGGCGTTTCTTTCGGCGAGAGACCGACGAGTCGTCTGTTAGACCGGACGTACGCATTGAACACTCAGAAACCAACCAACCGGCGTAGATGTTCAAAGACTCGTGATGCATACAACGCGTGGATTCAGACCTACCGGTCCGACTCCACCAGTTCAGCCAATATCGATACTGCAACGAACGTACGAGGTTGGCGTCGGAGGGAACGACCGGGAGATGGGAGGACAGGTGGTCGATATTGACAGTCCTGACGAACGCGGGCACGCCGAAGTCTCTGTGCGAGTCGGACAAGAGTGGAAGAGGACGGACTTCGATACTGACAGATACGATGGCAAGTACGTGACTGCCGTAGTCACATATGGGATGGGTGAAGACGAGCTGTTGCGTATCAGCCGTCGGGTCTCTGACCGGCCGACCGCTGATGAGTGAATCCTCTACATTCAGCACGCGACGTTCAATAGCTACTGATAGAACATTCGCTGGAATGTCACGTCGTTCCCCTGTAGGAACGTCCGCCGAGCGGAGCGAGGCGGTTCACGGGACCGAACGAAGTGAGGTCCCGCTTTTTCACCCATGTTTTTGCCGGAGGGGTGCCCGCAGGGTCGAAGACCCGGGGACACCCCTCCGGGAAAAAGATGGTTTAGAAGAACGTGAGCACCCCGAACTCGACGGCGTAGTGATACGCGAGCGCCAGCCAGGATTCGAAGACGAGCGTGCCGGCGGCCGAGGCGACCGCGAAGCGGCGGACGTCCATCTCGGCGACGCCGGCGGGAACGGTCACCATCCCGCGGGTAAAGAGGAGCGCGTTGCTCACGGGGACGGCGACCCACCCCCACTGCTCGAACCAGCCGTCGAAGCGGTCGAGTCTGGACTCGTCGACCCGGAACCAGGGTTTGCGGAGCAGCCACTCGCGGCCGCCGCGCTGGGCGAGCGCGAAAAGGGCGACCTGCCCGGCGGTGGCGCCGGCGACGGCGACGGCGAAGATGGCGGCGACTACCGGCCAGTCGTACCCCCCGGACGTCGTCGCGAACGTCGCGATGGCGAACGGCACCAGCGCCTCGCTGGGGGCGAAGTACATCAGCATGGCACCCTCCAGCACGAAGATAGCAAAGAGCGCGTAGATACCGTAGTCGCGGATGAGTTCGCGGGCCAGCGCCGAGTCGCCGAAGGCAAAGAGATAGATGCCGGCGGCCGCCAGGGCGAGGAACGTCGCGGCGACGACCAGCAGCCCGTAGTCCTCGGCGAACGTTCTGAGGACGGACCGCGGCGGCGACTCGGTTGCCATTCGGTCGTACTGTACGGGGTGGCAGTCAAGTGTCTTTCTCTCTCGCGCGTCGCCGCCCGCCCGGCGCGGGCGAGTTCCCGGCGTGGGACGTCGGCAGCGCCGGCCCGGAGCGGTGGTCTCAAGGCGGAGAGACGCCGACGTTCGGTATGGACCTCACACACCGCCCGCGACGGCTTCGGAGCGACGGGGTACGACCGCTGGTCAGCGAGACCGACCTCTCGGCGTCGGACCTGGTCGCGCCGGTGTTCGTCGACGCGACGACCAGCGAGCGCCGTCCCATCGGGTCGATGCCGGGTCACAGTCGCGTGCCCGTCGACCAGGCCGCAGAACGCGTCTGCGAGGTACTGGAGACGGGCGTCGAGGCGGTCATCCTCTTTGGCGTCCCCGAGTCAAAGGACGTCGAGGGCTCGCGCGCCTGGGCCGAAGACGGCGTCGTCCAGCGCGCGGTCCGCCAGGTCACGGCCGAGACGGGCGCCTACGTCATCACCGACGTCTGTCTCTGTGAGTACACCGCCCACGGGCACTGCGGGGTTCTCACGAGCGAAGCGAGTGAGCGCTGGGAAGAGCGCCGCTCTTCCGGAGCGCTCGAAGCGGACACCCGCGCGGACCCGCACATGACCGTCGACAACGACCGGACGCTGGCGTCGTTGGGACGGACGGCCGTCTCCCACGCCGAGGCGGGCGCCGACATGGTCGCACCCTCCAGCATGACCGACGGGATGGTCGGCGCTGTTCGCGCGGACCTGGACGACGCGGGCTTCGAGTCGACGCCGGTCATGAGTTACGCCGCCAAATACGAGTCGGCGTTCTACGGGCCCTTCCGGGACGCCGCCGACGGCGCGCCGGCGTTCGGCGACCGCCGCCACTACCAGATGGACCCCGCGAACGCACGCGAGGCCACGCGCGAGGTGGCCCTGGACGTCGAGCAGGGCGCCGACGTCCTCATGGTCAAACCCGCACTCCCGTATCTCGACGTCGTCCGGACGGTCCGCGAAGAGTTCGACCACCCGGTCGCCGCGTACAACGTCTCCGGCGAGTACGCGATGCTCCACGCAGCCGCCGAGAAGGGGTGGCTCGACCTCGAAGCCGTGGCCCACGAGTCGCTACTGTCGATCAAACGTGCCGGCGCCGACCTGATCCTCACGTACTTCGCCGAGGACGTCGCTCGTCGCCTGTGACGGCCGGGGCCGGCTCGCTCGCGGTCCGGTGAGGGCCCCACCGCGGCCCGTCTCACTTCGAGTGGTGCGACCGCGTACGGGACTACCCGCCCGCAGTCGGCGACCCGGTGTCTCGCGACGACGTCTCCGTCGTCACAGTCCCGTTCTCCGACCGGCACGACCCGCCGATCTTCCGATGTCGGTGATTTTCGAACGTGGCGGGAATCGTAAATCAATGTCAACAGTGGGGTCAACTTTTTTGC
>JAZKRZ010000160.1:0-7265 GCA_036626395.1 Haloarculaceae archaeon
GCCTCGTGAAACGGTCGATCAACCAGGACGACCCCGGCACGTACCACTTCTTCTACGCCGACACCGAGGGGACCCCCGGGACGAGTATGACCTTCTTCCCGTGGGAGGGGATGTCCCGCGGGACGGTCGGCTCCGGGCAGGTTTCCCGGACCGCGTTTCGCGTTCCCCGGGGGAGCCTCGACTACTGGGAGAGCCGATTCGACGAGTACGGCGTCGACTACGACGAGCGCGTCGACCGGTTCGGCGAGATGGTCCTCCCGTTCGAAGACCCGGACGGCCTCCCCGTGGAACTCGTCGCGGTCGAGGTCCCCGACGACGACCCCGTCGACCCCTGGACGGAGTTCGTCCCCGCGGAACGCGCGATCCGCGGGTTCCACTCGGTGACGCTCTGGCTCGCCGACCCCCAGCCTACCGAGGAACTGCTGGAGACGATGGGCTTCGAGAGAGTGGTGACCGAACAGTCCCAGGGTGACACGCCGGGCGACGAGCGCACCCGCTTCGCCGCGACGGGGCAAGTCGGCAAGTACGTCGACGTGCTCCCGACGGTCGAGGGCGGGCGCCAGGGCCACGGGACGGTCCACCACGTCGCCTTCCAGACGCCGACCGACGAGGACCAGGAGAGCATGCGCAAGGCGGTCCGTCGGGAGGGGCTGCGCCCGACCCAGCAGATCGACCGCCACTGGTTCCGGTCGGTCTACTTCCGCGAACACGGCGGCGTCCTCTTCGAACTCGCGACGAGCGACCCCGGCTACACCAGCGACGAACCGCTGGAGGACCTCGGCGGTCGGCTCGTCCTGCCCGGGACGTTCGGGGACCGCCGCGAGGAGATCGAGGCTGGGTTGACCGAGGTGACGGTGCCCCGCGCGGAGACCGCCCGAGCGGACGACTGATACGGACCGTTGTACTTCGTTACCGCCGTCGCGAACCACGGTGAACGCATCGGGCCGTAACTCGCCCATACGTCGATGGCATCGCCGAAAATGGGTACAACGGTCCGTATGAGCGCCGACTCCGGCGTCATGCGGTCGGTACGGATACGCAGCCCGCGCCGGCTGTGGATCTAGCGACGATACTCGCGACCGAACGATTATTACACAGGTCCTGAAGCCGGCGCAACACCCGGGGCCCCGTCGCCGCCCACCGGCGCTCGCTACCACTCGATGCGGAAGACCTCGACCGTGAGTGCCCGGGAGTCGTCGTCGTGGAATTCGAACTGTCGGGGGAGGTCGAGTTCGGCTTCGAAGGCGTGGGTGACCTCGCCGCCCTCCTCGGCGGCGAACGAGTCGACGAACGACTCGCTCCCCGCGTTGTGTACGGAGTAAGAGACGTCCGCAGTCCCGGCGGCGGTCGCGAGGAAGGCCCTGTCGGCGTGTTCGTTGCCCGACTGTGCCCCGAAAGGCGGGTTCATCAGCACCGTCGTGGGCCCGTCCGGACACAGCGGCACCGCCGTCGCGTCGCCGAGCACCCACTCGACGTCAGTCGCGGCGGCCACTCGCCGCTCGTTGGCGCGTGCGGTCTCCAGCGGGTCCGGGTCCAGGTCGAGGCCGACGACCGCCTCGGGACCGCGCAGGACCGCACCGAGCGCGAGCATCCCGGTCCCGGTCCCCAGGTCGACGACGACCCGGTCCTCGACGTCGCCGTGGAGGTCCGCAGTGTGCACCAGGTGGGCGGCCAGGTCCGGCGGCGTACGGTACTGTTCGAGGTCGACGCGCGGGTCCTCGAACCCCGCGACGACCGCCAGTTGCTGGGCGAGTCGCGTCTTCGTGCTCATCGTTGCCCCCCGCCGGAACACGTCGACGCCTCGGGCGGTGTCACGTCCAGACATTTTCGCGACGTATGTATAAACGTTTGTGAATGCACGAGGGTAATCAGCCGTCGACCGGGTCGCGGTCGTCTCCGCCCGGGGAAGTCACCAGGTGCCGTGGAAGGTGTCGAACTCCAGGGCGTCGAGGGGTTCCTCCCCGATGGCGATGCGGTACTCCTGGGGGGTGAGCATCGGCTGTTTGAACTGCGGTCCGTCGTCGGTGGTGATCCGCGGACAGCCCGTGTTGACGTAGGCGTCCAGCCCGAAGTTGGTGAGCCGGTCGGGCGTTACCTCGTCCATCGTCAGGAGGTAGGCGTCGTCGTTTTCCTCGACGATCTCCTGGGCGGTCTCCCACCGACCCTGACCGATCTTGGTACAGAAGATGACGCCCCACTCCTCGGCGTCCATCGCACGGTGGACGGCGCCGTAGCGCTGTTTCATGAACGTCTCCGTGTCCGCGACCGAGACGGCGTTGTTGACCGGGTCGGCGATGACGACGTGCTTGTCGGGGTGTTCCATCGCCAGGCCGAGCGGGTGGAACTTCCCGCCGCCGACGTACAGTATCTGGTCGGCGTCGACCGCGGCGGAGGCGTAATTGCACCCCAGGACCTGCCCCTCGTGTGTCAGCCGGTCGTCGCCCCTGCGCGTGTGGACCACGTAGCCTCGCTCTTCGAGCCACGCGCGCATCTCCTCGAACTTGTTCATGTGCTGGGCCGTCGTCACGAGGCCGACGTCGGGGTCATCCTCGGAGTCGGCGAGTTGTTCCTCGACGGCCCGCTCCATGATGGGGAAGACGTCCACGTTGGAAAAGAGCGGGACGTAGATGATCTTGTCCGACTCCTTCATGGGGCTGTGCCCGAAGTGGACGAACACGTCCGTCCGGCGCATCAGGTACGTGTCGAGGTCACAGGCGCCGTAACAGGGCTGGCCGGAGATCATGACCGTCACGTCGTCGGGCAGCGACTCGCGGAGGTCGTCGGCCACGCTCGGACCGCGCCGTTTCAGCCCTTCGGGAAACTGCAGGCCGACGGTCTCGGCGTCGCGGTCGGCGACCGCGTCGACGATCCGGTCGAGTTCGTAGTCCCACTCGCGGTCGTGTTTCAGCGCCATCCCCGTTCGCGTGAGGTCGCCCTCGCGGCGGTCCTCCGCTCCGTTCTCGCGGGTTCCCGCGTCGGGCGGGTCCGTCTGCTCGCTCGTGTCCTGGCTCATTGGGACAGCGTATCGGCCGCGGCCGTATAACAGGCGTGTTTTCACGTGTCGTCACCGCCGTGGCTCGATGGACCCCGGAGACTCGGGCGTCATACTGTCGGACACAAGTGAGGCCACCGTCGGTGGTTCGTTCGACCGGGAACGGGCCTTTCGATAGCGTGTTCCCGGCGAGTGTGTTCACGTACTTGTGTCCGACAGTATCAGTACCCCGCGGGCGGTACCGACGGGGGTCCACCAGTCCGCGCTCGTGTTATTCACGCTCGGGCTCGGCGCTTCTCTGGCCGTGACAGTCCCGTTCCTCGACTGACTGCTCGGGCTCCGACCGACGACGCTTTGTCGGGTGCGTCCGGAGAGCCCGCAGTGACGCTACGCTCCTGGGGGTACGCGACGGTCGATTTCCTCGTCGCCGCGGTCGGACTCTTCGTGGTCGTCTACCCGGCGCTGTCGGTGGCCCTCGCGCTCGCGACTCGACGTGGCGCTGCCTCCCCCGGTCCTCGCGCGGGCGGCCCTCCTCGCGGCGGCCTACCCCGTCGCGGCCGTCGTGGCGTTCACCGACCGGTTCAGGCTGGACCGGACCTCGCCGACCGGCCTCGACGAGTGAGAACCGCCCGGAGTCGGCAGGTTGAAACCGGTCGCTATCCAAGCGGAGTTTATGAGCATCGAGACCGACGCGGGCGAGGGCGAGACGAGCGCGGACGCGGACGAACTCGCCCGTCTGCTGGGCGACGCCATCGCCGACCTGCCGGAGTACCAGCGCTTTCTGGAGACCAAGGAAGTCGTCGAGGCCGACGAGGAGATCCAGGCGGAGATCCGCGAGTTCGAGCAGGTCCGCGAGGAGTTCATGCTCGCTCGTCAAGCGGGCGAGGCGACCCGCGACGACCTCCGCGAGTTGCAAAACGCCCAGGAGGAACTCCACTCCATTCCTGAGATGTCCGACTACCTGGCGGCCCAGAGCGACCTGGAGTTGCGCCTGCAGGAACTCAACGAGGTCGTCTCCGAACCGCTGGATGTCGACTTCGGGCAGAAGGCCGGCGGCTGTTGCGAGGACTGACGAGACGGTTCCGCTTTCCGCTCTTTCTTGACTGGTCGGTGCGTTCGAGTCGCGTATGACCGAGGTCACCGACGTCAGAGTCAGCCACTACGGGGTTCCAAACGAGGAGTCACTGGACGACGCCACCCAGTCGTTCGACGAACTCGAACTGGTCGTGGTCGACGTCGAAACCGGGGACGGCCCGGGGATGGGGTTCACTCACACGATCGGAGAGGGCGGCAGCGCGATACGGGCGTTCGTCGAGACGACCCTCGCGCCGGAACTCGTGGGGGAGACGGCCGCACCGCGGGCCACACGCGAGCGACTCCGCGGGGCCACGACCTACGTCGGCCGCGAGGGGGTCTCGGAACTCGCGGTCGCCGCCGTCGACATGGCGCTGTGGGACGCGCTGGGACGCCGACGGGACGCGCCGCTGTACGAACTGCTGGGCGGCGAGCGGCGCGAGGTGCCCGCCTACCAGACCCACGGCGGGTGGCTACAGAGAGACACCGACGAACTCGTCGCTAACGCCGCGGACGCCGCAGACCGGGGGTTCGCGGGAATGAAGATGAAAGTCGGGCGTGGGCACGCCGAAGACGCCGCGCGGGTGGGCGCCGTTCGCGGGGCGCTCCCCGACGAGATGGCGCTGATGGTCGACGCGAACTGTGCCTACACGGTCGCCGAGGCACGTCGGTTCGTCGAGCGGGTGGAGGCGCCCCTGGACTGGCTGGAAGAGCCCTTGGAGAAAGGCGACCTCGCGGGCCACGCTGACCTCCGGGACCGGATCGACGTCCCGGTGGCGCTCGGCGAGAACCTGTACAACGAGACGCAGTTCAAACAGGCGCTCGCGCTGGGCGCAGCGGACGTCCTCCAGCCGGACGTCTGTCGAGTCGGTGGCGTCTCCCCGTGGGTGGCCGTCGCACAGGCGGCCCGCGTCTGGGAGACGCCAGTCGTCCCGCACTTCGTCGAACCCATCCACGTCCACCTCGCGGCCGCGTTCGAGCACGTCCCGTACGTCGAGCACCACTCGACGGTGCTCGATAGCGTGCTCGCGTCGCCACCCGCACTCCGCGACGGCGCGTTTCTGCCACCCGACGACCCGGGCCACGGCGTTCGGTTCGATGGACTGGACACCTACCGGAAAGGGGAGTGAGACGAGCCGTGGGGAACCCGCTCCGAAACGACTTACTTGTGGCCGGTCGGAGAGAGCCCTATGACAGCGAGTGACTGGGGCAGGTGGCTGCTGGACCGTATCGAGAGCGCGGACCCCGACGGCGTGGCCGTCTGGTATCTGGGCTGTAACGGGTTCGTCCTGAAGGCCGACGACGGGACGACGGTGTTCATCGACCCCTATCTGGGGACCGGGAACCCGCCCCGCACCGTTCGGATGATCCCGGTGCCGTTCAGCCCCGAAGACGTGTCGGAGGCCGACGCAGTCTTCGGCAGTCACGAGCACCTCGACCACGTTCACGGGCCGAGCCAGGGGCCGATCCTCGCGAACACGGGCGCGGACTTCTACGCGAGCGACGCGAGCCACGACGTCGTCGCCGAGGAAGACTGGACCGGCGAGTACGGCGTCGACGATGACCAGCTCTACGAGATAGCGGAAGGCGACACGGTCGGAGTGGGTGCGTTCACCGTACACGTCGAGCCCGCGAACGACCCCGACGCGATCCACCCGGTCTCGACGGTGTTCGAGCACGACGCGGGAACCTTCTTCCACGGCGGCGACGCGCGACCGGGCGAGTTCGAGTCCGTCGGGGAGGCCTACGACATCGACCTGGGGGCGCTGGCGTTCGGGGCCGTCGGGAACGTCGACGAGCCCGAGGCCAGCGAGCGCGTCCGCACGAAGTGGTACAGCGACGAGAACCAGGTCATCGAGGCGGCGAACGAACTCCAGATCGACCGGCTCCTGCCGAGTCACTGGGACATGTGGAAGGGTCTGACGACCGAACCGACCGTCCTCCACAACCACGCGGCGGGCTTCCCGTACCCCGAACGACTGGAGATAGTCGAAATCGGCGACCGCGTCGACCTCTGACCTGTGCCCGCTCGTCGAAGAGCGGGTCCCCGGCGGGCCACCGCCGTTTTACTCATCGATAATACCCCCCAATGAATAAATAGGAGTAAGTCCGTCCCTAGAAGACAGGGAACATATGAGTGAATCAGAGCAGTACGAACGAGTGAGCGTATCTTCGGACGGGGTGACGGTGGACAAACGGTTCGAGGAAGACGAGTTTCCGGTCCCCGCTATCGCGTTCGAGATCCAGTCGTCGCGCTCGGAGACAGTGACGGTCACGGTCGTCGACGAGGTGCCCGGAGACGTCTCGGTCGAGGACCTGGGCTTCCACCCGGAGTACGGCAGCGAGTACTGGGCCATCGACGAAGACCAGATCACCTTCGAGCGGGAGGTCGAGGCGGGCTCGGAGTACACGACGGTCTACGGGATCCGGGCGACCGGGGCGGACGACGTCGAGAAGTTCCTGACCGAACCCCGCATCGAGAGCGTCGACCCGCCGCTCGAGGGGAGCGAGGGTAGCGTCATCGACGAGGGCAGTACCGACGTCGTCAGGGACGTCATCTCGGGCGACAGTGACGCCGTCCCCGGTCTCGAGGACGACGAGGACGTCGAGACACTGAACCTGAAGGATCCGAACGAGTCGGACGACGGGACCGCGAGCGACGGCCCGACCCCGTCCGGCGGTGACGACGGCGAGTCCGCGAGCGTCGAGTCGCTGGTCGGCGCGCTCGCGGCCGAACTCCGCAACGGAAACGTCGAAGAGGACGACGTCAAACTCCTGCGCAAGGCCTTCGACATCGTCGACGACGGCTCCAGCGGGAGCGTCGACGCGCGCATCCAGCGCCTCCAGACGGAGGTGGCCGACCTGCTCGCGTACACCGACGCGCTCGAGGAGTTCCTGGACGAGCACGGCACAGCCGAACAGACGATAGAGGGCTTCCGCGAGGAGGTCGAGGGACTCCAGAGCGAACTCCAGGAAGTCGGCGAGGTCGCCCGCAGTCACGAGGAGGCGCTCTCGTCGGTCCAGACGACCGTCGACGACGTCGAATCGACGGTCAACTCGCTGGAGAGCGAACTCGACGGGGTCCTCGAGGAGGTCGAGGACGTTCGGTCGGACGTCGACGCCGTGGAGGGATCCGTCACCGAGGTCGAGGAGACCGTCGAAAACGTCGAAGGGTCCGTCGACGAAGTCGAGGAGACCG
>JAZKRZ010000161.1:0-7006 GCA_036626395.1 Haloarculaceae archaeon
CGCCCGTTCCCGGTCGAACGAGCCACCGACGGTGGCCTCACGTGTGTCCGACAGATGAGAACGCGCCCGCTCCCGGAATTTCCGGCGCCTACGGCGGTCGGTACGCGACCACCGACCCGTCGACGGTCGTGAACACGAGGTCGTCCGCGAGAGCGCCCCGGTCGCCGACGTCGACGCCCGAAGCCCACTGCTGGTTCCCGTCGGCGGGGTCGAACCCCCGCAGGCCGTCGGTCGTCGGTACGACTACGGAGTCGGTCCCGACCGCCGGCCGACCGAGGATGGTCGGGGAGACTTCCGCAGTCCACGCGACGCGCCCGTCGCTCCGCGAGAGCGCGGTCAGTCCCGGTTCGTCGTCGACGTTGGCGGTGTAGTAGACGCGGTCGGCGCCGACCGCGACGAGGCCGCCACCGGCCTCGCCGCCGGGGGGGACGCTCGCGCGCCACCCGCTCCCCGTGTCCGTCACCGCCGTGGCGTCGACGTTCCCGAAGAAGGCGTCGACCGCGTACACCGTGCCATCCCGGTAGCACTGCTCGGCCGGGAAGTCCGCGCCGCGCCGGGGGTCCCGGTTCAGTTGTTCGCCGGTGTCGACAGTCAGCCGCCAGAAACGGCTGTCGTAGGGGCCACTGGAGATGAAGACCCGGTCCTCGCTGGCGAAGACCCGGGGCTCCCAGGGGTCGGCGATGTCCGTCCGCCAGCGCTCGTCCCCGTCGAGTCCGAGTGCGACCACCGTCGGTCCGGACTCGTCGACCCAGTAGACGCCGTGGGTAGCGACGAGTAGTCCGCGCCGGTCGGGCGTGTCGACGCGCCACTGCTCGCGGCCGTCGCCCGGTGCGAGCGCGACGAGACCCCCGTCGACGGGGACGAACACACTCCCGTCCACGACGCGGGTGGTCCCCGCCGAATCGCCGGCGGGGACGCTCCACCGGGACTCGCCGGTCGCGGCGTCGAGCGCCCGGACGGTGCCGTCGTCGCCCCCGACGTACACTGAACTGCCCGCGAGTACCGGGGCCGAGAGCGAGGTGCCCGCCGAGACCCGCCAGAGTTCCGCTACCGCCTCGGTCGGGCCCGCGGCCGGGACGGCGTTGCTCCGCCCGGCGTCGGCGCCAGGGACCGGCCAGTCGCTCCCGACGCTCGCGGGAGCGGTCGGCGTCCCGTCGGGCGTCGCCGCGCCGGTTTCCGTGGGGCTCCCGGGCGAGGCCGTCTCGGTCGTCGAGGGCGTCCCGTCGCGGTCGGTTCCCGAGACAGTGTGGACGTCCGTGGGACTCGCGGTCCGCGTCGGCGTCGGTGCCGGCGTCGGCGAGTCGGTCGGCGGGGCGGTCCCGCCCGGACCGTCGGAACTCGTACACCCCGCGACCGCGACCGCACCGATGCTCGCGAGCAGCGCGCGTCGCGACCAGCGTTCCGTCATGTGTGAGAGATAGCGGCGTCCGCATAAGTGTCTCGTGGACGCTGAAGCGGTCCTTTGAGACACCCGTGGCGGACCGGGGGGCCGTCCGTCGTCACCCCCCTACTCCCAGGGGTGGATCGTCGCGCGGTAGGACTCGCCGGCAGCCTGGGCCTCGTAGGCGTCGGTCACGTCGTCCAGTCCGACCCGGTAGTTCAGCAGGTCGCCGTAGGGGAACCGGTCGACCGTGCGTTCGAGCACGGAGATGGCGGTGTCGAACTGGCCCGGCGGGTAGGCCAGACTCCCGTAGACGTCGAGCTGGCTGTGGATGACGTCGCTGGGGTCGACCGAGGCCTCGCCCGCCGAGAAGTAGTGTCCCACCTCGACGACGGTGCCGCCGTTGTGCGGGATCGCCAGGGCCTGCTCGAAGGCCGAGGGGTGGCCGACGGCCTCGACGGTCACGTCGGGGCCGTCGCCGCTGGGCGTCAGCTCGGCGATCGCGTCGACGAACTCGTCGCCGTCGTACTCGTCTACGTCCACGGTGTGGGTCGCGCCGAAGCGCTCGGCCATCTCCAGGCGCTCGTCTATCATGTCGACGGCGATGACCTGGCCGGCGCCGACGGTCGTCGCGGCGGCCGCGGTCAGGAGGCCGATCGGACCGGCGCCCTGCACGACGACGCTCTGGCCCATACCCAGTCCCTCGCGGGCGTGGGGCACGCCCGGCGGTTGCGCGCGTTCGATAGCGTGCGTCGCCACCGAGAGCGGTTCGACCAGGGCACCGAGTTCCGTGGCAAGCGAGTCCGGAACCCGGTAGAAGTGCGCCCGGTCCTCGAGGACGAAGTACTGGCTCATCCCCCCGTGGAGGTGGGGCGGTTCCTCGACGCTGCGGAAGCCGTGGACGTCCCGGTCGTTGCAGGTCAGCGGGCGCGTCGGCATGTTCTCGCAGTACCAGCAGTCGTCACAGCTGATCCCCGGGACCACCGTGAGTGCGTCCCCCTCGGCGATGGGGCGGCGCGCCGAGTCGGTCCCGACGTTCTCGCCCAGTTGTTCGACGATGCCGACGAACTCGTGGCCGGGCACGACGGCCGAGTCGCGCTCGCCGTGTCGCCACATGTGGACGTCAGAGCCACAGACGCCCGAGAGTTCGACGCGCAACAGCACCTGGTCCGGCCCCGGGTCGTCGACGTCGACGGTGCGGCGCTCCAGGTCCCCCGATTCGGTCAGGACGACGGCGTCCGATTGCATACTCAAACTGGCGGCCAGCACCGGCATATAGCCCCGGGAGCCTGCAAGGCGAACCGGTTGCCGCCGGTGTCGGCTGGTTCGAGGGCCGTCGCCGTGTCGCTGTCTTCCGGCAACCGCCCCGGACGGCCCAAACACGGATGCCCCTCCCGGCCGAGGTCAGGCGTATGGACAACCCGACTGTCGTCTTCACCGAACCTCGCGAGGTCGACCTCGTCGACCGCGAGCGGCCCGAACCCCGCGACGACGAGGTGCTCGTCGAGACCGACACCACGCTCGTCAGTACGGGCACCGAACTGACGGTCCTCTCGGGCGAGTACCCCGAGGGGTCGGTCTGGGACCAGTACGGCACCTACCCGTTCGACGCCGGGTACGCCAACGTCGGTACCGTCGTCGAGACGGGCGCCGACGTCGACCGGGCCGACCTCACACCGGGGACGCGCGTCGCGACGTGGTCGCCCCACGCCGCGTACGTCACCGCCCCCGCCGAGGCGTGTGTCGTCGTCCCCGACGACGTCACGGACGACCAGGCCAGCCTCTTCGCTATCGCCCAGATCGTCATGAACGGGGTCCGGCGGGGGCGCGTCGACTGGGGCGAGGCCGTCGTCGTCTACGGCCTCGGGGTCCTCGGGCAGCTGACCGTCCGCCTGTGTCACCTCGCGGGCGCGGACACCGTGGTCGGCGTCGACGTCGCCGCGGAACGGATCGACTACCTCCCCGACTCGTCGGGCGTCGTCGGCGTCGACCCGACGGCGAGCGACCCGGGCGAGGTCGTCGCCGAGGTCACCGGGCGTCGCGGCGCCGACGTCGTCTTCGAGGTGACCGGCGATCCCGAGGTCATCCCCGAGGAGATAGCGCGCCTCCGCGAGCAGGGGCGACTCGTCCTCCTCTCCAGTCCGCACGGGGAGACGGCGCTGGATTTCCACGACTACGTCAACGACCCGAGCATCGAGATAATCGGCGCCCACCAGACCTCCCACCCGCCCGTCGAGACGCCACAGACGCCCTGGACGAAGGGCCGCCACGCCGACCTGTATTTCTCGTATCTCCGCCGGGAGCGCCTCGCCGTCGACGGCCTGTTTTCCCACAGTCGCCCCTATCGCGGCGCCCCGAGTCTCTACGAGTCGCTGCTGGCGGACCGCACAGGAGCGATGGCCGTTCGACTCCAGTGGTGAGACAGGTCGGAGACGGCACAGCGGGTCCTGCCGGCGGATCCCTGCAGTGGCGGGCACCGCCGGGCGCGGCCAGCAGTGCGAGACCCGAACGGAGAGAGCCTCGACCGGCGAGCGGGACCGCAGTGACCCGCGAGTCGGCGGGGGCGGCACCGTCGAAATCCTCTGTCAGTGCTGATTCGGAGTGTCTTTCCCACGAGAGAGCACGTCGACAGCAGTCCGTACGCTGGCGCGGGCCGCTGTCAGGCGGGGTCCTCGACCATGAGCCAGACGGCCACGCCACCGGCTATCGTCAGCACGGCCGCCAGCACGAACGGGACGGCGAACCCGAGGAACGCGACAGCACCGGCCAGCAGCGGGCCGAACGCGAAACCGACGCTGAACGCCGTCGTGACCACGGCCATCTGTTCGCCCGAGCGGTGTTCGTCGACGACGTCGGCCGCCAGCGCGTACGTCGGTGCGATCACACCCGCCAGCGCGATGCCGAGAACCCCGCGCAGCGCTACGAACTCCACCAGCGTCTGCGCAAAGCCCATCAGGCCGACCAGTGGTGCGCTCGCAAGCAGTCCCCAGACGATGAACTGCTTGCGACCGTACCGGTCCGAGGCGATCCCGACCGGGAACTGAACGACCAGTCGCGTGAGCGTCGTGATGGCGAACACGAGCCCGAACCCGGCTTTCGTTCCGCCGATGCGTTCGAGGATCGGGTTCTCCATCGCCACCATGGCCGAAAACCCCATCATCAGCGTCACCAGCGCCAGCGCCAGCCCCAGCAGCGTCGACGCCTGCCGGCGCGTGGAGAACAGCCACAGCGTGTCTCCGCCAGCCGCGGCGTCGCTGGCGGCGGATCCGGCGGCCCCCTCCGTCCTCGTCGGGCGGACTTCCGGCACCGTGAGGTGGATGACGCCGACGGCGAGCGCAGTCAGGACCGCCCCGAGCGTGAAGGCGGCGGCCATCCCGTAGCGGTCGACGATAACGCCGCCGACGATGGGTCCCAGTCCCCACCCCAGTGTCCGCATCGTCGAGAAAAAGCCCATACTCCCGCCCCGGGTGGTCCGTTCGGTGACGCCCTCGACGATGGCGAACAGCGCCGGTGTCGACACCGCCAGCGCAACGCCCTGGAGGACCCGCACCGTCATGAGAGCGCCGACGCTGCCGACGACACCGTACGCATAGAGGGTGGCGGCGCTGGCCAGCATTCCGGCTTCCAGGAACGGTTTGCGGACGCCGACGTAGTCTGACAGCCGCCCCATCGGCACCTGCAGGAGCGACCGGACGACCCCGAACAGGGAAAAGAGCACCCCGACCTGGAGCTCGGTCGTCACCGGCAGTCCCAGGACGGTCGCGGGAAAAGCCGGATCCGGGAGTTCGGCGAGGAGCGGCGCCAGCAGGGGGATGATCAGTCCAGCGCCGAAGGACGCGACCGACATCGTCACCGCGAGCACCGCGAGGTCCCGCGATACCCCCTGGCCCACGAGTGTGTCTACGACCCGGTTGCGACTGGCCATCCGGTCGTGGTTCACGTGAGGCACCGTTCGGTGTTTCGAATCCGGTTGTCCCTGCTGGCTCTGCCGGGACGACTGTCGAGGGTCGACCCGGAGAGGGGGGCGAACACCGGTCGCCGGGTCTCTCGAAGCAAAAGGAGGCCGGGACCTCGCGGAGCGAGAGCACCCTCGCCACCGCCCGGGCTCGCCCGACCGGGCACAGCGACGACCGCTGAACCGAGTCACCGGACGCGGACACAGGACGCGTCACACGTACGGACCGAGCCCGAGCGCCTGCACCAGCGAGAGTCCACTCGCGAGCGCGCCCGCCAGATACCCGGCGATGGTCCCGCCGTTCAACAGTGGCAACCCCGCGTGTGCCCGTCCCTTCAGTACCATCCGGAGGAGGATCACCAGCCCGACCATCGTCCCGGCCATGGCGGTGAGCGCGGGCAACGCGACGGGAAAGCCGAGCAGGTCGACGGCGGGGACCGACTGCGGGGCGAAGAAGCCGGCGCTCGCCACCAGCACGGTCGGGATGACCGCGTCGCCCAGCCCGATGAACAGCGCCTCGCGGTCGAGGTCGCTGTCGCCGTCCGATCCACCCTCCTCGCTCGTTTCGCCGGCCGCGTCCTCGCCGCTCACCTCGTCGGCCGCTCCACCGTTGACGGCCGCCTCGCCCCCCGAAGTCGACGACGCGTCGGCGTCTTCGGTCGCTTCGTCGGCCGTCTCGACCGCCCCGCTCTCGTCGTCGGCGACCGGGTCGGGCAGTTCGGCGTCGAGATACGAGTACGACAGCGAGAGCGGTACGACGAGCACGATGGGGACTTTGAGGTCCATCACGCCCGAGGCCAGCGTGAGCATGTGCTCGGTGCCGTAGACGCTGATGGCGTCGTAGACCGCGAGCACGACGAGCAAGACGAGCGCGGGCAGGACCCCGAAACTGATCCCGAAGAGGCCGGCGGCGGCCGCGCCCATCAGGACGCCCGCGATATCGACGACGTACCACTCGGGGTAGACCCAGAGGCCGACGCCGACGGCCGCGCCGGCGAGCCACGCCAGCAGATTGATACCGAACCCGCCGACCGGGAGGACGACGACCGGCGGGACCACCACCCGGAGGACGAACAGGCTGATGTACGCGCCGGCGAAGACCATCAGCGCCCGGAGGATCCACTCCAGCCCGAACTTGATGATCACCAACATGACGCCCGTCATCACCAGGATCGCGGCGACGTAGACGATGCTGTTGACGGGGTTGTCCGGGTCCTCGACCGGCTGGTAGCCCGCCGACTCGAAGGGGCCGACGAGCGCGAGCGCGCCGAGCTGGACACACAGGAAGATCACGACGATCGCGCCACTCGCGGCGTAGGCCCGCGTCCGCTGGTCCATGTGCTCCCGTCGGCGACGATGCGTTTCAGGGTTACGGGCCGGACCGTCTCGTCGACGAGCGTGTTCCCACCCGGACCGGCTGCGACGGTGCGGACGACCGCGAGCACCGGGGTCGGGGCCGCTCGGTCCTGGCCGTTTTCAGCGCCCCCGGGTCGCGTACGTCCCCGGCCGCGTCGACGTCTCCCTCGGCCGCAGTGTCGAGGACCGTCACCGGGAGTCGGTCGAGACGGGCGGAACTAATACTGTCGGACACAAGTGAGGCCACCGTCGGTGGCTCTTTCGACCGGGAACGGGCGTTTCGCTGGCGTGTTCCCGACGAGCGTGTTCACGTA
>JAZKRZ010000162.1:0-6990 GCA_036626395.1 Haloarculaceae archaeon
GGCAGGTCGTCACCGTGCCCCTGGGCGACGCCGAGAGCGAGGAGAGCGGCACCGAGCGCATCGCCAAACAGGAGGTCGAGCGCGAGATCCGTTCCATCGCCCGCGGGCACGTCGAGGTGCAGATCCGCGACCCGAACACAGCGGTGGTCTACGTCGAGGACGACGACATCTCGCAGGTCATCGGCAAGGGCGGTGGCCGCATCTCCGACGTCGAGGACAGACTCGGCATCGACATCGACGTCCGTACCTTCAGCGACAAGCCCGGCGGCCGGTCGGGCGGTAGCGGTTCCAGTGGAAGCGACGCCGGTCACGGCGACGCGGGCGGCCCGGGTGCGAGCGGTACCGGCGGCGAAATCGTCACGCCCGAGGTCACCTCGCGGCACGTCCTCATCCCGATGGAGGGCTACGAGGGCGACACCGTCGAGGTGCAGGCCGACGGCGAGTACCTCTTCACCGCGACCGTCTCCCGTGGCGGCGAGGTGCAAGTGTCGCGCGGTTCCGCCATCGCCGAGGAACTCGAACGGGCGATCGACCGCGGGAAGACGATCACCGTCGTACCGTCCTGACCGGCGACCGGTGCGGGGTGCGAACGGGGTGAGTCCCGCGACGCGACCGCGTCACTCGTACAGGGGGAACAGGTCCCTGTCGGGCCAGTCCGAGACGCCGTCGACGGCGTTCCAGAGCGTTCTATCGAGCGCTCTGTTGAAGCCGTCTTCGCCGTCCCAGTTCGGCGGACGGCTGTTCATCATACTGTCGGACACACGTGAGGCCACCGTCGGTGGCTCGTTCGACCGGGAACGGGCGTTTCGATAGCGTGTTCCCGGCGAGCGTGTTCGCGTACTTGTGTCCGACAGTATCAGTGCGGCCCAGCCGAGTCCGTCCGTGCCCGACCGGACCACGATAGCGGTGGTGCCGGGGAGCGATCCCGTGTGCCACCAGTTGTCCGGTTCCGGGCGGACCCACAGACCCATCCCGTAGTGGCTATCCTCACCCCGCCAGCGCTGGATGGCCGGCCGGTCGGTCATCGTGTCGAACGTCCCCGACGCGAGGGCGTCGGACACCGGCCCCCAGCCGTTGGCGTGGACGAGAAACCGGAGGACGTCGGCCACGGAGGCGACCCACCCGCCGTGGGCGTCCATCGCCTGGAGGTAGAAGTGGCCGTAGGGAGCTCGGACGGACGGCCTGCCCGTAACCGTGCACGAACACCAGTTCGCCGTCTTGCACGACTCCCACGACCCCGCCGGGGATCCCCCACCGGTCCATGAGCGCCGGGATCGCCTCGTCGAAACTCTCCATGCCGGGAGCCGGCGGCCCCGTGATCGTCCGGGGGCCGGGCTTCCTGGGAGTGGGGGTCGGCGTCGGGTCCTCGACGTAGGTCGAGATCGGGTCCGAGACCGTCTCTACCTGGTCGAGAGGGTTCGCGATGGGTTCCAGGCCGCTGGCCTGCAGGTCGTCGTGGATCCTGACGGCCGAGTTCACGTCTTCCTCGACGTACTCGCCGAGGTCGATGCGGCCGTCTTCCGACGTCTCACTCGTCGGCGTGGCGGTCGCCGACGGGGCGGCGTAGACCTTCGAGACGCCGGTCCCGAAGACCGCCTCGGTGTCGAAGTCGGCCGCCACCGACTCGAAGGAGAGCGGTCCCTTGGCGACGTCCAGGAGGACCGCCAGTTCCTCGCCCGTCAGGACCCACGTCTCGGCCGTGACCTCGCCCCCGTCGGCCGCGAAGATGGCCGGGTTCGCGGCCGCGCGACTGTCGACCCGCCGGACGTCGGTCGTCGCCCCGGCGACGTCGGCGTCGACGCCCAGTCCTGCGAGGAGCAGTCGGCGGGTCTCGGGACTGGTCAGGAGTCGCTCGACGGACGTGCTCCCGAACCTGGTCACCGGGAAGTCGACCATCTCGGCCTGCGGTACCAGCAGGGTCCCGGCGCCGAAGTCGGTGCCGGCCCAGTCGTAGGCGAAGAAGTCGACGGTGATCTCGACCTCGGCTTCCTGGCCGGCGAACTCCGCATCCGCCTGACTGTCTCGTCGTACCCGATCAGCGGATGCTGGTCGGTCGACGGGTACGTGACGTTCGGGGGATCCAGTTCCCGCCTGGTGACCGACCCGAGACAGCCCGCCAGTCCGAGACCGAGACCGACCGTGCCCGTCCCGATGCTCTCGAGGACGTGACGCCGCGTCGCTCTCGGTTCCCGCGAGTCGGTGCGCACGGGAACCGGTCGTCCATCGCTCGTCACCCCCGGAGCGCCTGGGCGGGGACCGGGTCGACCGCGACGACCGGCTCGCGGCCGGTGACCAGTCCGTCGCCGGGAGACAGTTCCGGACGATACCGCTGGACCGAACGTTCGACGAAAATGCTACCACCCCACATACAGCGGACAAGACGTATCAGTCTGATAAATACTGTGGCGGCGTCACTCGGGCGGCGCGTCCCACTCCTCGCCGTTGTCCTGTGGTTCGTAGCCGATGGTCTCGCGGGCGTGTTCCAGGTCGTCGAGCCACCGGCGGTCGTTGGCGCTGACGCCGTAGAAGTGGTCCCACTCGACGGTCTCGTCCTGCAGACAGCAGTCGACCATCTGCGCCAGATCCCGGCGGGACTGCCAGAGACCCTTCATCCGGGCGACGGTCATCTCGTAGTCCTCGCTGTCGCGCTCGTAGCGTCCCTCGTCGACGCCGCGCTCGGCGTCGCCGTAGGGGTGGTCGTACTCGGGGTCGCGACAGGCGCCGATGCGCAGACCGTAGAACTGGACCCCGTGCCGTTCGGCAGCGAGCCGGCCGATGTCCTCGCCGTAACTCTTCGTGAGGCCGTACAGCGAGTCCGGCCGGTGGGGTTCGGTGTGGTCGGCGGTGATCCCCCTGTCGAGGTAGACGTCGGGCCGGTTTCGCACCTCGACCATCCCGACGGCGTGGTTCGAGGAGGCGAATACCAGGCTGTCGACGTCGGCTTCGACGACGGCTTCGGTGACGTTCGTGATCCCCGCCAGGTTGTCCGCGAAGGGGTCGGTCCAGCCGACCTCGGTGTTCGACGCCCCGCCCGTGCCGGGCGTCAGGGCGAGGTGGACGACGGCGTCCTGGCCCTCGACGTGGGGAGCGAGGCCGTCGTAGTCACGGACGTCCGCGACGACGGACTCGCCGGGGCCGTCGACGGGTTCGACGTCGAGCAGGGTGAACTCGTAGCGGTCGTCGTCGCCGAGGTGGTCGGTGATCGCGGTGCCGATGGTACCGCCAGCACCCGTGATGAGCACGTCCATACTCGTCGTGGGGCCGGGTGGGGCTTATCGCTGTGGGTGAGAGCGACCGCTGGCGGGCGCGGAAACGCGGAAAACTGGAGGGGGATCAGCTAGAACTGACGGCGCTGGTTTCGCACTCGCACTCCGAGGACTCGGTGATCTCGTAGAGGTTCTGCCGGGCGTCGGCGAAGTAGACGTCCTCCTCGACGACGCCGATATCGTCGAGTCGCTCGAGTGCGTAACGGACGGTGCGCGCGGACAGCATCGATTCCTCGACAATCCCCTTCTGTGTCAGCGGACCGTCGTACTCCAGTACTTTGTAGACCAGTTTCGCGCTCGGGGGGAGGTCCGAGAGGGAGTCCCCGTCTGTCTGTGCCATCGCTCTCACGCACGCACGCACCGACTATAAAGATTGAGGCACCGCTCGTCGACGACGACCCCCCATCCCGCCGAATTCACCCGCGAGACGCCGTCGAAAGCGGAAGCCGTTTCCGCTTTCCGTCCCCAGATATCAGCGCCGAAACAGGCCGCCACCGCGCTCCGGTGCGCACAGTCCACGGCGCGCGAGGTGGGGTCGAACCCGGGCGGTCACGGCCCGCGCCCCGGTCGCGGATCCGGTGGTCGCCGGCCCGTCACGAGTCGCTCGCCGGGGTCCCGGGCACGGGTCACGTGGGCGGTCCGGGGAACGAACGGTTTTTGGGGCCACGCGGCGGAGGTGCGGGTATGGCTACCGAAACCGCAGAGGAGGGGAGCGGCTGGGACTCCCATCTCCGCGGGCTGACGGTCACGACGGTGGCGTCCCTGCTGGGACTGGTCGCCGGCGTCGGCTCCCAGGCGCTGGCGACCGGCCCGAGCGACCGGCTCGGTCTCTACCTGATGGGCGGCGCCGTCCTCGTCCAGCTCCCGCTGTACGCCGTCGTCGGCATCGACGTCGACGACTTCGGTCCCAAGGAGTACCTGTACATCGCGTTCATCACCTTCTCCATGTGGTTCATCACGTGGGGTATCTTGCTTACCACTGGCGCCCGGATCTGACATGGCCGACGATTCCATCGCGGTCGTCGACCTCGACCGGTGCCAGCCCGACCGCTGTAACTACGAGTGTGCCAACTTCTGTCCGCCGAACCGTTCGGGCAAGGAGTGCATCGTCACGCGCGAGGAGCGCTTCGAGGAGAACGCCCCCTACGAGGGCGAGCCCGAACAGATCCACATCTCCGAGGAGATCTGTCTCGGCGAATCCTGTGGCATCTGCGTCACCAAGTGCCCGTTCGACGCGATTCAGATCATCAACCTCCCGCAGGAACTGGACGAAGAGCCCGCCCACCGCTACGGCGAGAACGCCTTCGCCCTCTACGGGTTGCCCGCACCGCGCGAGGGACAGGTCACGGGCATCCTCGGCCCCAACGGCATCGGGAAGACCACCGCGGTCCACATCCTCGCCGACGAGCTCGCCCCCAACCTGGGTCGCATCGGCGACGAACCCGGCTGGGAGGCCGTCCTGGAGGAGTACCGGGGCACCGCCCTCCAGAACTACCTCGAAGCGCTGCGGGCGGGCGAGGTGACAGTCGCGCGCAAACCCCAGTACGTCGACCAGATCCCCGACCAGTTCGACGGGACCACCCGCGAACTCCTCGAACGCACCGACGAACGGGGCGTCCTCGACGACCTCGTCGAGCGCGTCGGCATCGCACCGGTCGTCGACCAGCCCATCGACACCCTCTCGGGCGGGGAACTCCAGCGCGTCGCGCTCGTCGCCTGTCTCGCCCGCGACGCCGACTTCTACTTCCTCGACGAGATCACGCCCTATCTGGACATCGGCCAGCGGATGACCGCGGCCCGACTCGTCCGCGAGTTGGCCGACGAGGCAGACCGCTCGATGCTCGTCGTCGAACACGACCTGGCGATCCTCGATTTGCTCGCCGACTCCATCCACGTCGCGTACGGCACCCCCGGGGCGTTCGGCGTCGTCACCCCGCCCAAGTCCACGAAAAACGGCATCAACGAGTACCTCTCGGGCTACCTGGAAAACGAGAACATGCGGATCCGCCAGACCGAGATCGACTTCGAGGAACACGCCCCCCGACCGGCCGCGGCGGGCGACGCCGTCGTCTCCTATCCCGACCTCGCCAAGTCCTACGGCGAGGGCGAGTTCTCCCTGACCGTCGAGGGCGGGTCGATCCGCGAGGGCGAGGTCATCGGCGTCGTCGGCCCGAACGGCATCGGGAAGTCGACGTTCGCGAAACTGCTCGCCGGCCGTCTCGAACCCGACGAGGGGACCGTCGACGCCGACCTGGAGATCGCCTACAAGCCCCAGTACGTCGAGATCGACCAGCCGATGCGCGTCGACGCCTTCCTCTCTTCGATCACTGAGGACTTCGGCACCTCCTACTGGAACACCGAGGTCGCCCAGCCCCTCCAGTTAGAGCGGATCATGGAGCAGGACCTGACCGACCTCTCCGGGGGCGAACGCCAGCGCGTCGCCATCGCCGCGACCCTCTCGGAGGAGGCCGACCTCTATCTGCTGGACGAACCGTCGGCACACCTCGACGTCGAACAGCGGGTGCGCACGACCGACGCCATCCGCCGATACGCGGAGAACCACGACGCCACCGCGCTGGTCATCGACCACGACATCTACATGGTCGACCTGCTTTCCGACCGCCTGCTGGTGTTCGACGGCGAACCCGCCCGGCGCGGTCACGCTTCCCCGCCCGTCGAGATGCGCGAGGGGATGAACGAGTTCCTCGCCAACCTCGACGTCACCTTCCGGCGCGACGAGCGGACGAGTCGCCCTCGCATCAACAAGCCCGGGAGCCGACTCGACCGCGAGCAGAAAGACAGCGGCGAGTACTACTACGCGGACTGAGCGGCCTGGCCACGACCTCGTGTCTTCGGTCAGTACAGGGGGCTCACATACCGGTCAGCCTGTTGAGGCACACTGGCCACCGAACGGTGGTCTCACCTGTGTTCGACAGCAGTACTCGATATCTGGCAGGCACGGCGTGCGAGAGACAGAGGCTGGAGGCTGTCTTCAGCAAAAACGTACGGGGTTCTCCCCGAGAGGGTCGGTTGTACTGTTTTACCGGTCGAACGCGTGCGGTCGATACGGTAGCGACTCACGGCCGATAGTATAAAACATTCGATAATACGGCGGGAAGGCAGCGTCCCTTCGATCCGGTTCCGAGGGGCGGAGACCCAGCGTCCGTCTATTCATCTGCCTACTGGGGGACGCTACTTTCCACAGCCACATCGACCACCGAGAGACTATCGTCCAGCGTCAACGTGATGGCGTCCCCGTCGGCTGTAAACGTGAGGTGAGCCTCTAACGGGTCCACTGAAACGATTTCCTCGTCGTAGTGGGCGAGTGCCTGGCTTGCACGACTGAGTGACTCGGGGGCGAACGGGTTGATCCCGCGGGCAGTCAGGAACGCCAGCAACTCCGTGTTGGCCAGAAGAACGCCGGGAGCGATAGAGGTCGGAGGGTAATGACAGTTCGGACAGTACAGGTTGAACATCATCGCATAGCCCGTTGCACGGTTTCGAAATTAGCTCAGGAGTGTCATAGTTCAGTAATGAGCGTCGAGAATAGTCACTTTCACTAGACTAGAAGTCGGATCAAGGGTATGTGCCATACCAGATCCGACACTGGCAACGAGACGGCTGAGACTCATGAAGCTACTGTTCGTAGGTACCTGCGAGCCAACGATGCGTTCACCGAGTCGCCTCATCTGACGCGAAGTACCCTGTCCGAAAAACAGGTACC
>JAZKRZ010000163.1:0-6926 GCA_036626395.1 Haloarculaceae archaeon
ATGCGTTCACCGTGGTTCGCGACGGCGGTAACGAATTACAACGGTCCGTATCAGAGGTCGACGCGGTCGAACGTGTAGTAGCTGATGGCGGCGGCGAGGCCGATCCACAGCAGGAGGTAGACGAAGACGGCCGGGTCCGAAAAGTAGAAGGGGACGGCGTCGCCGGCGGACTGGCAGACCGTCTGGTTGCCGAAGAGAGTCCGCCGGACGGTGGCGTTGCCACGCAGGACGTCGTTACAGATAGTCGCCGTGTCGGAGTTGCGCGAGAACATCCCGATGCGGGCGGAGCGCTGTGCGTTCGCGCCGCTGCCCAGGATCGAGTTGAGCAGCGTCTTGTAGGACTGCGTCGGGCTCAGGAGCTTGACGAACAGCGTGAGCTGCCAGCGCAACGCCCCGCCCATTCCAAGCTGGTTTTGCAGGAGGTTGCCCAGCCCGTTGGCCACCGAGTTCCAGACGAACGTGAAATAGAAGTAGACGAAGAAGTTGGCCACCAGCGACAGTCGCCCCGACGGGACTGCGGCGGAGATACTGACCGCGATGGAGACCATCACCAGCGCGAACCCGACGGTGAAGAGGACGAACAGGCCGTACAGTCCCGACCCGAAGGGCACGCCCAGCGAGACGAGAAACAGGGCCGTCAGCCCGAGCGCCGCCAGAAGCGGGAGCGCGACCACCGCGCCCCGACCGACGACCTTCCCGACGAGCACGTCCCGCCGCGAGAACGGCAGCGACAGCAGGACCTTCAGCGACCCGGTCTCGCGCTCGCGCGTCAGCGCGGCGTAGCCGACGAACATCGCGATCAGCGGCAACAGGAAGGTTACGAGGTTCAGGTAGACGCTCCGGATCAGGACCGTCGTCCCGAGTTCCTGGGTGACCTGTCCCAGCCCGAGGACGTCGAAGTACACGCCCAAAAGCGGGACGACGAAGAGCACGACGAACACCAGCGAGAGCACCCACAGCGCCTTCGAACGGACGGTGTCCTGGAACTCCTTTTTCGCGACGACGTACCAGGTGAACTGCTCGCGCATCGCCTCGTCGAGGACGGCGACGGCCGACCCCTCTCCGGTCGCGCCGCCCGACCCGCCCTCGTTCGGCGGCCCGTCGCTCATGCCTCGTCCTCCGTGTAGGCCGCGAAGAGTTCGTCCAGCGACGCCTCGTCCGTGTCGAAGTCCTCGACGTCGCCGCCGACCTCCTCGATGGCGGTGAGCACGTCCATCTTCACGTCGCCGGCACACTGCACGATGACCTGCTCGCCGGAGGTGCGGGCGCTCTCGACGCCGTCGACGCCCTCGGCGGCCGCGGCGGCGCCCTCGACGGGCTGGGCGAGCGTCACCGTGAGGACCGTCTCGGCGCCCATCGACTCGCGCAGGCCCTCGACGCTGTCGACGGCGACCACCTCGCCGTCCTGGAGGATGGCCACCCGGTCACAGACGGACTCGACCTGGCCGAGGATGTGCGAGGAGAAAAAGACGGTCGCCCCCCGGTCGCGCTCCTCGCGGACGATCTCGCGCATCCGGCGGGCGCCGTTGGGGTCCAAACCAGTGGAGGGTTCGTCCAGGATCAGGAGGTCGGGTTCGCCGATGAGCGCCATCCCGAGGACGAGGCGCTGTTTCATCCCCTTGGAGTAGCCCCCCGCCTTCCGCTCGAAGTCGTCGGCGTCGAGACCGACCCGCTCGCGGACCGCGTCCGGGTCGGCGTCGGCGTCTTTGGCCTCGCGGACGAACTCGAAGTGCTGGCGGCCCGTCAGGCGCCCGTAGACGTCGAACCCCTCGGGGAGGACGCCCGTGCGCTTGCGCACCTCGCGGGACTCCTCGCGGACGTCGTACCCGAGTACCGTCGCCGTCCCCGAGGTGGGCCGGACGAAGTCCAGCAACACGTCGATAGTCGTCGTCTTGCCGGCGCCGTTGGGGCCGAGGAAGCCGAATATCTCCCCCTCGCGGACTTCCATGTCGACCCCGCGCAGCGCCTCGACGTCGTCGAACGTCTTGGTGACGCCGTCGAGTTCGATGGCTGCCATAGGCAGTGGTGTTATCCCCCTCACCTATAGGTTTTCATGGGTCGACCCGCCACGGGCCGCGGGTCGACGAGGGGAAACCGGTTTGGGAGCGTCGCCCCACACGCGGGTATGGACGGTCCCGACGTCTTCCTGCTCGAACACCTCGGCGAGGCAGACCGGATCCGCGCGGCGTTCGACGAGCACCTGCCCGACGTCGGACTCCGCGTGGCCGACGACGCGGACGACGCCCCCGACGGACTCGCCGACGCCGAGGTGGTCCTGACTTTCCGGCTGACCGACGAACAGCTGGCGGCCGCCCAGCGCCTGCAGTGGGTCCAGGCGCTCAACGCCGGCGTCGACTCGTACCCGCAGGCCGAACTCGCCGAGCGCGGTATCGCCCTCACGAACAGTTCCGGCGTCCACGCCGAGCAGATGGGCCAGCAGGTGCTGGGCTACATGCTCGTCTTCGAACGGCGCATCCACGAGGGGATCCGCCAGCAACACGCCGGCGAGTGGGACCGCTATTCGGGCGGCGAACTCGGCGACGACACGCTGGGCGTCGTCGGCCTGGGCGCCATCGGCTCTCGCGTCGGCGAGTACGGCAAACACATGGGCATGGACGTGATAGGGACGAAACGCGACCCCGCGACGGCGCCCGAGTGTGCCGACGCCTGTTACCCGGCCGACGAACTCGACGCCGTGCTCGACCGTGCGGACTACCTCGTGGTCGCCTGCCCGCTGACCGAGGAGACCGAGGGGCTGGTCGACGCCGCGGCGTTCGAACGCCTGGACGAGGACGCGGTGGTCATCAACATCGCGCGGGGGCCCATCGTCGACCAGTCGGCGCTCGTCGACGCGCTGGAGGCGGGCGAGGTCCGCGGCGCGGCCCTGGACGTCACCGACCCCGAACCCCTTCCCGAAGACTCGCCGCTACGCGAGCGCCACGACGTCGTCGTGACCCCGCACATGGCCGGGTCGAGCCCCTACTACTTCGACCGCGCCGTCGAACTGTTCGCCGAGAACTACGAGGCCTATCTCGCGGGCGAGGAGTTGCGAAACCGGATCGTGTAGGGCCTGTACTGTTACCGTCGGCGGTAGCGCGCGCTGTCGCTCGCGTTCATGTGAGCGACGAAGCCGTGCGAGGGACGAGCACCGCAACGAAGTGAGGAGCGCAAACGGACGGATCTCCTGTCTCACCCATCGGGCTCGTCCGCACAGGGGATATCCCGTTCGGCGACGGTGACGGTCCGGTCGGCCGACGCCACCGCCGTCCCGTTGTCCAGTTCGACACGGGCGCTGACGGTCACCTCGTCGCCGCCCGAGAGGGACTCGGGCTGGTCGACGACCGGCCGCTCGACCAGCAATCGACCGGACAGACCCGCGTTCCCGGGAATCGGCCACTGGTCGTTGCAGGTGACGACCTCGCCCGACCCCGAGAGGGCGTCCGGCGACTCGCCGCCGCCGGTCAGTGCCGAGCAGGGCGACGCGGCGCACACGCGCCCGGTCGCTGCCTGCCGGTATGTGTCTTCTCATCGATCGGTATCCTGACGGCGATGGCGAGGGGGCGGCCGGGCTATCGGTTCACAACAGTGGTGCGACGACGGCCGGCGAGAGTGCGACGACGCCGGGCGTGAAGGCGACGCCGACGACCGACAGCAGGATGACCAGGACGGCACCCGGGACGCCCGCGATCGCACAGATCAGCACCGCCAGCAGCGAGATCTGGACGCCGAGGCCCAGGAAGTTGGCGAGTATCAGTATCACGATACCGACGATGGCGTTGACGACCAGGGCCTTGACGTTTTGCAGTAGCTTGTACCCGAGGACGACGGCGAGGACCGCGACGACGAGCAGACCGATCTCTATCGGGGTGACCATCGGCGGATCTTCCCCGGGAGCAGGCATATGCCTTGTGGGGGCCGAAACGGCCGATCCCGGCGCAGTCACGGGGTTCAGCGCGGAACGCGTCCGGACCGGCGGCACACCTTCGGAACTGTTTTACCCGCTGCTCGGCCAATACCGGCCAACGAATGAGTGAGCTCGAATCGGAGTATCGACTCGACTATTTCGAGACGGAGGGGTTCGAGCGCAAGACCTGCGCCGAGTGTGGGACCCACTTCTGGACGCTCGACGCCGACCGGGAGACCTGCGGCGAACCGCCCTGCGCCGAGTACGGTTTCATCGGCGACGCGGGCCTCGACGAGGCGTACAGTCTGGCGGAGATGCGCGAGGAGTTTCTCTCCTTTTTCGCCGAGCGCGACCACGAACGCATCGACCCCTACCCCGTCGCCGCGAATCGCTGGCGCGACGACGTCCTGTTGACGCAGGCGTCGATCTACGGTTTCCAGCCACACGTCACCAGCGGGGCGTCGCCGCCGCCGGCGAACCCGCTGGTCGTCTCCCAGCCCTGCATCCGCATGCAGGACATCGACAACGTCGGGAAGACGGGGCGTCACACCATGGCCTTCGAGATGGGGGGCCACCACGCGTTCAACGCCGACGAGGGCGCGGGCTACGCCTACGAGGGCGAGGTCTACTGGAAAGACGAGTGCGTCGCCCACTGCATGGACTTCTGTGCCGAGTTGGGCATCCCCCGCGAGGACGTCACCCTCATCGAGGACCCGTGGGTCGGCGGCGGTAACGCCGGGCCCGCCTTCGAAGTCATCTACCGGGGGCTCGAACTCGCGACGCTCGTCTTCATGCAGTTCGAGCAGGACCCCGACGGCGACGTCGAGATGAAAGACGGGAACACATACAGCCGGATGGACCGCCGGGTGATAGATACCGGCTACGGCATCGAACGCTGGACGTGGATGTCCCAGGGTACCCCCACGATCTACGAGGCCATCTACCCCGAGATGATCGACTTCCTCAGGGACAACGCCGGCCTCTCCTACGACGACGAGGAAGCGGAGGTCGTCCGGCGCGCCGCTGTACTCGCGGGGAACATGGACATCGACGAGGTCGAGGACGTCGAGGCCGCCCGCGACAACATCGCCGACAAACTCGGCGTGTCCACCGAGCGGTTGCGCGACCTCCTGGAACCGCTCGAATCCATCTACGCCATCGCCGACCACTCGCGGACGCTCGCCTACATGTTCGGCGACGAGATCGTCCCCTCGAACGTCGGGACGGGCTATCTCGCCCGGATGGTCCTCCGGCGGACCAAGCGCCTCGCCGACACCGTCGGGGTCGACGCGCCGCTGGACGAACTCGTGGACATGCAGGCCGAGCGGCTGGGCTACGAGAACCGCGACACCATCCGGGACATCGTCCGGACGGAAGTCGAGAAGTACCGGGAGACGCTGGACCGGGGCGGCCGGCGAGTCCGCCAGCTCGCCGACGAGTACGCCGATTCGGGCGGGTCGATCCCCGTCGAGGAGCTCATCGAGCTGTACGACTCCCACGGCATCCAGCCCGACATGGTCGAAGAGGTGGCGGCGGAACGGGGCGTCGACGTCGAGCGCCCGGACGACTTCTACGCGCTCGTCGCCAAGCGCCACGGCGGGGGCGAGGCCGCCGCCGAGGCCGGGGGCCGGACCTACGACGAGCGCCTCTCCGGGTTGCCCGAGACCGACCGACTCTACTACGACGACCAGGAGCGCGCGGAGTTCGAAGCGGTAGTGCTGGAAGTGTTCGAGCGCGGTGACGACACGTACGACGTCGTGCTCGACCAGACGATGTTCTACCCCGAGGGCGGGGGGCAGCCGCCCGACCACGGGACGCTGTCGACCGACGACGTCACCGTCGAGGTGAACGACGTCCAGCGCGTCGACGGCGTCATCGTCCACACCTGCGACGGCGACCCCGGCAAGGGCGAGTTCGTCCGCGGACGGATCGACGGACAGCGGCGCCGACGCCTGATGCGCCACCACACCGCGACCCACGTCGTCATCCACAGCGCCCGGCAGGTCCTCGGTGACCACGTCCGCCAGGCCGGCGCCCAGAAAGGCGTCGAGAGCTCGCGGATCGACGTCTCTCACTACGATTCCGTCGCCCGCGCGGAGGTCAAAGAGATCGAACATCGCGCCAACGACATCGTCCGCGAGAACACGTCGGTCACCCAGGAGTGGCCCGACCGCAACGAGGCCGAAGCGGAGTACGGCTTCGACCTCTATCAGGGCGGGATCCCCGGCGGCGAGAACATCCGACTGATCCACGTCGCCGACGACGTCCAGGCCTGTGGTGGCACCCACGTCGCGAGGACAGGTGACATCGGCGCCATCAAGATCCTCGGCACGGAACGTGTCCAGGACGGCGTCGTCCGGTTCACGTTCGCCGCCGGCGACGCCGCCATCCAGGCTACCCAGGATACCGAGGACGCCCTCGCGGAGGCCGCCGAGGTCCTGGACGTCTCGCCCGAGGACGTCCCCGAGACGGCCGAACGGTTCTTCGAGGAGTGGAAAGAACGGGGCAAGACCATCGAGGACCTCAAGGAGCAACTCGCCGAGGTCCGCGCCGAGGGGGCGGCGGAGGGCGAGGAGATCGACGTCGGCGGGACCACCGCGGTCGTCCAGCGCATCGACGCCGACATGGACGAGTTGCGCGCGACCGCCAACGCCCTCGCCGACGAGGGGAAGATCGCCGTGCTGGGGTCGGGCGTCGACGGCGCGACGTTCGTCGTGGCCGCCCCCGAGGGCTCGGCGGTCAACGCCGGCGAGGTCGTCAGTCGCCTCGCCGCCGAAGTCGGCGGGGGCGGTGGCGGCCCGCCCGACTTCGCACAGGGCGGCGGTCCCGACGCCGATGCCCTCGACGAAGCGCTCGAAGACGCCCCGGACGTCCTCCAGCAGGTCGCCGACGCCTGATACGGACCGTTGTAATTCGTTACCACCGTCGCGAACCACGGTGAACGCATCGGGCCGTAACTCGCCCATCCGTCGGCGGCATCGCCGAAAATGGGTACAACGGTCCGTATCAGGGTCGGTCGTCG
>JAZKRZ010000164.1:0-6853 GCA_036626395.1 Haloarculaceae archaeon
CTGTGTCCGCTCGACCTCCGCCTGAAGACGGAGGTATGCGCTCGTATCTCTATCATCGGTCGGTCGGATGCGGGGTGCTTCCAGACCCCCACCGTCCGTCACGCGTCGCCACTATCGACACGACGGGTGACCTCCCACCGTCCCGGCGGCCGTCGCGAGTAACGACGGCGTATCGGACGCAATATCGGACATAAATAACAGTACCTTTCGAATTTTATAGAACCCGTTTCGATCGCGGTTTATTCCCCGAACCGCTCGAACGACTGTCCGACCAGCCCGAGCCGGTGTGACCGAGTCGTCTCGTGGCGTCACGTGGAGCGCTCGGCTGTGGCACACGGGAGTCGTATCGCGGTCGATTCAGGGGGTCGGACCGAGCGAACCGACGAGGTCAAAGGGGCGCACCGGGGAGTGACGTACCTGCCGCGCCGTAACCGGACTCGCCGGTCATTCGGACGGTTCCCAGACTCGCGTGCGCCCGTCGTCGGGTGCGGAACCCCCGGAGTCACAGGTGAGTCCGGCCTCCCGCAGCAGTCGCTGGACGTGACGGCGGGAGTACTCGACGCCGAACTCGTCGCTGAGAAACCGCCGGGCGAGCCCGGTCGTCCACGCGGGCTCGTCGTATCCGGAATCAGCCGGCGGGCTTCGGACGGCCTCGCGGAACGTCTCGCGGTCGCTCCCCTCGAGTTTCGGCGGCCGGCCCGGGCGCTGCCGGTCCCGCACCGCCTGCTCGACCGGCTCCGCTTCGAGACGGTCGAACCACCGATAGATAGTCTGTTCCCGCGTATCGAGCCACCTCGCTATCATCGGTACTGACGGCCCCCGCTTGTAGATTATCGCGACCAGCAGCCGCTGTGTCTCCTTTTTGCCCGTCGCTTCCGCGAGCGCGGCCTCCAGTTCCTCGACCGGGACGTCTTCCAGTCTTGCCATCGCCATACTTTCATACTGAAACAAGTTAGATACATCGATTACTTATGTCTACAATACGGTGTTCGGCCCGGACCGTTCGGTCTACCCCACACGCGTGGCGAACGGAACGGTTTTCGAAGCGTCGGAGGGTCCGCCCGGAGCTATCGCAGGCGACGCCCGTTCGCGGGCCGTGATGTATTAGTCGGACCGGTCCGACCCGGATGCATGGACGACGAGGAGTTACTCGACCGGGCCCGAAACGCCCACGACGCCGCGTACGTCCCCTACTCGGGGTACGCCGTCGGCGCCGCTCTCGAAACCGCGGACGGAACCGTGTACACGGGCTGTAACGTCGAGGTAGCGAACTACAGCAACAGTCTCCACGCCGAGGAGGTCGCGCTTGGCAGCGCCGTCCGGGACGGCCACCGCGAGTTCCGGCGCGTGGCCGTCGCATCGGCCAGGCGCGACGGCGTCACCCCCTGTGGGATGTGTCGCCAGTCGTTCGCCGAGTTCTGCGATGCGGACTTCCGGGTCGTCTGCGAGGGAGACGAGGGGCCCGTGACGTACGACCTCGGCACGCTCCTGCCCGAGACTATCACGCGGGAGATGGTCGTCGATGAGTGACGAGCGCGCCGACAGCGAGGACCCGAGCGACGCCGAACAGTACCACCTCGAGGTCGCACCGGGCGACGTCGCCGACAGCGTCCTCCTGCCGGGCAACCCCGAGCGCGTCCCCAAGGTCACCGACGCCTGGGACGACCACGAGGAGGTCGCCCACCACCGGGAGTACCGGACCGCCACCGGCACATACGGCGGGACGCCCATCTCGGTCACGTCGACGGGGATCGGGTCGCCCTCGGCGGCCATCGCCGTCGAGGAACTCGCCCGGGTGGGCGCCGACACCTTCCTGCGGGTGGGTTCGTGTGGCGCCATCCGCGAGGAAGCGAGCGTCGGCGACCTGGTCATCACGACCGGCGCGGTCCGCCAGGAGGGCACGAGCAAGGAGTACGTTCGCGAGGACTACCCCGCCGTCGCGGACGACCGGGTCGTCAACGCCCTCGTCGCGGCGGCCGAGCGTCTCGACTACGACTATCACGTGGGTATCACCGCGAGCACGGACAGTTTCTACGCCGGTCAGGGCCGACCGGGGTTCGAAGGGTTCGAGGCGGCGGGCGGCGACGAACTCGTCGAGAACCTCCGGGAGGCGGGCGTCCTGAACTTCGAGATGGAGGCCGCCGCGGTCTGTACGCTCGCGAACCTCTACGGACTCCGTGCCGGCGCGGTCTGTACCGTCTACGCCAACCGCGTGACCGGCGAGTTCCGCACCGAGGGCGAGCGAAAGGCCGCCAGGTGCGCGAGCGAGGCCGTCTCGATACTCGCGGAGATGGAAGAGGCCGCGGAGGCGGCCGGTGCCGAGCGGTGGCATCCCGGAGTAGGACTCGGGGAGTAATGGTCCGACGAGACACCTCGTGAGATACATCCGCCGGGGACCATGGCAGGAGGGCGACTTCGCGACGGGACCGACCCGCGAGACGTCCGCCGAGCGAACCCAGTGAGCGAGGCGGTTCACCGCGCCGAACGGAGTGAGGCACGGCTTTTTTGGCCGAGCTTTTTTCCGTGAGTGGTACCCACAGGGCCGCGTAGCGGCCCGAGGATACCCAAACCGAAAAAACGGTCGTTTTACATATCCGACCAGGCGCCCACCGCGCGGCCGACGCCGTCGATGTCGGCGATCCAGCGGGCGGCGATGGCCTTCTTGAGGAGTTTCGCGGGGGTGCCGCCGAAGGTGGTGAGGGGGAAGTACATCACGTCGTGGGCGACGGCCTCCTCGCCGACGGAGATGACGGTGCCCTTGTCCTTGTGGGTCCACTCGGTGAGCGGCTGGCCGCGCACGCGGCGCGCGAGGTTCTGGCCGGCGACCTCGGCGGCCTGCCAGGCGGCCTGTGCCGTGGGGGGCGCGGGCCTGTCGTCGGGCTGGTCGACGAGGGCGCAGTCGCCGATGGCGAAGACGCGGTCGTCGTTCGTCTCGAACGTGCGGCCGGCGAACAGGCGGTTGCTGCGCTCGTCCTTGTCGATGTCGGCGTCGGCGACGCAGTCCTGTCCCGTGATCCCGCCGGTCCAGACGAGGACGTCGTAGGCCATCTCGGTGTCGTCGCCGACGTACACGCGCTCGGCGTCGACCTCGCCGATGAACTCGCCGGTGTGGATCTCGACGTCGGCCTCGTCGAGGCGCTTGCGGAGCGCGCCCTGGAGCTGGGGGTCGTTGTTGGGGAATACCCGGTCCAGCCCCTCGACGAGGTGGACGTCGATGTGAGCGTCGTGGTCGTCCCGGTACTCGGCGACCTCGCCGGCCGTCTGGATGCCCGAGAGGCCGGCGCCGCCGACGATGACCTGCGCGGGGTCCTCGCGCGAGGCCGCGGCCGCCGCCTCCGAGACGGCCTCGTGGATGCCCAGCGCGTCGTCGAGGCTCTTGAGCGTGTGAGCGTGTTCGTCGAGGCCCTCGATGCCGAAGAAAGCGGTACTGGAGCCGACCGCCACGAGGAGGTACTCGTAGTCGACCTCGGCGCCATCAGCGAGTTCGACGGTGCGCTCGGCGGTATCGATGCCGGTCACCCGGCCCTGGCGGAACGTCGTCGAGCGGGACTTGATGTCCGCGACGGGGATCGTGATCTTCTCGCGGATCGACGGGTCACGGATACAGCGGTGGGACTCGTGGAGGACGAGGTGGTAGTCGACGTCCGAGACCCACGTCAGCTCCGCCTCCCCGTTGAGGCGGGATTCGAGGCTCTGTACAGCACCGGCCCCGGCGTATCCGGAGCCGAGCACGACGACGCTCTCGCTCATACGGGCGACTCAGTGATGGGGTGATACAAACCCTGCGAATCCGGGACGAGCGAGGCGTGTGAGGGCGCATCTATCACGAACGTACAGGAGGGACCCCGAGCCGACAGCGACGCCCAGCAGGGCCGGGAGTCAGTGTTCCGGTTCTTCCGCAGGAGCGCGCATGTCGTCGATCGTCATGATGAGGCTGTTGTTCGTGTCGTCTTTGCCCTCGAGTTCGCCGATGATCTGCAGTTTCGAGAGCGGCGTCGGCCCGACAGTGATGGTGTCGCCCTTGTGGAAGTCCGCGATGGAACCCTGCAGTTGGATCTCGGCGCGACACTCCTCGGGGTGGTGGACGCTGGTGAGGTTGATCTCCTCGACGTTCGCGCTGGGCACCGGCTCGCCGTTGTGTGCGAGCGGGACGTCGGCGGCCTGGTCCATGTCCTGGATCTGTAACGCGTCGTAGGCCGTCGCCGTGGGCTTGTACCCGCCCTTCGGACCGGGGACGCCCTCGACGAGCTGGAGCGCCTTCAGGCTCTGCATCTGGTTGCGGATCGTTCCCGGGTTGCGGTCGACCTTGTCGGCGATGTCCTCGCCTTTGACGGCGCTCTCGGACTCGCGATAGAGGTTGACGAGTTCCTGGAGTATGTTTTTTTGGCTGGGCGTCAACTCGATCGATGACATATGCGGGTCTTCGGGGGTATATTTCTTAAACCCGGCGGTGGTTCGGACGTCGTCCCCCCTCGCCAGTGCGGGGGCCGAACCTGCGTTCACGGACGCCGCGACCGACCGCGGCGCGGTCGCTGGGAACGCCGTTTCATACGGACCGTTGTACTTCGTTACCGCCGTCGCGAACCACGGTGAACGCATCGGGCCGTAACTCGCCCATACGTCGACGGCATCGCCGAAAACGGGTACAACGGTCCGTATCAGTGACACACGTCTCTGCCCGGTGGCTCCGTGCGGTCGAGACCGACACCATTTATCTTGGACGACGGGCGAATCCCTCCCATGGAAGGCAACCGCGTTCTCGTCACCGGTGGAGCGGGATTCATCGGGTCCAACCTCGCCAACTACCTCGCCCCCGACAACGAGGTCGTCGCACTCGACGACTGCTATCTCGGCACGCCCGAGAATCTCGACGGGGGCGTCGAGTTCGTCGAGGCGTCCGTACTCGAGGACGACCTCCCGACGGACGTCGACGTCGTCTTCCACATCGCGGCGCTGTCCTCCTACGCGATGCACGAGGAGGACCCCGCGCGCGGCGCTCGCGTCAACGTCGAGGGGTTCGTCAACACGGTCGACCAGGCCCGCCAGGACGGCTGTGAGACGGTCGTCTACGCCACGACCTCCTCGATCTACGGCGACATGACCGAACCCTCGCCCGAGGACATGCCGGTGACGGTCAACACCGGCTACGAGGCCTCGAAACTCGCGCGGGAGCGCTACGCCGAGTACTTCCACAACCACTACGACCTCTCGATGGCCGGGATGCGCTTCTTTTCGGTCTACCAGGGTATGGCCGAGGGCGCCGAGGGTCACAAGGGCGAGTACGCCAATCTCATCGCCCAGTTCGCCGACGACATCGCGAACGGCCGTCGGCCCGAGATATGGGGAGACGGCACGCAGACCCGCGATTTCACCCACGTCGACGACATCGTCCGCGGCCTCGAACTCGCGGCGGACCACGAACTCCAGGGGGTCTACAACCTCGGCACCGGCGAGCAGTACAGCCTCAACTCCCTCGTCGAGGCGCTCAACGAGGAGCTCGGGACCGACGTCGAACCGGTCTACGAGGAGAACCCGATCCCCGAGGACGTCTACGTCCACGACACGATGGCCGACATCACGAAGATGCGCGAGGCCACGGGCTGGGAGCCCCGGACCGACTTCCGGCAGGGGATCCAGCGCGTCTGCGCCCAGTACGAGTGACCGGCAGGCGTCGTCCGCCGCCGACCCGCACACCCCCACGGTTTTGTCACTCGCTGACCAACTTCGGACATGGATAGACCGGTGCGGGTCTTCGGCGTTCCCATGGACCTGGGCGCCGACAGGCGCGGCGTCGACATGGGGCCCTCGGCCATCCGGTACGCGGGACTCGCGGAGACGGTCGAAGCGATGGGGATCGCCTGCGACGACGGCGGCGACATCCCGGTGCCCGGGCCGGAACAGACCGACCCCGAGGCGGGGAGCCCCCCGGAGGGACGGGCGAAATACCTCGCCGCCACCGAACAGGTCTGTCGCGCCCTGGCTGACGGGGTCGCGGGCGCGCTCGCTGCCGACCGCTTCCCGCTCGTGCTGGGCGGCGACCACTCGATCGCCATCGGGACCGTCGGCGGCGTCGCGCGCCACCAGGAGCCGGGCATCGTCTGGTTCGACGCCCACGGCGACTTCAACACGCCGACGACGACGCCGAGCGGCAACGTCCACGGCATGTCGCTGGCGGCGATCCTCGGGGACGGCACGTTCGGCGGTCGCGAGTGGGCCGACGCCGGGGTCGACCCGGAGAACGTCGCAATCGTCGGCGTTCGCGACCTCGACGACCGGGAGCGAGACCGGTTGCGCGCGAGCGACGTCACCGTCTTCTCGATGACCGAAATCGACGAACGGGGCCTGCCGGCGGTGACGCGCGACGCCGTCGATACCGCCACCGACGGCGCGGACGGCCTGCACGTCAGTCTGGACCTGGACTTCCTCGACCCCAGCGAGGCGCCGGGCGTCGGGACGCCGGTCCGCGGCGGTGCGTCCTACCGGGAGGGACACACCGCGATGGAGATCCTCGCCCGGCGGGCCGGCGAGGGCCTCGCGTCGCTCGAACTCGTCGAGGTCAACCCCATCCTGGACGAACAGAACCGGACCGCCGAACTGGCGGTCGAACTCGCGGCGAGCACGCTCGGCAAACGGATCATCTGACCGTCACCGTTCGTCGGCGAATTCGACGCCGGTCACCTCGAACCGCGCACCGCCGGACGCGCTTTCCATCGCCCGGACCTGCCAGCCGTCTCGACGCGGAGTGTCGCCTCGCCCGTCGCGACCGACCGCCAGGACCGGTCGAGACACCCGGGGAGGTCGACCCGCTCGTACCGCTTGCGTTCCGTGATGTCGAGCGAGAATCCGAGTACTC
>JAZKRZ010000165.1:0-6846 GCA_036626395.1 Haloarculaceae archaeon
GTCGAGCCGCTCGGGCGACTCGTCCCCGACCACTGGTCCGTACACCCGGATGCGGTTCCGAGTCGGTCCACCCAGCAGTTCGTGTACCGGCACCCCGAGTCGCTTTCCCTTGATGTCCCACAGCGCCTGGTCGATGCCGGCCAGCGCGCTGTTCAGGACGGCACCCCGGTGGTAGAAGCTCCCGCGGTAAACCGCCTGCCAGTGGTGTTCCGTCCGGCGCGGGTCCACCCCGACGAAATAGTCCTCGAGTTCCCGTATCGCGCCCAGTACCGCCTCCGGCTTTCCCTCCAGGTTCGGTTCCCCCCAGCCGACGAGTCCCTCGTCGGTCGTCACTTTGAGGAACACCCACCGGGGCTGTACGACGAACGTCTCAAAGTTCGTTATTTTCATGCAGGTCCTCTGAAATATGTACGAGACGCCTAATCAAACTACTGCCGGCCTCGCACCCGATCACGGGACCGACCGGACGGCACACGACTCGGGATTCGCCGGGGGGAATCAGTCACCTGCCCTGTGGAGTCAGCTGGCGCCTACACTTCCGGGCCAGTCGGTCAGCACCTGACGCTCGAAGTGAACTCTGGTCTGCCGCGGACATCCAGTCTCGCGTGAAAGAGCTCGCCGGCGTAGGAGTTATCGACCGGCGCCTCGCAGGTCGCGCTGGAGACGTAGACGTCCCGGAGTCGCGGTCCGCCGAAAGTCAGGCTGGTCACGTTCGTCGCGGCCACGGGTATCCGACGGTCGATCTCGCCGCCCGGCCCGTGTCGAATGACGGCACCGGCGCCCCACAGCGCCGACCAGACGTGCCCGTCGGCGTCCACTGTCAGACCGTCGTACATACCGTCCTTTCCGTCGAATTCTGCGAAGGTTCGTCGGTCGGAGAGGTCTCCCGTCGCCCTGTTGTAATCGAAGCGATGGATCGCGTTCGCGTTCGATTCGGTGAGGTAGAACCCCTCGCCGGCAGGGGTAACCCCCATCCTGTTGGGTAATTCGATCGGGTCCAGAAGTTTCGTGATCGTCCCGTCGGTGTCGAGTCGGTAGAGCCGACCGAGGAGTCGCCGGTGTCCATGGTCCCGCAGAAGACGCGCCCCTCAGGGTCGGCAATCGCGTCGTTGAACCGCATTCCAGCCTCGGCCGCGAGCCCGTCACCGACCGTTTCGAGGTCACCGTCACGCCAGATTTTCACCGTCCCGTCCGTCATGAAAAACAAGAGGGAGCCGTCCGTCTGGAAGATGAACCCGCCGACCGGTTCGCCCTCGTAGATGCGTTCGCGGCTCTCCGATTCCGGGTCGTACCGGTATACCTCTCCGGCTGGGATGTCCGTTCAGTACACGCGACGGTCGTCGGGGTGCCACAGCACACCCTCTCCGACTTCACATTCGGGGGCGGCGACGACGGAATCCTGTGAGAACATGTCGAACACCTCGACGGCCACCCTCGAGAATTACCCGGTCGACGACTCCGGACGTCCACTCGAAGGCCGACTGGCCGCTCGTCCGTACCTCCAGTCTTGGTCTCGGAAGCCACTCCCGGGCGACGAACACACGCTACGCGGTGCTCGCCGGGTAATTCCCCGAGGAATGCGACGGGCGAGATTTGAACTCGCGTTAGGACCGTGGCAGGGTCCTGTGATACCACTACACTACCGTCGCGCTTCGCATTAGGAAGGAACCGTGCAGCGGGATAAAAGGCTTCCGAATCGCGAGACGGGCCAGTGACCGTCGGGGAAATTGTGCGATACAGAACGCGGTCGGTGTAGGAGTGTTCCATCGCATATTTTATAGGCAGGTGATACGCTACCACAGAACATCATGGGAGACAACTCCGGTGGCGTCAGCAGGCGGGACTATCTGCGAGGTATCGGCGCGGCGGGGGCTGCGACGGGTCTCGCGGGGTGTGGGTTCCTGAACAGCGCGACCGGCGGTGGCGGTCCAGACGTCTACACGATGGCCGCGACGGTCCCGAAAAGCGGCGAGTACTCGAACCTCGGACCACAGATAGAGCGCGGCCTCGAGCTGGGGAACACGTTCCTCAAAAGCGAGTACTTCGAGGACGCCGAGCTGAATCTGGTCCTCCGCGACGACGAGAGCGACCCGGACACGGCCGCCTCGCAACTGGAATCGATCCAGAGCGAACAGGACGACGACCTCAACCTCGTTATCGGGAGTTACGGCAACGAACTCTCACAGGCCGCGGCGTCGTTCGCCGAGGAACAGGAAGTCCTCTGTCTCACGCCTTTCTTCCCGTACGCACAGCCCCACCGCGACAGCGGGTACGAGTACACCTTCAGCATCGGCGCCAAGTCCCAGAGCATCGCCCTCTCGACGGCCGACAACCTGGACGAGTTCGGCGCCGACGAGCGACCGAGCACCGTCGGCATCCTCGAGCGCGACGACGGCTGGGGGACGGAGATGGCAGACGCCTGGGAGACCCAGCTCGGCGAGGCCGACGGCAGCTACGACGTCGCCCTGCGCGAGACGCACGAACCGGGTGCGACGGACTTCGGCGACCTGGTTTCACAGGCCAGCGAGGCCGGCGTCGAGGTGTTGCTCTCGAACCCCGGGCTGGAGAGCGGCGTCGCGATAATCGAGGCGATGAAGTCCGCCGGGTTCGCCCCGACCCTGACTCACCTGGAGTGGGCCGCCAACCGCCCGGCCTGGTGGTCGGAGCTCGGGTCCGACAGCGAGTACGTCCTCTCGTCGCCGGGCTGGGTCCCGGGCACGACCGGACCCGGGAACGCAACCCTCTACGAGGAGTACGGCAACGAGTACGACCTCGCCGACGACGAACTCGTCCCGCCGGCGACGGGGACGGCCTACTCGCTGACCTACTTCCTGCGCTTTGCCTTCCAGGGGCTGGACCCGTTCGACCAGAGCGAGGTCATCGAGAACATCCGCGACACGGAGATCGACACGCTCTGGGCCCAGTACAACTTCGACGAGACCACTGACGGCACGGTCAACGGGATCCCGCGTGCACGCGGGTTCGCCCCCCCGATCGGCCAGTGGCTGACCTCCGAGGAGTTCGAGACGGGTCAGCGCCGCGTCTACCCGCGGGGCGACTCCTTCTACGGGGCCGCACTGCAGTCCCCGATGCCGGCCTGGAGCGAGCGATAGCGCCCGACCGGACTCGGTCGTCGGCCGCTCCAGCCCCCGTGTGAGCGTCTCCCTTCTTGGCTCCTGTGTGAGTGTCTCCCGTGTGAACGCCTCGCTCCTCGCGCGCGAAACGCGCGATTTTTAAGTGTGGCCTGGGGATGTATCGCTACAGTCTAGTGACGTGGCGTGGAAGCGTCACGGCATGACGACCAGCGTGCTCGTGCCGGACTCCCTCGCCCGGGAAGCCGAGGACAGACGCGAGGCGACTCGCAAACTGGGATACGTGGCCCGCGCGGCCACGGTCTTCCGGGTGGACCGACTGACGGTCTACCCGGATCCAGGCGGCCGGGGCAAGTGGGAGTCGGGGTTCGTCGAAACGGTGCTGCGGTACGCCGCCACACCCCCCTACCTCCGAAAGGAGGTATGGGACAGGCGGGACGAACTGGAGTACGCTGGCGTCCTGCCGCCGCTCCTCGTCCGTTCACAGACCGGCTCCGGATCGGACGGTTCGGGGTCGTTAAGACAGGGAATCGTGACCGAGGTCGGACCTGACGGGCGCGTTCGGGTCAATTGCGGCATGCAACACCCGATCTCCCTCCCGGTACCGCCGTCGATGGCGGTACGGGAGGGGGAGCGCGTGACCATCAGGGTCTCTTCGCTGCGGCCACTCCGCGCGAAACTGGTGGACGAGCCCCCGCCGGGGTTCGTCGTCGAACGCGGGGGCCTCGACGCGCAGTTACGGCGTAGCGACGCCGGGTTGTGCGTCGCGGCCTCCCGCTACGGCGCCCCACTCACCGTGTCCCGACTGGACTCGACGGTCGAGTCAATCGACGCGGCAGGGGGGTTCACCGTCGCCTTCGGCAGCCCCGAACGGGGTCTGCCGGAGATACTCGACGTGGACAGAGAGGCCGTCGGAGGGACCGAAACCGCCACCGAGGCGGGCGACGACGCTGAAACCGGCACCGACGCCGACACTCACGAACCGGATGGAGCCCGGTTCGACCTCTGGCTGAATACGGTTCCGAAGCAGGGCAGCGAGGTCGTGCGAACCGAAGAGGCGATGTTCGCGACCCTCGCGCCACTGACGATGGAGCAATAGAACGATGCCACAACCGAGCAGACCACGAAAAGGCTCGATGGGCTACAGCCCGCGCGGTCGGGCGGCCAGCGAGGTGCCCCGCATCTCGACCTGGCCGGACGACGGCGGCCAGCCCGGGCTCCAGGGGTTCGCCGGCTACAAGGCCGGCATGTCCCACGTCGTGATGATCAACGACGAGCCCGACTCCCCCCGCGAGGGGATGGAGGAGACCGTCCCGGTGACGGTCGTCGAGACCCCGCCCATGCGGGCGGCGGCCCTTCGAGTCTACGAGCAGACGCCGTACGGCAAGCGACCCCTGACGGAGGTGTGGACCGAGGACGTCCACGAGGACCTCGGTCGGGCGCTCTCGCTGCCGGACGGGGAGTACAGCATGGACGATTCGGACGTCCGGAACGCCCTCGAAGCGGGGCGGGTCGCCGACGTGCGGCTCGTCACCCACACCGTTCCGGGCGAGACGAACGTCCCCAAGCGCGAACCCGACGTGATGGAGACCCGCGTGGGCGGATCGAGCGTCGAAGAGCGGGTCGAGTACGGGCTCGACCTCCTCGCCGAGGGCGGGGAGCACACGGTGACCGACGTGTTCCGCGCCGGCGAGTTCCTCGACGTCGCGGGCGTCACGAAGGGGAAGGGCACCCAGGGCCCGGTCAAGCGCTGGGGCGTCCAGAAGCGCAAGGGCAAACACGCCCGCCAGGGCTGGCGCCGACGCATCGGCAACCTCGGCCCCTGGAACCCCTCGCGCGTGCGCTCGACGGTCCCCCAGCAGGGCCAGACCGGCTACCACCAGCGCACCGAACTCAACAAGCGCCTGATCGACATCGGCGAGGGCGAGGAACCGACCGTCGAGGGCGGCTTCGTCAACTACGGCGAAGTCGACGGCCCTTACACGCTGGTGAAAGGCTCCGTGCCGGGGCCGGACCAGCGCGTCGTGCGCTTCCGGCCGGCGGTACGGCCGAACGACCAGCCCCGACTGGACCCCGAGGTGCGCTACGTCTCGACCCAGTCCAACCAGGGCAACCGTGGCCGCGTCGCCACACAGGAGGACTAACGCATGGAAGCTACAGTACACGACCTGGACGGCGACGCCTCGGGGAGTATCGACCTCCCCGAAGTGTTCGAGACCCCCCAGCGCCCGGACCTGGTCCGGCGCGCGGTGCTCGCCGCACAGGCCAACGCCAAGCAGGACTACGGGAGCGACGAGTACGCCGGTCTGCGGACGCCCGCCGAGTCGTTCGGCAGCGGCCGCGGCATGGCGCACGTCCCTCGCGAGAACAACGTCGCGCGGCGCGTCCCCCAGACCGTCGGGGGCCGTCGCGCCCACCCGCCCAAGGCCGAGAAAGACCAGGGGCTGGACATCAACGACAAAGAGCGCAAACTGGCGGTCCGCGCGGCCATCGCCGCGACGACGGACGCCGAGGCCGTCCACGAGCGCGGACACGAGTTCGACGACGCCGTCGACCTCCCGCTCGTGGTCTCGGACGACTTCGAGGACCTCGTGAAGACCCGGGAGGTCGTCGACGCCGTCGAGTCGCTGGGCGTCGCGGCCGACATCGAACGCGCCGACGAGGCGACCGTCCGCGCCGGTCGCGGGACGACCCGCGGTCGGAAGTACAGGCGGCCGTCGTCTGTCCTCTTCGTGACCAGCGAGGAACCCTCGAAGGCCGCGCGCAACCTCGCGGGCGCGGACGTCGCGACCGCACGCGAGGTCAACGCCGAGGACCTCGCGCCCGGCGGCGAGCACGGTCGCCTGACCGTCTGGACGGAAAGCGCAGTCGCGGAGGTGGCTGACCGATGAGTCGCAAGGTGATCAAGTACCCGCACATGACGGAGAAGGCCATGGACGACCTGGACTTCGACAACAAGCTCCAGTTCATGGTCGACCCGGGCGCCGCAAAGCCCGAGGTCGCCGACGCCGTCGCCGAGCAGTTCGACGTCACGGTCGTCGACGTGAAGACGCACGTGACGCCGAGCGGCGAGAAGAAGGCCGTCGTGCGCCTCTCCGAGGACGACGACGCCGACGAGGTCGCCTCGCGGATCGGGGTGTTCTGACAATGGGACGACGAATCCAGGGACAACGACGCGGTCGCGGCACGCCCACGTTCCGGGCGCCGTCACACCGCTACAAGGCAGAGCTGTCGCACCGCAACGTCGAAGACGGCGACGTCGTCGCCGGCACGGTCGTCGACGTCGAACACGACCCGGCGCGGTCGGCACCCGTCGCCGCCGTGGAGTTCGAGGACGGCGACCGTCGACTGGTGCTGGCGCCGGAAGGCGTCGGCGTCGGCGACGAGATCCAGGTGGGCGTCAGCGCCGAGATCGCGCCCGGGAACACGCTCCCGCTGGCGGAGATCCCGGAGGGTGTGCCGGTCTGTAACGTCGAGGCGAACCCGGGCGACGGCGGCAAGTTCGCCCGCGCCTCCGGCGTGAACGCCCAGCTGATGACCCACGACCGGTCGGTCGCCGTCGTTCAGCTCCCCTCGGGCGAGGTCAAGCGCCTCGACCCGGAGTGTCGGGCGACCATCGGCGTGGTGGCCGGCGGCGGCCGCACGGAAAAGCCGATGGTCAAGGCCGGGAACAAGCACCACAAGATGCGGGCCCGCGGGACGAAGTGGCCCAACGTCCGCGGCGTGGCGATGAACGCCGTCGACCACCCGTTCG
>JAZKRZ010000166.1:0-6786 GCA_036626395.1 Haloarculaceae archaeon
GAGCGAGGGCAAGGTTCACTACGTCGGTATCTCGACCTGTGACGCCTGGAAACTCACCAAGGGTCTCTGGCAGGCCGACGTCAACAACTACGAGGCCTTCACCGTTACCCAGCCGCTCTTTCACGCCGCCTACTACGAGGACGTCGCGGAGTATCTGGACGTCTGCGCCGACCAAGACCTCGCGGTGTGTCCGTACTCGCCGCTGGCCGGTGGCTTCCTCACCGGCAAGTACGAGCGCGTCGGCGACGGCACATACGACATCGACGCGCCCGAGGACACGCGCGCCGAGTTCGACGAGATGTTCACCGACTGGTACGTCTCCGAGCGCGGCTGGCACGTCCTCGACGAGGTGCGGGCCGTCGCCGACGAAGTGGACGCGACGCCCACGCAGGTCGCGTTGCGCTGGCTGATCGACCAGCCCGAGTTCACCTGCGTTCCCATCGTCGGCGCGCGGACGGTCGACCAGCTCGACGAGAACGTGGGTGCGGTCGACGTCTCCATCACCGAAGAGCAGTTCGACCGCATCTTCGAGGCCCGCTACGACGAGGACGGGGACCTCTACAAGACGAACGCCTGACCTCGGGCGCGGACTCGCCCCCGGTCACGGCCGAGGTTTTCTCGGCCAGTCCACACCCTTATCCGCGTGCTCGTCAAGTGGCGAGCATGGCCATCGAGACAGGCGACACGGTCAGCATCGAGTACGTCGGCCGCCTCGACGACGGGACGGTCTTCGACACTTCCCGCGAGTCGGTCGCGACCGAACACGGCCTCGAGCACCACCCGGAGCGCGAATACGAGCCCCTGACGGTCGAGGTCGGCGCCGGCGAGATCATCCAGGGCCTCGAAGACGGTCTGCTGGGGCTCGACGAGGGCGAGGAAGCGACGGTCAGTATCCCTCCAGAAGACGGCTACGGCCAGCACACCGAGGACCGCGTCGTCGCGTACGATACCGACGAGTTCACGGCGATGATCGGCGGACGCGCCCCCGAGGAAGGGACGGAGGTCCAGACCGAAGAGGGCCTCCCGGGCGAGGTCGTCGCGGTGGACGACGACACGGTCACGGTCGATTTCAACCACGAACTCGCCGGGGAGACGCTCGAATTCGCGGTCGAAGTCGTCTCCGTGGAGTGATCCCGCGGCCCCGTCGCGGTTCGCGGCCCGCTCTCAGTTCCCCGCGGCCGTCTCAGTTCTCCGTGACCGTCTCGAACGCGAACTGAGCGGCGACCGTTCGGCGAAGACCGCGACCGGGGCGAGCGACAGTTCGACCGCGGGCACCGACCCGACGAGCGACGAGCCGTATGGGAGCCGGAACTCCGACGGCGGCGACTGACCCCCGGTCCCGCGTGGCGCGGCTACCCCCGGAGGGCCGAGACGAACGACTCCGCCGACTCGCGCCACGCCTCGATTATCTCGTCGTCGTTCTCGCTGTCCCAGTCGTCGATATCCGATCCGTCCAGAAAGTCGATGGTCCGCTCGACGCCCTCGCGGAAGGGGATGGTGTACTCGAAATCCAGGTCCCGCCTGGCCTTGCTGTTGTCGAACACCGTCGAGTACTGGAAGTGGTCGACCAGCGGGTCGGTGCGGTCGGGCACCGCCTCGACGAGCCTGTCGGTGGGGATGGAGACCAGTTCGGGCTCGGGCGCGTCCATGGCGTCGGCGACGTACTCGTGGTACTGGTTCCAGGAGATGACCTCCTCGCTGGTGACGTGGTAGGCCTCGCCGTACGCGGTTTCGTTACCTACCGCGTTCACGAAGGCGCCCGCGACGTCGTCGCGGTGGCAGGGCCCCCACAGCGTCGCACCGTCGCCGTGGACGATGACCGGCTTGCCCTTGCGGACCCGGTCCAGATAGTACGTGCCCCATCCCATCGTGTGGATGACCGGCCCGCCCTCGCCGTAGGTGCTCCAGGGCCGGATCACGGTCGTCTGGAACGCCTCGCCGTGTGCGTCCATGAAGAGGTCCTCGCACTCCGCCTTGTCCGCGCCGTACTGGCTCACCGGGGGCTCGCGGGGGGCGTCCTCGGTCGCGGGGTTCGCGTCCAGGGGCCGGTGGTAGACGTCCACGGTCGAACAGAAGACGAACTGCTCGACGCCCGCGAAGGCCTCGACGGCGCCCTCGGCTTGTTCGGGCGTGAAACAGACCATGTCGACGACCGCGTCGGGGTCGACCGACTCGGCGGCCGCCGCGAGTTCCGTCGTCTCGTCGCGGTCGGCGTGGACGTGGTCGACCGCCCCGGGGAGGTCGGCGTCGGTTTCGCCGCGGTGAAACAGCGTCACGTCGTGGCCGGCGTCGACCGCCTGCCGGGTGATGCCCGTGCTGATCAGACCGGTGCCGCCGACGATGAGAACGTCCATGCTCCACCGTCGGTGAGAGCCGGCATAAAACGTCGCGTCCCGGAAGTCCGTGCCAGGTTCGAGAGTCGGGTGTCGCTCCGGCGGAACCAGGATTTCCGCCTCGGGAACGCTTTTGCGACGGGGCGACGTCTACAGACCATGGCAACGTTCGACATCGGCGTCCAGAGTGTCGTCTATCAGGACTTCTCGCTGCGCGAGTTGCTCGCCGAACTCGACGACGTGGATGTCGACCACCTCGAACTCTGGGACTACCACCTCTCGCCGGCCGACGAGGAGTCGACCGTCGCCGACGGGGTCGAGGCCATCGGGGACTCGTCGGTCGCGGTCTGTGGCTACGGCGTGGTCGACCTCGATGACACGGGGCAGGCCCGCGAGCACTTCGCTTTCGCCGACCGACTCGGCGCGGGCTACGTCACCGTCAACTACCCGCCCGCCCGCGACGATATCACCGGGGAACTGGTCGACCTCGGGAACGAATTCGACCTCGACGTCGGCGTCCACAACTACTCGTCGGTCCACCACGACGACCTCACGCGGGTCTTCTCGACGATGGCCGACGTCCGGTCGGTCCTCGACCGCTACGACGACCCCCGGCTCGGCCTCTGTGTCGACACCGGGCACTTCCTCGTCGAGGCGGTCGACCCCGAAGCGGTGCTCCGGGAGTTCGGACCGCGCGTCAACAGCCTCCACCTCAAGGACACCTCCGACGCCGAGGTCGAGGACTACCCGGGCGCGGGAAAGCTCGACGTCGCCACGGTCCTCGCGCTCGTCGACGAGCACGCCGACCTGGACGCGCCGGTCGTCGTCGAGTACGAACTTCCCGGCGAGCGCGCGAGCGACGCGCTCCGCGACGCCGTCGCGAACGTCCGTGCCGCGCTGGACTGACCACCACTGTTCCGGCACTGCCCCTCTCCCCACTCGTTCCGCACGCGGCCGGGTGTTCGGGAACTATCGGAAACGGGACCGCCCTCTGTCGGCGGTTGAAACGGCCGGTTCGACGGGACCGACGACGGGCGCGCGGTGCTCGTGCTGGAACTGTGGGGTCACCTGTTCGCTCTGATGCCCGGCGAAGTCGAGGTCTACGAGACGGTCGACACCGAACCCGCGACACCCCCTCGAACGTAAGGCGTATCCACGCACCCCGCCCAGTGGGGGTATGAGCCTCGACGACCTCACCGAGACGGTACGCGAAAACTACAGCGACCTCGACGAGGAACTGGCCGTCGCGACGGACCGCGAGACGCGCAACGAACTCGCGATGCTCGAAGCCGCCCTCGACCCCGAGGACACCGACGAACTGCTCCGCCGGGCGGTTCACATGCTCTTTCAGACCACCGTCGAGACCGGCACGCTCGATTTCCACCTCCGCACCGAGTACGACGTTACCTACGACGAGTATCTCTCTGGCATGACCTTCGACGAGATGGCCGGCGGGTCGCTCCCCCAGACCGGGACCGGCGACCCCGACGACCGCCGGTACCAGTTCTGAACGGCTCTGTCGCCCAGGATACGGACAGGGGCCCTCCCGCACACAGCGAAGCAGCAGTATTTATACGAACGTTGGTAGGTCGGTCAGTGCAGCATGGAGACGTTAACTGCATCACGTTTCCCGCATCCGGATGCAGCGATTATGAGCGGAGGAACTCGAACGATCAGCGTGTCGTTCCCACACGAACCGGTATCTTCGAACCCCTGTCGGAGTACTCGTCGGACCGGTTCGAGAAATATGATCCCCCGGGATCGGACTGGACGCGTGCTCATGCTGTCGGACACAAGTACGTGAACACACTCGCCGGGAACACGCTATCGAAAGGCCCGTTCCCGGTCGAACGAACCACCGACGGTGGCCTCACGTGTGTCCGACAGTATCAGTCCCGGGAGACGAGCCAGACCAGAGAAGACAGAAGACCGGGGTCGGGTCGGTCAGGGTCCAGAGGACCCGCTCGGTGCCCAGCAGAACAGGCTATCCTGGTGATTCCAGTGGTCAGCGTCGTCGCCGTCGTGGAGGCGGCGCTTGTACCGGAAGACCGCTCGATACGCACAGTCTTCGTCGAGGATCTCCGCTGCATTCGAGTCCGCACTGATAGCGCTCTGAATTGATTGCCCCTTGTTGGCCAGCGATTCAACTGTCTGGGGATCGCCCGGACTGTTCTTGGCGACGCTGTCGTCCCAGTTCCCCCCCGGCGGGGACCCGGGATCGAAGGAGACCTCGTTTGTCGGGTCGTCGAAGGTCTCCCCACGGGTGTTCTTCTCGATACGGAGCTCGACGCCGTGCAGATGCGGGTGATGGATCGTATAGGAGATATCGACATCGCCAGTGAGGTCGGCACACGGGTCACCGGTGAGGGCGTCGACCTGGAACTGGGCGTATTCTGAGTTGTTGTTGATGACCGCGGCGTTCAGGGTGGTACCGCTGTTGAGCTTCCGGCCGGTACCCGCGGGCTGAACCCGTGTCCCTGTGGAATCGACCGTTCGGGCCTCGAAGCGAATGGCGATGCGCTCCGGGTCGATCTCTTGCTGTGACGAGACCGGATCGCCCGCCGCCGGTGGTGCACCGCCACTTCCGCTCCCTACGTCCGGTTCAGTGGTGAACTCGCGGGTGTCGATCCCGAAGAGGGCATTGCGGGAATCCCACCCGAGGTACACGTAGTTGGTTCCACTGGACCGAACTGTGGACAGGTCGACCCTGTTCTGCGGAGTCCCGAAGCGGTCGTCCAGCGCCTCGTCTGCGGCCGCCTTGAGCGACACCCAGCCCGACGAATTCTGGTGACCACCACGCCCGCCACGGAGGTTGACAGTGACCTTCTTGAAATTGGGGTCGGTGGGGTCGCCGACCGCAGTCCGGTCGTAGATCGCTATCTCACCGACGGTGACGCCGTCGGCAAACGCGTCGCTGAACCGGGGAGAGCCGACGCCGACCGGCTGGAAGTTCTGGGGGGAAGCGGTTCCAGTGTTCGACGTGGGCGACTCGCTCACCAGGAACCGGTATTCGACGTATTGGTTGGGGTTTTTCGCGTAGAGGATCGGGGCGCTCCCCTCCATGGTAATCGTGCGGTAGAGCGCGAACTTGTCGTCGCCCGCGTAGCCGTAATCGTCGAAGTCAGCGTTCGCGACCGTCCCCGCCTGTTGGGGGACCTCGAACTGGCTCCCGATCGACCGCCAGTAGGTCGGGACACGGGAGATCCCGCGTCCGTCACCGTCCTCCGGGATATCACCGGGGGGGACGCACAGGTCGATGTGTTCACACCGCTCGGCGTTCTCCCGACCCGGTGTCCGTCCCCTCTGCTGGTTCTCGTCGAGCAAGGTCAGGCCACCGGCCGTAATCTCGAAGTAGAGGTCGGGGCCCCCGATCAGTTCGATCGGGCCGAACGGACTGGGGGTCCGCTCAAACGACCGCTTCCGGTAGTAGATGCAGTAGTGCCCGCTGGCGTCGGTCACGTCGGAGCCGAGTGCGTCGTCCTGTACGATGTCACGGTCCTTCGCGCGGACCGTTACGCCATCCACGGGCTGGTTGCTGGTCCCTCCAGTGGTCTCCTCGGCCTGGTCGGTCGCCGGGGGGCAGAGGGTGACCTGCCCACAGACGACCCACACTCCGAACGCTTCGAGAATTGCACACCAGTGTTGGCGGGTAATGACGTGGTCCCAGTTTTCCACCCGTCGCGCTCCCTCGACCGACCGACGGCTGAGAAACGCCTCGCTGGCTTCTTCCTCTTCTGTCACCTCGCGCCAGCGCGGCTGTATCAGGTCCAGCGCGACCTGAACGGACTCCGGATCGTTCGTCGCCGGGACCCGGTCGACGTGCAGGTGGATCGCGACCGGGCCGCCCTCGTAGGACTCGTCTTCGCCGAGTCGAACTCCGTATCTACCTCGGTCGTCAAGCTGTGCCGTGCCAACTCGATCGAAGCGGTTCTCGACTTCCTGTGAGTCGACGACCGCGAAGGTCTCTTTCGGTCGGGCAGCGACCTCCTCGGGGGAGACGTCCTCCGGTAGGCGATAGACCCGGACCGTGGCGTCCGACATCGGAACACTCCGTCCATCCGGGAGTGCCTTCTCGATCGTTCCCTGCAGCACGTACGTCATCGGGACTCACCCCGAACCGCCGGGTCGGGGTGTGAACACTCTCCCGACAGTTGGTCGACCTGGTCGGCTGGCAACGGAGTGGGAGTCTCGGAATCGATATTGATCATTGTCACCAATCCTCATCATTCTTCACATTTCATAATCAAAAAGGTTATTATTTTTCAAATAGGTTTTATATTTGAATATTTATATCCTTTCCCTCGCTGCTTGGATCCCGATCGAATAGCGTGGCTTTCCGACTGGAATCGAATAGATGCCCTGTATAAAAGGATACGCCCATCTGACGTTCCTCGTCCTTTTTTTTGAGTCCGCGCTTGCGCGGACTCGCCTGCTTGGTGCCTTTCTCGCCGGC
>JAZKRZ010000167.1:0-6767 GCA_036626395.1 Haloarculaceae archaeon
AAATAACCTACAATAATCACTATCAGATCGAGATCCATATGACGGGGCCAGTCACGCATCGCACAGATCGGTGTCGGCGGGAGGGTCACGTCGAGGCCGGCGTGATACTGTCGGACACAAGTACGTGAACACGCTCGCCGGGAACACGCCGGCGAAACGTCCGTTCCCGGTCGAACGAGCCACCGACGGTGGCCTCACTTGTGTCCGACAGTATGAATCGTGACAGACTACCGGGGGTTCGAGCCACGACCGTGCCGTCTCGACCGTGGCGAACCCGCTGTGTGAACGACGAATGTCGACGTTCAATTCGTGCGATAGTCCGGTCGAAGCGCTCTGGTCCGGACGAAGACACACAGCGATCGAACGCCTCGTCCGCCATCCCGTCACGGTCCGACCGACAGTGCTTTTTTCACTCCGAGGCTCGACTCTCGGCCAATGAACAGGGAAATCGCGCCCGGGATCCACTGGATTTACGAGGCGGGTCCCGACCGGACTGAACGGTTCGACCTGGCCGAGCGCCAGCCCGGGTGGTACGAACCCGGCCGAGAGGCGTACATCCCGCAGTGTGCGTACTTCCTCGACGGCGGCGAGGAGACGCTGCTTTTCGACACGCTCTCGCCCGCGAGCACCGACCGGGTCCTCGACGCCCTCGACGAACTCGTCGGCGACCGGGGGCTCGACTACCTCGTCGTCTCCCATCCCGACGTCCCCCACGCCGGGAACGCACCCGCGATCATGGAGGCCTATCCCGAGGCCACACTGGTCGCCCCGGCGTACGGCAACGACCACGACCTCTATCGCCTGGACGAGGGCCTCCACGTCGCCGAGGGCGACTCGCTGGACCTGGGCGATCTGGAAGCGCGCTTCCACGAGGCGACGTTTCTGGACGCGCCGGTGTCGGTGTGGCTGAGCGAGGCCGAGACCGAGACGCTGTTCCCCGTCGACTGGATGGGTTTTCCCCATCTGGACGAGGAAGCACTCGAATTCGTCGACGAACTCGACGGCGAGTTCGAGGCGAGTCGCCTCGTCGAGTTCCATGGCCGGGTGCTGTTCTGGTACCAGTACGTCGACGTCGCCAAGACCAACGCCGAGATCGACAGCCTGATCGAGAAGTTCGACCCGGAGATCCTCGCGCCCGCACACGGGCTGGTCATCCGGGAGTCGGCGCCCGAGTACATGGCGCTGATGAAGGACGTGACCCGGATCATCGACGAACAGGGTCGGGTCGGGACCCTCGGATGACCGTCGACCTGACGCCGACCGTCGAGTGGCTGGGCCAGTGTTACGAACACGAAGGCGACCACGAACACGTCTCGCTGTACCTCCTCCGCGAAGGTGAGGACGCCATCCTGGTCGACTCGGGCTCGTTTTACCACCGCGAGGCGGTCGCCGCGGCGGTCGACGACGCCACCGACGGCGAGGGGCCCGACGCCATCGTCCTTTCCCACTCCGATTACCCTCACGCCGGGAACGTCTCGCCGCTCGGCGCTGAGACCGACGACGTCGAACTCGTCGCCTCCTCGGGGTCGCCCGACCAGCAGGGTCTGCCCGACGCCCGGAAATGCGAGATCGGCGGGCAACTGCGCGTGAAGGGCCGGCAGTTCAGCTTCGTCGACCCGCCGCTGGCCGACCGCTCGCACACGACCTGGATCTACGACCACGGCGACGGCGTGCTGTTCACCGCCGACGGCTTCGGCAACTACCACGAACCCGGCCAGTGTCGATACCTCTCGGGCGACTTCCCGGACGTGACGCCGGCAGAGCGGGTCTACGAGTACCACCGCGACAACCTGGTGTGGCTCCGGTACGTCGCCCCGGAGAAGGTCGAACGCACGCTCGACGGCATCTTCGCGGAGTTCGACGTGAACGCCATCGCACCCATCCACGGTAACCCCATCGAGGGCGACGACGTCGGCGTCTACCGCGAGCGCCTCTCCGACGCGATGCACCGCATCGCCGACGAGTATGAGGTCGAGTGACCGCTCGGTCGGTACGAACGGCTGCTCGAACCGGGGGCATCTACCCCCGAGGACTGCGCACCGGGACTGCGGGGTAATTCGCCACCGGAGCTGCAGGCGAAACGTCCCGAGGTGCTCGTCGTCGCGGCGAGAGTTCCGAGGAACTGTCGGCGTGTGGAGCGCCGTCGCGAGTCCGTGCGTTCGAGCGGCCGGATTAAATCCATCCGACATGTAAAATCACGGAGGTAATCAACGTTCCGGTCGGAGGGCCGCTCACAGCGGGATGTTCCCGTGTTTCCGGTCCGGGTGGTCGACGCGTTTACCGCGCAGACTGTCCAGGTCCGCGACCAGTCGCGAGCGAGTCTCGGCCGGTTCGACCACGTCGTCGAGGTAGCCGCGTTTCGCGGCGGTGTAGGGGTTGGCGAAGGCGTCGCGGTACTCCGCGATGAGCTCCTCGCGTTTCTCCTCGACCTGCTCGGCCGCTTCGAGTTCGTCGTCGTAGAGGACGTTCACCGCGCCTTCGGGACCCATGACGGCGATCTCGGCGCCCGGCCAGGCGTAGTTGACGTCGGCACCGACGTGTTTCGAGGCCATGACGTCGTAGGCGCCGCCGTAGGCCTTGCGCGTGATGACGGTCACGAGCGGCACCGTCGCCTCCGAGTAGGCGTAGAGGAGTTTCGCGCCGTGTTTGATGATGCCGCCTTTCTCCTGGTCCTTGCCGGGCATGAACCCGGGGACGTCGACGAACGTGACGATGGGGACGTTGAACGCGTCACAGAAGCGCACGAACCGCGAGCCCTTCAGCGAGGCGTCGATGTCGAGCGTGCCGGCGTTGACGCGGGGCTGGTTGCCGACCACCCCGACCGGGTGGCCGTCCAGGCGGGCGAACCCGGTCACGATGTTGCGGGCGTAACGCCGGGCGACCTCGAAAAAGGAGTCCTCGTCGAGGACGCCCTCCACCACGCGAGTCATGTCGTAGGGTTTCTGGGGTTCGTCGGGGACCACCTCGACCAATTGTTCGTCGCGGCGCTCGGGGTCGTCCCAGGGCTCGACGCGGGGCGGGTCCTCGACGTTGTTGCTCGGCAGGTACGAGAGCAGATACCGGATGTCGTCGAGGGCCTGTTCCTCGGCGGCGGGCGTGAAGTGCGCGACGCCGGAGTCGGTGGCGTGGGTGTCGGCCCCGCCGAGTTCGTCGAAGGTCACCTCCTCGCCGGTGACAGTCTCGATGACGTCCGGGCCGGTGATGAACATGTGGCTGGTGTCCTCGACCATGAAGACGAAGTCCGTGATGGCGGGCGAGTAGACCGCGCCGCCGGCGCAGGGACCCATGACCGCCGATATCTGGGGGACGACGCCCGACGCCAGCTGGTTGCGGTGGAAGATGTCGGCGTACCCCGCCAGCGAGTCGACGCCCTCCTGGATGCGCGCGCCGGCCGAGTCGTTCAGCCCGACGATGGGCGCGCCGGTCTCCATGGCCTTGTCCATCACCTTGCAGACTTTGGCGGCGAACGCCTCGCCGAGCGCGCCCCCGAACACGGTGAAGTCGTGGGCGAAGACGAAGACCGTGCGGCCGTGCACCTCGCCGTAGCCGGTGACGACGCCGTCGCCCGGCACCCGATTTTCGGCCATGTCGAAGTTCGTCGAGCGGTGCTCGCGCAACCCGTCGACCTCGACGAACGTGCCGTCGTCGAGGAAGTACTCGATGCGCTCGCGGGCGGTCTTTTTGCCTTTCTCGTGCTGGGCGTCGATGCGGTCCTGGCCGCCCCCCATCCGGGCCCGTTCCTTGCGTTCGCGCAGGTCCTCGATGTCCTCCTCGCGGGTCACGCGTATCCCGCCTCCGGACGCGCGGCGACGGGAGGGCGGCCGTCGGTCGTCATGGCCGCCACATCGGTGGTCCCGGAGAAAAGGGTTTCCCGACGCGCCGTCCGGACCGGGGCGGGACCGGACGGCTCACCGGCGGGCCCGGCGCGAAAGGCGACGTTTTTTATCCGTGAGCGTCTCCGCCCGGTCGTGAAGAACGTCACGGCCCGCGAGTCCAACCCCTTCGGCTTCTCGCCGCCCTGTGAGCCGTTCGTCCCGGGCTTTGGCGACGTCAACGCCCACTTCCACGTCGTCGGCGACCACCCCGGCGTCCACGGCGGGGCCGACACGAGGTACCCCTTCACCGGGTTCGACCCCAGCGAGCGCCTCCAGCGCGCGCTCGTCGCCGGGGGCCTCCTCGCGGAGGCGGGGACCCCGCCCGTCGTCGAGAAGACCTACTTCTCGTATCTGTACATGTGCGTCCCCGAGGGCGTCCCCACGCCACAGGACTACGCCGACATGGAACCGTTCTTCGACGCCGAGGTACGGGCTATCACCGCCCACGTGCTCCTGCCGGTGGGCGAGCGAGCGACGAAGCACGTGTTCCGCCACATGAGCGCCGAACCCGCCGAGGAAATCGATATGGACGCGCGCCACGCCGTGGAACTCTCCGGGAGCGGGTGGCTGATCCTCCCGGTCAAGGACCCGGGGACCTGGGACGGCGACGACGAGACCGCGCTCGTCGCGGCACTGGAGGACCTGCTCGCCCGCGACTACCGCCGCGAGGCCGACCTCGGGCGGTTCCTCCCCGATGACGACCCCTATCTGGTCCGGTAACGGACTTCGCGGGCGCAACTCATACTGTCGGACACACGTTCGTGAACGGGGGATCCGCCGTTCGGGGATGAACCGTCACTTGCTCGTGTCCGACAGTATCAGCCGACGAGTCGGTCCGCGAGCGGGCTGACGCGGTCGTCCTCGCCCAGGTCTGCGAGCACGGCGTCGCGTTCGACCGCCAGTTCAAAGCGCGGGCGTCCCTTCCCGGTCGCGGACGTGTCCCCGCGGATGGCCGACAGGAGTCCCGCCGCTTCGAGTTCGTTGAGCGCGCGCGAGACCTCGGCTTCGGAGGGCGTGCCGACGACCTCGGTCTCGACGGCGTCCAGCGATTCCCTGCAGGCACGGCGCACCCCGCCGGCGTGAGCGGGGGTCGCGCTCTCGCCCGCGAGGTCGGCGACGCCCAGCAGGACGACGCGGTGGGTCAGTGACGTCTCCTCGATGTCGGCTGTGTCGCTCATGTCGGGCGGTTCGGCCGGACCGGGAATAACGGTTGCGTACTCGGGCGAACGGGAGTCACTCGCTCACGAGCGGCGTCTCGTTGCGGTAGACGACCCGCATCGGGAGCCCCTGTGGGTCCGTCGGCGGGTCGGGCGGGAGCGAGTAGAGGTCACCGGGGCCGGGGTACGCGGTGTAGGCGAGGACGGTGGCGTTGAGGACGTCGTCGACGCCGACCTCGTGACCGCCGGTGGCCTCGGCGGCGGCCTGGACCGCCGGGGGAGCGTCTCGGTCGTAGCCCGCGAGCGTCCGCATCCGCTCGGCGTAGCCGGCGGCGTACCGCTTCGCGTGTTCGAGCGGTTCGCCGGCGAAGGCGCGAAAGCAGACCTCGGGGTGGGACTCGACGAACGCCGGTCGCGCCTCCGGGACGTTCTGGAGGAGTTCGTCGACGGCGGCGACGGCGTCGCTCACGGCGAAGGCCTCTCTCGAGAGCGAGCGCCCGGTCTTGCGCTCGTTGACGCGCTTTGCCGCCGGGTACCGGCGCTTGCGCGTGGCCTCCCGGACGGGCGGGGTGACCACCGATCCCGACTGCGGTCCCAGGACCCCGCGGGCGAGGGCGTCACACTCGCGACCCGCCTCGCCGGACTCGTGCAACCCGATGGGGACGTCGACGAGGACGCGCTCGGCGCGCTCCTCGTATCGCGCCCAGAGGTCGCCCACTTCGGGGAACACCGCGGCGTGGTCGAACCCGGAGGCGTCGAAGACGACGGTCATCCACGGACCGCCCGCCCAGTCGACGCCCACGTACAGCGGGTCTCCCGCGCTCATTGGCGTCGCTTGTCGGTCCCGACTTAAAAGTCTCACTCGCCCGCGGGACGGGTTCGGCGGGAGGTCCGCCGTGAACCGGGGCGACCCTCTCTCGGCTACCGTGGTGGCCGGTCGCGGGCGCTCCGTGGTAGCGCGACTCGCGGAACCCTTATACCCCGGCCGCTGTTCTGTAGAGTTGCAATGGCAGAAGGCGAAGTTGATTTCTTCAACGACACTGGCGGTTACGGTTTCATTTCGACGGACGACTCCGATGACGACGTGTTCTTCCACATGGAAGACGTCGGCGGACCGGACCTCGAAGAGGGACAGGCAGTCGAGTTCGACATCGAGCAGGCCGACAAGGGCCCGCGCGCGACGAACCTGACGCGACAGTAACTACCGGCACCGCGCCGAGATTTCTCACACCCCACACGCCGAGCGGTGCGGACGGCCGTCGTGGCGGTGTTCACATCCGACCGCCCAGCCCCGGGTCTCCGACGTGACCGGCGGCGCCGTGATGAGCGTACAGCGACGGCTCAGCCATCGATCGCGTCGAGTTTCGCCACGTCCGCGCCCGTCAGTTCCAGTCCCGAGGCGGCGACGTTCGATTCGAGGTGGTCGACGCTCGACGTGCCGGGGATGGGGAGAGTGACGTCGGAGTGTTCGAGCAGCCACGCCAGCGCGACCTGGCGCCGGGTGGCGTCGTGCGCCTTCGCGACCTCCGCGAGGACGGGTGCGACGTCGTCGTCGCCGACCGTGTGCAGCGGGCCCCACGGGATGATTCCGACGTCGTACTCCTCGCAGGCCCGCAGGACGTCCTCGTCGTCGCGGTTGCCGACGTCGTAGCGGTTCTGCACGGTGGCGATGTCGACTATCTCCCGTGCGGTCTCCAGCTGGTCGACGGAGACGTTCGAGAGGCCGACGTGACGG
>JAZKRZ010000168.1:0-6696 GCA_036626395.1 Haloarculaceae archaeon
GAGGTGTTCCCAGACCTCCGCACAGCCACAGCCGTCCGCGACGCCGTCGAGGTGTGACGTGTCCACGTCTTCGTGCTCGTCGCCCGATCCGTTCGTCCGCTGGAGTTGTTCCGTCATCGTTGCGTCACTCCGACGGAGCCGGGGCGCCGGTCGGCGCCCGGTCCGTCGCTGTATCCCCCGCTATTCCCCCGACCTTCTTAACCAGTCGCGCTCCCGTAATCCCTTCCTCGGCTTCCGTCTACCGGCAATCGCTGCGCCTATCTCCGCCATCGGTGACACCCGTGTCACCGCGTCACACCGACGCCTGTCCCGCGTCGTCGGACCCCGGTGTAGACGACTCGATACCGCCGCGAGATCCGGTCTCGACAGGTCCACGGGAGTGGCCCCGTCGGACAACCGGATCCACGGGCGGCGTTCGGTGCCGGACACGCCCCGGGCGCGACCGGGCGAACGCCGGCAATCGCTTCCGGTACTCCGTGGCGGGGTGAGCGGTCGGTTACCCGAACCGGAACGGGGGCCAGGGTCGCGGCCGGGCACACAGCGGGTCGCCAACCCCGGTTGGCCCACCATGGCATAGACGTCAACGCGTCGAGACCGCCGGAGTTCCCCGGGGGCGTCGTCGAGCGTCCCGGAGAAACAGGGAGGGCGGTCGTCGTGGGACACAGTGACAGCGATCCGTACGAGCCCGCGACCTCGCCGCCGACCGCGGGGACGCCGCCGACAGCGCCGAGGCTGCGGACCGGCCGGTCCCGGCGGGACGCGGCGGGCACTGCGGGCCGCGAGCGGACGTGACACATCCGAAAACTTATCCCGCGAAGGGGCGGAGTACCCCCGACAATGGCGCCCGCTCGCGGGACGACGCTCGCCCTCCTCGGCGTCTGCCTGTTCGTCGTGACGATGGTCGCCGGCGCGGCGACCGCGCCGGACCGCTCGCCGGCCGGGTCGGGTCTCGACACGCCGACGCCGACGCCGGTCGACACGCCCGCCGGGAGCGGGACGGACGCCGGAACGCCAGCGGACGGGACCGCGACGCCCGACGGGACGGTCACCCCGCGCGCTCCGCGGACGCTCGTCGGCGTCCAGGGCGGGTGGGTCACCCACGGCAACCTCCGGCTGTACTCGCACACCGCGGAGGTGTGGCGGGCCACCGACGCCGACGGCTACTTCGAGGCGACGATGCTCGACGACGGCACGGTGCTCGCGGCCTTCGCCAACGAGACATCGACCGACTGCGGCGACCTGTCCGCGCCGTGTGCCCGCACCGGCTACCGCCACGTCGACCCCTCGGGGCCCGACGGGCCGGCGGTCGTCGCCGAGTACAGCTTCCCGGTCGCCTCGATCACTAACAGCGAAGTCCACGCCGTCGACAGAGTCCGGGAAGACACCTACGTCTTCACCGACATGGACGAGGAGCGGGTCGTGCTCGTCAGGAACGACTCGGTAGTGTGGGAGTGGCGCGCGGCCTCCTTCTACGACGCGCCCGCCGACCCCGCCTCGCGCGACTGGTTGCACATCAACGACGTCGACTCGCTGGGCGACGGGCGCTTTCTGGTCTCGGTGCGCAACGCGAACCAGATACTCGTGGTCGAGCGCGGCGAGGGCGTCGTCGAGGTCGTCAACACCGACGACGGCGGCGACGACTCGTCGTGCCTGCAGGACGGCCGTCTCGAGGACTTCGACGGGGACGGCGACGTCCGCTGTGGCGACCCGGACGTGTTCAAAGAGCAGCACAACCCACAGTGGGTCGGACCCGGCGCGGTGCTGGTCGCCGACAGCGACAACGACCGCGTCGTCGAGGTACGGGAGACCGACGACGGGAACTGGGAGGTCGCGTGGGTGGTCCGCGAGGCCGACGGCCGCGAGTTGCACTGGCCGCGCGACGCCGACCGCCTCCCGAACGGGAACACCCTCATCACGGACTCGCTGAACAAGCGCGTCGTCGAGGTCGACCCCAACGGGACGGCCGTCTGGAGCGTCGACACCTCGGGACCGGACGGCCCGCACATCCCCTACGAGGCCGACCGCCTCCCCTACGGCGAGTTCGCCGGCCGCTTCAGCGACCCGTCGAGTCCGACGCCCGGGAACGACACCGGGAACGTCACGACTGCGACGCCCACACCACGCGGCGTGACGGACCTCCCGACGGCCGTCCGCGCCGGTGACGTCGACGGCGGGACGGGCGGGGAAGTCCCCTTCCTGACGCTGGCCGTCGTCGGGATGCGGGGCACGTTCGCCTGGTTCCCGCTGTGGTTCTCCGAACTCCACCTCGCCGTGACGATCCTCTCGGCCGTGCTCGTGGTCGCCGGCGGCGCCGACACCCTTCGGCAGTCCGGCGCGCTCGGTCGCCTGCGCGACCGACTGTAGCGCGCGACCTGAACGCGTGACTGTAGCCTGCGGCCCACGCTCTGCCGGGTCGCGTTCACCCCGAGAGCGTCAGTTCGACCCCGTCGAACGAGAGGAAGGCCGTCTCGTAGCCCTCGTGGCGCGCGAGTTGCGGGACGCCGTCGACCGCGACCCGGAGGTCGTCGCCGTCCCGCGGGTCGGCCACGGCGCCGTAGTGATACCCCAGGTCGGGGCCGAACGTCGGCGTGAGCGAGTCCGAGAACACCGTCTCGCCGTCGCGAGTCAGTTCGGCGGACAGCGCCATGAACGGGAGCGGGTAGCCGTTGTAGGGCGTCCGGGGCGAGACAGCGAGATACCGGTCGCCGTCGTCGTCGACGCCCGCGGGTCGGTCGGTTCCCGCGACGGCGAACTCCGCGTCGCCGCTCGTCGCGGTCCCGAACGCCGTCCCCGGGAGGTCCGCCGGTTCGGGCGCCCGTGGGACCGGCACCATCTCCATGTCCATCGGGTCGACGGCACCCCGGTCACCCTGCTGGTCGGGGAGGCGCTGGAAGTCGATATCGTCCATCGCCGACCGGTCGAACTCAAGGGTGAAAGTGGCGCTCCCGCCCTCGGCGAAGCGGTCGCGAAAGCCCCCGCTCGTGCGCGTCGAGACGGGTCCGACCGCCACCGTGACCTCGTAGGTACCGTCGCCGTCGAGCGCGACGTTGTCGCCGGCGTGGACGCCCATGTTCTGGGAGAGCATCGGCCACAGCCGCCGGTCGACGACCGTCTCTCCCTCCCGTTCGACGGTCGCCTCGACACTCCGACTGGGCACGACCGTCCCCGTCTCGGGGTCCCAGACGGTCGTCATCAGATGCACCGAATCGGACCCCTGGATCTCCACCTTGTTCGTCTCGTCGACGTCGAGCAGCCAGAACCGGTGGGGGAAACTGTACGTGAGCGCCACCCGGAAGGGGCCGGCACGCTTCGACCCGACCATCTGCATCCCCTCGACGTGCGTCGGGTAGTAGACTGCATCGGGCCGGTCGGAGACGAGCGGCGGCGACCGCGCCGACCGCGTCTCGAACATCGAGCGACAGCCGGCCAGCCCCGCCGTCGCCGCGGCGACTCCCCCTGCGAGGAACTCCCGTCGTCTCATAGCTCTGCTTGGCGCCGCGGGGAAAAGCGGCTTCTGGTAGACGTCTCGAATCGCGAGCGCACCCCGGCCGCGGAGTCGGGGTTCCTGGAACGCGCCTCGGCCCCGAGGCGGAGTGAACGCATCACGGCCGTGGCGTGGGGAACGCACGCAGCTCGCGGGGCGGCAGGAGGTAGTTCCCCCGGCGCTCGACGGAGATGTACTGGAGGATGCCGTTGTTGGTGCGCTGGCCCACGGAGCCCTCGCTGGCGGCCTCTGTGCCGTTCATCGCCTGCCTGGTCGCGACGAACTCGCCGATGCCCGACTGCAGGGCGAGGAAGTGGACGCTCGCCCGACCGCCGTCCGTCGAGTCGAAGTCCCGCCGGAGGATGCGCGGCATCCCGTCCTCGCGGGCGCGAGCGACCTTCTGTGCGTGGCCGACCTTCCCCGTCTCACGGGCGTCCGATGCGACGTCGTCGGCACACCCTTCGACCCCGTTCGTCGCGCCGAGGTTCTCGCCGGTACCCTCGATCCGGCCCTCGTCTGCGTGGGCGGGACAGAACATCGTCGCCTCCCGGTGGAAGCGACTGTCCTGCTCGTACCACTGCTTCAGGCTCAACTCGATGGCCGAGAGGTGCTGGGTCGTCCCGCCGGCGAGCGGCCCCGATTCGAGGGTCACGCGGTCCTCGGTCGCCTGACTCCCCTTGAACCCGGACTCGAAACCCATGAACAGGGGGGCGTCCTCGTCGACGGGTTCGGAGTCGGGGACCCCCTGGACGTCCTGGTTCTCGGCGGGGAGGCCGGCGCCGATGAAGCCCGTCCGGCGGGGGCGCCCGTCGTCGGCGAGGTCGGCGTCGGCCAGTATTCCGGCGACGTCGGCGGCGATCTCGACGCCGTTTAACGAGTCGCGTTCGCCAAACAGGGCCTCTTCTGCGGCCAGGGCGACCGAACCGTAGTCGCTGGCGAGGTGTATCGCGACGTCCGGCCGGTCCGGCGTCGGGTCCTCGAAGGGCGCCAGCGCCCCGGGTTCGGGCAGGTCCACGCTCCCGGGCAGGTCGACGTCGAACCGCTCGAAGTACGCGGGGCTGTACCCGACGGTAAAGAGCAGGCCGACCGCGGGGCCGTCGTCGGCCTCGTGGCGCCGGGGATAGGCCCGTTCCAGAGAGTGCAGGGCGGTTTCGAGCGTCTCGCGCTCGTCGGTAGTGGGCGTGCCCTCGCCCCGGTAGTCGAGCAAGCGGACGACGTGGTGGCGCGGGGGAACGTCGTTGCCGTGCTCGTCGGTGGGGAGCGCGTCGTTCCAGGCGTGCTGGCGCGTCGAGTACGACGGGTCGGCGGGTCCCTGCGGGAGGGCCGGCGACTCCCGGTCCTGGCAGGCCGACAGCGCCGCGGCACCGCCGATGGCGACCGCGGCCTTCACGAAGTCCCGGCGGGAGAGCGACCGACTGACTGGCATTGCCCGGGCTTGGGACTGGTCGGAAAAGGGGGTTCTGGTCGGCGCGTCGAATCCCCGCGCGAGCGGCCCGACTCACTCCGGGAGCAGGGCGTCGAGCAGGCGGTCGAAGCGGTCGACGAGCCGGTCGGGCAGCGACGGGTCGACCGCCGCCAGGTATCTGGCGGTCCGGTCGAGGTCGGCGAGGGCGAGCGTCACGCGGCCGCGCTCGTCGCGGGACTTGCGGACGACGTCCTCGGCGACCAGTCTGTCAAGGTGCCACTCCAGCGTCGAGCGCGCGACGTCGAGGTCGTCGCACTCCGGGGGGAAGTAGTGGGTCCGGCCGTAGAGGTCCGCGGCGACGAGCGCCGCGAGCGCCAGCACCACCAACAGGTACGAGCGGGAGCCACGCCGGGCGAACGCGGCCACCCCGAGCACGAGCAACAGGCCCGACCCGACGCCGGCGACGAGGTGGGTCGCCACCATCGCGGGGTCGGGGGCCGGCGGCAGGTACGCGACCGGACCGAGCGCCATTACCCGGTGTATCGGCCTCGCGTACCTAAGTCCGTCCATTCGGAGAACTCGCCCGGCCGCGAACTGCCGGTCCGCTACGGCGACGGCCGCGTCGTCGCGCCGGCGTCCGCGGGCGAGTCACGCCAGCGAGACGTCGAGATAGAGCATGACGACGACGCCGACCATCGTCCCCAGGGTCGCGACGCGTTCGTTGCCCCGGAGGTGGGTCTCGGGGACGATCTCGTCGCTGATGACGAACAGCATCGCGCCCGCGGCAAAGCCCATCGCGTAGGGGAGGATCGGTTCGGCGAGCGTCACCGCCAGCGCCCCGAGCAGGACCAGGGGGACCTCGACGAGGCCCGACCGGACGCCGGTGACCATCGCGTAGAACCGGCGGTCCAGTCCGGCGTTGACGGCGGCGACCGACACCGCGAGCCCCTCGGGGACGTTCTGGACGCCGATGGCGACCATCAGGGCGAGAGCACTCCCCAGCGAGACGTCCCCGGCCGCTGCGGACCCGAACCCGATACCCACGGCCAGCCCCTCGGGCATGTTGTGCAGCGTGATCGCGAGGATGAACAGGACGACGGACGCGAGGCGCTCCTCGTCGATGCGAACGTCTTCGGCCGGGCGGGCGGCGTCCTCGCGTCGCCGGCCCGTCAGCAGGTAGTGGACGTGCGGGACGAGGACGTCGGCGCGGTCGAGCGCGAGCGCCCCCAGGAGGACGCCCGCGAGCACCGGGAGCGGGCTCCCGCCGGGCGTCGCCTCGATCCCGGGGAGGATGAGGCTCGTGAAACTCGCGGCGAGCATGACCCCCGCCGCGAACCCCAGCGCCCCGTCCAGTGCCCGCTCGGAGGGGTCCCGCCAGACGAGCACGAGCGACGCCCCCAGGAGGTTCATCCCGGCGATCACCAGCCCGCCCAGCAGCGCCTGGACGAACAGCCCCTGACCCGCGAACGCGTCCACGACCGTTTCGACCGGACCGGCCATCTCGCCGGACCGAGACGCCCGGGAGATAAATAGGTGCGTGCGCCTTCGCGCGTGTTCAGTACAGAAAAACGAGATGACACTTCAGTCGAATCCCCCTCGATTATTGGGTAAAAGCGGCGTGCGAGAGACGGAGGATGTGGTCAGACTGCCACCGTAGACCCGCCAGACTCGGCCATCTGCCAGACGGTGAGTGCACCCGTCACGCCGAGACCGACTGCGAATACAAACAAGACGGCGTAGGTTCCAGTGGAGGCGACCAGTTCTCCGGCCACGACAGGCGCGACGAACGACCCCAGCCACCCGGCCA
>JAZKRZ010000169.1:0-6679 GCA_036626395.1 Haloarculaceae archaeon
GTCGTCGGGACGCTCGTCGCTCGGCCATCGGCGGGGACCAGTTCGCCGCTGGCCACCTGGAACGCGCTCGGGTTTCTCTGTTCGGTGGTCACACCTGGCCTCTACAGCCTGTGGTTCTGGACGCGAGTGGCCGTTCGCGTGCCCGCCTTCCTCGTCGACTGGGAGCAGTCGACACCCGGCGTCGCGGCGCTCGACGCGGACACTGACCGGCCAGACCGGGTGACGCGGCCACCGTACGCGTTACTCCCCCTGACACTGTTGTTAGTTCCCGTCGCCGTGGCTACCGGCGTCCCCGGTCCGGCCGGGTCGCTCGCCGGCGGCAACTACCTGTACGCGGTCGGCTGGCCGGTCCTGTTCGGTCTCGTCGTCTGGTCGGTCCTCTGGACAGTCCGGGCGCCACCACAGCCAGCGAGCACCGACGGTCGCGCGCTGGCCGTGGCCTTCCTCGTCCAGCTGGCCTGGTTAGTCGCGCTCGGATACCTCTTCAGCGACGGGCTGGCGTTCGCTCCCTGGGCAGCGGTCGCCGTCGGCCTGTTCGGGCTTCTCGCCTACTACACGCCGGAGTTCGAGGTCCGTCTCGCCGAATGCGGGGTCACCTCCGTGTATGCGTTGCTCTCGCTCGGCGTACTGTACGGCGTCGTGCTGGTCGGGTTCGCGGCCGTCCAGCGGGTCGTGAACGCCGGGGTCCCGACGTCGGTCACGTGGTTCCTGGTCGCCGGCGGTGCCCTACTGGTGGCGTTTTCCCTCCTGGGCGCCCTCCTCTCTCGACTCGCCGACGAGACGTAGTTTGGTCCGACCGGGGACCGGCGCCGGCTCGCGTCGCGGCAGTCGCTGCCCCCGTCCGGACCGGACCCGGGGGGACGTTCCAGATCTGTCGTCGTCGGTCGGTATCGAATCAGTCGGGCCCCTCTTCGAGTGAGGCGTCGTGACTGTCAGACACCCCCGCAAAGTATTTGGGTCGCATACGGCTTGTGAAAGACAATGACCACGCGCGCAGTGGCGGAGATGGACGACTGGGACGCGGTGCCCTTCGGCGGAGGGTACGCCGGCCTCAGGGACCTGTCGGACGAGGAGTTCTCGGGGATCGTCCAGTCCGGGGCCGCGAAGTGCTGTCTCCTGAACGGCACGGTCGTCGGCGTCCTCGACGGTTCCATCGAGGGCTTCGAGGACGCCGAGGGGACCGCCTACGAGGCGCCCACTCCCGCGCTCCCGCTGCTGGCGCTGATGCAGGAACGCGGCGACGAGGTCAGGGCGAAGTACTACACCGAGGACACCCCCCTCTCGGAGGTCGACCGGACGCTCTCGGACGGCGGTTTCTCCGGGTACATCGATCTCTCCGAGAACGTCCTCAGCGGCGACTACTACGTCGTCTATCACGCCGGCCGGTCGATGTCGGTCGCCTGGGTCGGCAACATGGGGGAGTTGCTGACCGGCGACGAGGCGTTCCAGCGGGCCGACGACGAGGTCGGCATCTACGAGGTCCGCCAGGTCGACGTCGAACCGGTCGAGATCCCGGGGCAGTCGGGCGATACCGGCGCTGGCGCGGCCGCCGCGAGTGACGCCGGGACCGACACAGCGGATGAGGGTGCTGCCGCGGGCGGTGGCACGGACGAGGGGACGACCACGAGTACCGACGACCGGGCTACCGCGAGCGACGACGCCGACGCGACGGAGTCGGCAAAAGCGGACGACGCCGCGACGTCGTCCGAGCCGACGGCCGTCGGCGACGCGGGCGAGGGGTCCGAGGCGTCGACCGGTGTGGACCGAGACCGGCCGGGCGCACCAGGTGACGACTCGACCGCGACGGGCGAGTCCCCGGCGGGGACCGACGACGACGGAGCGACCGCCGACGGGCGGGTGGGCGAGGAGGCAGCGGGCAGTGACACCGCGCCCGAGGCCGACCGTTCGACGGCCGGCCGGGCCCGCACCGAGGAGACGCCCGACACCACCGACCGCGACCCGGCGATGGACGGCGCGTCGGCGGACGAGGCGGGACGGACTCCCGGCGGCGCGGACGTCGCCGAATCCACGGCGTCGACGGCGGAGACGGACGCTCGCCCGACGCGAACCGGACGGGAGCGGTCGAACGCCGACGAGGCCGGCAGTGGCGGGGTCGATTCCGGTGGCGCGCGCCGGCACGAGTCGGCGACTCACCCGGACGTCGACGCTCCCGGGGCCGAGGGTCCCGACGCGGGCTCGGGTGTGGCGTCACCGACCGAGCGACTGGCGACGCGCTCTATCCCGTCGCTCGACCCCGGCCGGACGACGGACGACGAGGAGTCGACGGGGGGCGCCGGCGCGGCCGCCGGTACCGACCGGCCGCGGTCCGGGACGGGCGCCACTGGCGCGGACCGGGAGTCCGAGTCGGGGCGGCCGGCGTCCGCGCGCTCGGCCGAGTCCTCCCCGAACCAGGCCCGCGAGGCGAGCGGCACCGGCCGGAACAGCGCGGAGTCGGGGTCGGACTCCGCCGCGCGAGCCGGCGGGTCGGGACCGAGCACGGAGCGGTCCTCGGGGCCGGGCGGGTCGGGTGGCTCGACCGGTTCGCGTGACGCGGACGCGCCCGCGCGGGCTGCCTCGAGCGAGCGGGTCGCGGAACTCGAGACGGCACTTGAGGAGCGCGAGGCCGAGATCGACCGTCTGGAATCGGAACTCGCCTCTGCCGAGGAGGAACGCGGGGAGCTGCGCCGGGACCTCGAGGCGGTGCGTGAAGAGCGCGACGAACTCGCGGGCGAACTCGAGGAGCGCGAGGCGGAACTCGACCGGGTCCGGACCGAGCTGAACGAACTGGAGGCGGAGTTCGGCGGCGCGACCGACGCCGAACAGCGCCTGACGCCGACGGAGGCCCTGGACGGGACGAACCTCTTCGTCCGCTACGAGTCCAAGGGCAAGGCGACGCTCGAGTCGGCCCACGGCGGGTCGGCCAGCCGCGAGGAGGTCTACGGGAACCTCAACCTGGAACTGCACACGCAGTTCGACGCGGCGTCGGCCACCGTCGGCAGTCAGCCTTACGACGAGTTCCTCAGGGGGACGCTCCAGTACCGGTTCGTCGCCTGGGTCGTCCAGGAACTCCTCTGGGAGATCCGCGACACCGGGAAGGTGGCAGCGCTGGAGGACCTCTACGACGCCATCCCGCAGATCGACCGGGCGGAGCTCAACGGCGTCGTGACGGTCGAGTTCACCGAGGACGGCCAGCAACGCCGCAGCGAGGAGTCGTTCGACATCGTCCTGCGCGACCGGATGGGCAACCCGCTGGTGGTCGCGAACCTCAACGACTCCCGGGACGCCGCCAGCCAGGAGATGATGAACTCGCTGGTCACCGCTGCCTCGCGCGTCAGCGAGGCAAACTCCTCGCTTTCCGCCGCCGTCTTCGTCACGTCGAGTTTCTTCGAACCCGAGGCCCTGGAGACGGCCGCCGACGCGACCAGCGGGAGCCTGCTCAGCCGTGACAAGCGCGAGAGCTTCGTCAAGCTATCGCGCAAGCGGGGCTATCACCTCTGTCTCGCCGAGGCCCGCGACGAACAGTTCCACCTCGCGGTGCCCGAACTGTAGGGTCGCTTCGCGTCCCCCCGGTCTTGGCCCTTCGGTTCGAGAGCGACCCGGCGGCAGGCCGGTCACTCCGGGAACTGGGGCAGCGTCGAGAACCGGTCGGCGTCGAGAAACGGTGGGCGCCGCTCGCGTCACGGCGGTCGCCTTTCGACGGATAGACAGATCAGGTCTCGATCTCGGCCGCGTCCTCGATTTTCATGCTCTCGAGTTTCTCGATGATGTGGTCTATCTTGCCGTCGAGGTCGTCGACGAACTCGCCTGTGTCCTCGGTGGTGATCGCGCCCTGGCTGGAGGGTTCGATGAGGTTCTCCTCCTCGAGAACGCGCAGCGAGTAGCGGACCTTGTGGTGGGGGTAGCCCGTCTCGTTGGACATCTTCACGATCCCGATCGGCTCGTTCTCTATCACCATCCGCAAGACCTGCAGGTGGCGCTCCAGCATGTCGACTTCCTTCTCAAGCCTGTCTATCATGGCAATTGTTAACTTGTGTTTGAGGGTTTTAAAAGTTGCTGTCGGACGGGACCCCGGGAGAACCGGCCCGAGCGGCCGGAATATCGCGTTTCGGCGGATGACGTGTCGCGTTCGAGTCACGATATATCTGTGTGAGTAGTTAACGATTCCGGTCGGGGCGGCGGTGGCACGCCGGACCGTAATCGGTTTACCCGGCACGAGGGAATCTCGGGTGTATGACCGCCACGATCGTCGGCGCGCAACTCGGCGACGAAGGGAAGGGTGGCATCGTCGACGTCTACGGCGAGGACGCCGACGTGGTCGTCCGCTATCAGGGCGGCGACAACGCCGGCCACACCGTCGTCCACGAGGGCGAGGAGTACAAACTCTCGCTGGTCCCGAGCGGAGCCGTCCGCGGCAAGGTGAACGTCCTCGGGAACGGCTGTGTGGTCAACCCCCGGACCCTCTTCGAGGAGATCGACGCTCTCCGCGAGCGAGGGCTGGACCCCGACGTCCGGGTCGCCCGCCGCGCCCACGTCATCTTCCCCTATCACCGCGTGCTCGACGGCATCGAGGAGGACGCAAAGAGCGAGACCGACGACGAGGTCGGCACCACTGGTCGGGGTATCGGTCCCACCTACGAGGACAAGGCCGGCCGCCGGGGTCTCCGTATCGGCGACCTCGAAGACCCCGAGGTCCTCCGCGAGCGCCTGGAGTACGTCGTCCCGATCAAACGGACCCTCGCCGCGGACGTTTTCGGCGTCGAGACGGGGGCGGAGTTCGACGTCGACGCGCTCTCCGAGGAGTACCGCGAGTACGGCCAGCGCCTCGCACGCGAGGACATGCTCGTCGACGCCGGCGACTTCCTCGCCGGCCGCCTGGACGCGGGCGCGACCCTCATGTTCGAGGGGGCACAGGGCACGCTCATCGACATCGACCACGGGAACTACCCCTACGTCACGTCCTCGAACCCCACCGCTGGCGGTGCCGCGACGGGGTCCGGACTCGCGCCGAGCGTCGTCGGCGACGGCGAAGTCATCGGTATCGTCAAGGCCTACCTCACCCGCGTCGGGAGCGGCCCGATGCCGACCGAACTCGGCGGCGTCCCGGGCGACACGCCGGGCTACGACGGCGACCCCGAGAACCCCCGGACCGACGACGAGGAACTCGCGACGTGGATCCGCGAGGAGGGCGGCGAGTACGGCACCGTCACCGGCCGACCGCGCCGCGTCGGCTGGCTCGACGTGCCGATGCTCCGCCATGCCGCCCGCGCCAGCGGCTTCACCGGCCTCGCCGTCAACCACGTCGACACGCTCGCGGGCCTCGACGAGGTGACGGTCGGCCACTCCTACACGCTTGACGGCGAACAGCGCACGACCGTCCCGGCTACCACCGAGCGCTGGGGCGAGTGCGAACCGAACTTCCGGACCTTCGAGGGCTGGCCCGAGTTCGACGGCGGCGCCGTGGCCGCCGAGGGCTACGAGGCCCTGCCCGAGAACGCCCGCGTCTACCTCGAATACCTGGAAGCGGAACTCGACACCCCCGTCTACGCCGTGGGCGTCGGCCCCGCGCGTTCCGAGACTGTCGTTCGCGAGTCGCCGTTCTGAGTCGTCGGGTCAACCTGCCGTTTTATCCAGTCGGTCGACTCGCTGTTTCGCCTGACCGGTCCAACGTGTCCGGTTTCGGCCTGCAGTCCTGACTCGCGGTCTCGGCCGGCAGGCAGACGACGGCTGGTATCGCCGTCGGCGACTATTTGCCCTTACCTTTCCCCTTCCCGTTACCCTTGCTCTCGTCGTCGCTATCCGAGTCGAATTTGCGGACAGCGCGGCGAACGTCGATGTGGCCGCTGCCGCGGTAGTCCTCGGTGGCCAGCGTCTGAGCGTTCGACCCGGGATTGCTCGGCTGGTCGCCGTCGAATTCTCCGTCGAAGAAGACGTTAGTCGCCGCGTCGGGGGCGGTCGTCTGCCCCGCTTTCCCGACCGGAGACTGGGTCGCCGTCGACTTGATAGTGTCCCAGACCGTCTCCGCCGACGCGTCTCCGTCGAGTCCTCGATGTCGTCCTCGGCGTTGAGCCCCGAATCCTCCGCCACTTCGGGCCGTTCGAGTTCGATCTCCCAGTCGGAGATGTAGTCGGCCGCCGACGGGATGGTCGATTCGCTACATTCGACGACCAGGTACCCGATCTCCGACTCCAGGTCGTGAACGACGTCGGCGTCGTCCATCTTCGAACTATCCATCGAGTCCGTGTCGACGATGTAGCGGTCCTCGACGGGCGTCGCGCTCGCCGTCCAGCCCCCCAGGGCCGTGAGCGCAGTCGCAGCACCGAGTCCGCGAAGCACCGTGCGCCGTGTGTACTCATTCGACATGGCAACGGCTGTTGGGACTTCCTGTAATTAAATATGGTCAACGCGAGTGAACTTGTCGGCCGTTCGCTGTCCACCGACGACGGCCGCGTATCGGGGCTGGGAAACCCACGCCGCGGGCGGGTTCGAGCCGTGGGTCCGGCACGTTTTTTACCGCCCGCGTCAGAGACTCGAGTATGAAAGAAGAGTTGATGGACATCATCTGCTGTCCCGTGGACAAGCACGAACTCGAACTCGAGGTCGAGGAGCGCGACGACGAGGAGATACTCGAGGGGTCGCTGACCTGCACGGAGTGTGGCGAGGTCTACCCCATCGAGGACGG
>JAZKRZ010000170.1:0-6668 GCA_036626395.1 Haloarculaceae archaeon
TGAGTCCGCGGCGGATCGACGCCGCGTCGCCCGCCACGTCCTCGTTGACCTCCCGGACCATTCCCGCGACGTCGACGTCCGTCACCTCGACGTCCATGTGGAACTCGTCGGCTCGCTCTATCGTCTCGCGGACCTCCGCGTGGTAGAGCAGCTGCTTCGAAGGGATACAGCCCCTGTTCAGGCAGGTGCCGCCGAGCGGCCCCTTCTCGACGACCGCGACCGACTGTCCGCGGTTGGCCGCCACGCCCGCCACGTCCAGCCCGGACCCCGAACCGATCACCGCGAAGTCGAATTCCTGCATACCGACGCGACACGCCCGCGCACAAAGAAAGTGAACCCACCGCCGGGGTACCCCGGAGTCCCCGTTCGGGGCGGACGGCAGACCCCGTTCAGCCGTCGTAAAACGCGTCGAGGCCATGGGCCTCCTGCCAGGCGAAGGCGAACATCTGCCGGGCGGGCAGGCGGTCGAGTCGCCTGCCGTCGTCGCTCTCGCCGGTCACCGGGTCCCACCGCGCGCCGTCGGCGCGAACCCGGTTCCCGGCGGGCGCGAACTCGTAGCCGGGGTGTTCGAAGGCGTGGACGCCCCCGTCGGTCGCGAAAACCGCGACCCGCAGGTCGCCGACCGTGTCCGTGACGACGCCGCCAGCGGCCTCGACCCGACCGACCGGATAGGCGCGAGCCGCGTCGTCCGCCTCGAAACGGCCCGCGATGCACTTGCCGGTGGGCTGTTTCCACAGCGACCCGGTTTCCCGGTCGTAGAAGACGAGCGCGTCGTCGGCGAGTTTGCCAGAAACCCCGAACATGAGCGTCCGTCCGTCGACGCGGCGCCCGTAGACGGCCGCGCTCCAGCAGATCGGACACCACGTCACGGCGACCGCCCGGCCGTCGAGTTCGTCGTTGACGACCTCGTGGTAGCCGAGAGTGAACGTCGACGTAGCGGTCAGCGCGGCGGGCGCGCCGACCCGAGCGCCCCGCGAGACGATGGACGTGCGCAACCTGGGGCCTCCGAAGCCGCTGGCGAACACGCTGGAGCGCCTCCCCGACCTCGGCGACGAGACGGTACTCGTCCAGCTGAACGACCGCGTCCCACAGCATCTCTACCCCAGACTCGACGACCGGGGCTACGAGTACGGCACTGTCGAAACCGGAGAGGGGACCGTCGTCACGGCCGTCTGGCAGGCATGACGCGAGAGTGCGTGGGACGGGCGGGCACCCGACTGCCCGACGGCGGTCCCGACGCGGCGGGTACCCGGAGCGGCGGCGAGGACGCGGACGAAGACGTGACTGCGGGGGCGGCCATCGAGCGGGTCCGCGAGAACGAGCAACGCGACAGCGTCCGTCACGGCCGTCGGCGAGATGTCCCGGTCGCCGTCGAACCGGAGGACGTCACCGGCCCGCATTCGGTGGTCCGTCTCGTCGAGCGTCATCGTCAGCTCCCCCTCGAGGAGGTGACAGACGACGTCCCGGTCGGGGTGCTGGTGAGGTGGGACCGACTCGCCGGCCTCGAGGGCGAGCCGGACGGTCCGCGGTTCGCCCTCGAAGAGGACGCCCCGACCCTCCCCATCGAGGTCCGGGAGATGGACGCGTTCGGTCACTGTTCCGGGAGGTCGGCGACGAACTCCTCGACGCCGCGGCGCTCGACCTCGTAGTTCTCGGCGTCGAACGCCTCGACCTCCGCCCGGAACTCGTAGAACAGCGGTTTCGGTTCGTGGTCGTTGACGACCCGCAGCGTCTCGCCGCTCGCCAGGTCCTCGAAGGCGTCGTGGATCTTCGGGTGGCGCTGTGGGGGCGGAACATCGCGCAGGTCCAGCGTCGTGACCGGCATATCCGGTGGTTCGTTCCCCGGGCGCCTGAGGGTTGGTGCGAACACGTTCGGGTCGCGTACCGGCCCGGGAGGGTCCTCCTGGTCCCGCGGGCGTCGTTCGCCACCAGTTTGAGGGGCGGGGCGGGCGAACGGACGCCCATGTCTGCGACGGCGTCGCGGTGGTCGCGGGTACTCGTCGCGACCGGCGTGTTCGCGCTGGTCGCCTGGCAGGTCGCGGTGGTGGGTGAAGCCCCGCGCCGGACGGCCGTCACGCTCGGCGTCTTCGGGTTCGTCCTCCACGTGGTCTTCGGGAAGGCCTACGCGCTCGTCCCCTCCTATTTCGACCGCGAGTTGGCGTGGTCGCACGCTCCCGCCGTCCAGTTGCCGCTCACCGCGGTCGGCGTCGGCGGCCTCGCGCTGGCGCCGCTCTCGCCGGTCCCCGGCGTCGTGGGGACTGTCGGCGCCATCGCCTGGGGGCTCGGCGTCGGCGTCTTCCTGGCGACGCTACTGGCCACCGTCAGGACGAACCTCACCGGCGCGGAGACCGCCACGGGCGAGCACAACGCCGACCGCCGCCCGGTCGACCGCGCGGCGAACCTGTTCGTCCCGGTCGCGCTCGCGTACCTGGCCGCCGGCACCTGGGAGACGCTCGCTCTCCACGCTCCGATCCCGGGCCTCCTCGACGGCTACCCGCCCCGCGTCTCGCACCTGCTGGCCGCGGGCACGGCCGCCGTGCTCGTGTTCGCCGTCGGCTTCCGTCTGCTCCCGCGGTTTCTCGTCACCCGGGTCGACCGCCGTCTCCCGTGGGCGGTTCTGCCCGCGGGCGCGCTCGGCCCGGCGCTCGTCGCGGTCGGTCTCCCGGGCGGCCCGCTCTTGCACGCCGGCGCAGGGCTCGAAGCGGTCGCGGTGGCGGGGTGGGCCGTCGCCTTCGGTCGACTCTACCGGTCGAGCGACCGCGACCGCGTGGGGTTCTACGGCCCGCTCGCGGGGGCACTCGCCGGCCTCGGCGGCGTGGCGTTCGGCCTCTGGATGGCTTTCGACTCGGTTGTCCAGTCGCTCGCGGTCGCCCACTACCGGCTGAACGTCCTCGGGTTTCTGGGACTCACGGTCGTCGGCGTCACCTACCAGTTCTACCCGCCGGCGGTCGGGCGGTTCCCGGGCGCCGGCGACCGACTCGCGCTGGTGTCGATGGCGCTCGTGGGTGCGGGCCTGGCCGTCGAGGTGGCCGGCGCCCTCGCGTCGGTCGGTCACGCGGCGACCGCCGGCCGCCTCGCCTCGCTCGCGGGCGCGCTCCTCTACGCCTACCTCGTGCTCGGCGTGTTCCTCCAGCGGGCGCTGGAGCGGGGCGTCCGGAGGAGGGCGTCCCACCGGCCGAACCGCGTCGTCGACGTGCGTGAACGTGGTGAACTCCGGTCGTACGTCCCGGATTGACAGGCGACCCCCGTGGCACCCCGGCAGAGCGTCTCGGGGGAACGAAGCCGCTTTTTTGTCGCCCCGTGGCGAACGGGTGGGTATGTACGACCGGATCCTCGTCCCGACAGACGGGAGCGAAGCGGCCGACCGAGCGCTGGACCTGGCGGCCGCCGTCGCGGCTTCGCACGACGCCGAGTTGCACGTCCTCTACGTCGCCGACACGAACCAGCCCAGCCTCTCGCGCATCCGGGGGCAGGTGGTCGACATCCTCGAGCGGGAGGGAGACCGGATCGTCGACGAGGCCGCCGAGCGCGTCCGCGGCTCGGGCGTCGACGTCACGACCGCGGTCGTGCAGGGCGGTCCCTCCCGGACGATACTCGACTACGTCGACGAGCGCGGGGTCGACCTGGTGGCGATGGGCACCCGCGGGGAACGCGACGTCGAACAGCTCCTCCTGGGGAGCGTCACCGAGCGCGTCGTCCGCTCTGCGGCGGTGCCGGTCCTCGGGGTCCCCCCGGACAGCGACCGTTCGTACCCGCCCGGGCGGGTTCTCGTCGGGAGCGACGGGAGCGACGGGTCCGAGGCCGCACTCGCCGAAGGTATCGGGATCGCCGAGCGGTCCGACGCGGCGCTCCACGTCGTGACCGTGCTCGAACAGTCACTGCTGGGTATCGACGTGCGGTCGGCCGCGGCCGCCGAGGAACGCGAGTGTCGCGCCGAGGAACTCCTCGAGACGGCGCGCTCGCGCGCCGGCGACGCAGGGGTGGCGTCGGTCGAGACGTCGGTCGAGGAGGGGGACGTCGCGGCGACGCTCACTGATCACGCCGAGAGCCACGACGTGGACCTGGTGGTGGTCGGCACGCACGGTCGGTCGGGGATAGACCGCCGCCTGCTCGGCAGCGTCACCGAGGACCTCCTGCGGACCGCCACCGTCCCGGTGCTCTCGGTACGTGCGACGGACGGCGAGTGACCGGGAGACGTTCCCGCTGGACCGGGCCGAACGGAAAGCGATATAGCCGGCCGGGGGCCAGACACCGGCAATGGCACTCTCCGCCGCCGACCGCGAACTCGTGGTCGAGGAACTCGGCCGGGACCCCACGCCCGCCGAGGCCGCGCTCTTCGAGAACCTCTGGAGCGAACACTGCGCATACCGCTCCTCGTGGCCGCTCCTGGACGCCTTCGACAGCCAGGGCGACCAGGTCGTCGTCGGTCCGGGCGACGACGCGGCCGTCGTCGCGCTCCCCGATTACACCGACGACGCGAGCGACGAGGCCCGGGCAGAGGCGGTCGACCCCGACACCGAGACGTACGTGACGCTCGGTATCGAGAGCCACAACCACCCGTCCTACGTCGACCCGTTCGACGGCGCCGCCACCGGCGTCGGCGGCATCGTCCGCGACACGCTGTCGATGGGCGCCTACCCCATCGCGCTCGCCGACTCGCTGTATTTCGGTGACTTCGACCGCGAGCACTCCCGCTATCTCTTCGAGGGCGTCGTCGAGGGCATCTCCCACTACGGCAACTGCATCGGCGTCCCCACCGTCACCGGTTCGGTCGCCTTCCACGACGACTACGAGGGCAACCCCCTCGTCAACGTCTCCTGTATCGGCCTCATCGACGACCCCGACCGGCTCGTGACCGCGGCCGTCCAGGCGCCCGGGAACAAGCTCGTGCTCGTGGGTAACGCCACCGGTCGCGACGGCCTCGGCGGAGCCGCCTTCGCCAGCGAGGACCTCGCCGAGGACGCCGAGACCGCGGACCGTCCCGCGGTGCAGGTCGGTGACCCCTACACGGAGAAACTCCTCATCGAGTGCAACGAGGCACTGCTCGACGAGGGTCTGGTCGAGGCGGCCCGCGACCTGGGAGCGGCGGGACTGGGCGGGGCGACGAGCGAGATGGTCGCCAAGGGCGGTCTCGGTGCCCGGATCGAACTCGACCGCGTCCACCAGCGCGAACCGAACATGAACGCCCTGGAGATCCTGCTCGCCGAAAGCCAGGAGCGGATGTGTTACGAGGTCGAACCCGAGAACGTCGAGCGCGTCCGCGAACTCGCCGACCGGTACGACCTCGGTTCGTCGGTCATCGGCGAGGTCACCGAGGGGAACTACGTCTGTACCTTCAGTAGCGAGGCGCGAAGCGCCTCGGACCGGTCGAGCGGCGAGCGCAGTGAGCCGCGAGACGCGAGCGACGCCGGGGAGACGGAGACGGTGGTCGACGCGGACGCGGCGTTTCTCGGCGATGGCGCGCCCTATCACGACCTGCCGCTGGAAGAGCCCGCGGAACCCGAACGCGACCTCCCCGACGTCGACCTGGAGGACGCGTTCGAGGCCGTCGTCGGCAGTCCGAACACCGCCTCGAAGCGGTGGGTCTACCGCCAGTACGACCACGAGGTGGGGGCCCGGACGGCGATGCGGCCGGGTGACGACGCCGCGATCCTGGCCGTCCGCGAGGCGAACGTCGGCCTCGCGTACTCGGCGGGCGCCGACCCCAACTGGACGAGCACCGCGCCGTACGAGGGCGCCCGCGCCGTGGCGCTGGAGAACGCGACCAACGTCGCGGCCAAGGGCGCCAGGCCCCACGCCGCCGTCGACTGCCTGAACGGCGGCAACCCCGAGAACCCCGAGGTCTACGGCGGCTTCAAGGGCATCGTCGACGGGCTCGCGGACATGTGTTCGACGCTCGACGTCCCGGTCGTCGGCGGGAACGTCTCCCTCTACAACGACTCACAGACGGGGCCGGTCCCGCCGACGCCGACGCTCGCCCTCGTGGGCGTCAGGGAGGGCTACGACGCGCCGCCGCTCTCCCTGGCCGGCGGCGGGGACCTGCTTCTGGTCGGCGCGCGCTCGCTGGCGGGCGAGAGCGAGGCCCACCTCGGCGGGTCGGAGTACCTCGCGCAGTTCGGCGGTAGCGACCGCTTCCCCGAGTCGCTGGACCGGCCCGCCGCGTTCGTCGAGACGCTCGCCGGCGTCGCCGACGAGGAGACGACACTCGCCACCCACGACGTCAGTCACGGCGGCCTCGCCGCGACGCTCGCCGAGATGGTCCACGACGACGCCGGCGCGTCAGTCGAACTCGACGCGCCGAGTCGGGGGTCGCCCGCCGCCCACCTCTTCGGCGAGCAGGCCGGCCGCGTCGTCGTCGAGACGACCGACCCGCGGACCGTCCGGGAGGCCTTCGACGGCGTCGCCCCCGTCTACGACCTCGGAATCGCCGACGATTCAGGGACGCTGGACCTCTCGGTCGGCGACGCGGCGCTCTCGTCCGACGCCGACTGGATCGCCGACGTGCGGGACGTCATTGCGCGCGAACTGGACTGAGATGACCGTGTACGGGTGTTTCAGGGGCCAGAGCGGACGGCTGACCGCTCCGAACGGACGCTCCGCGACACCCGGCCATTGCCCCCGTATAGTTCCCCGGTACGGTTCCCGCGTTCTGGTTGTCCCTCCCGAAA
>JAZKRZ010000171.1:0-6664 GCA_036626395.1 Haloarculaceae archaeon
GGCGACGGACCTCGGCCCGGTTTTTCGGCGCCTGCCAGCGGTACCAGTACGTCAGACCGGCAGTGACGAGACCCCCTGCCACGCCGCCGACTGCGACGACGAGAAACACCTGCCGCGAGGCGAGTTCCGGTTCGAGTTCCGGCCGGCCCAGGGAACTGGCGATGGCGTCGGGCAACTGGTTGATGAACTCGCCGACAGCCGGGAGTACGAGAAGCGTCCAGCCGACGACGTAGACGCCGACGACGCAACCGACCAGCGCCGCCAGCGCCGTGAGGAGATAGGTCTTCGCGGCGTAGGACCGGTAGGTCTCGGCGACGAAGGCGGCCCGGAGCTGGCGCGCCCGCTCGGGGTGCCCCTCGACGTACTGGCCGAAGTACCGGCGCGAGACCCGCGTGAGGAGGGTCTCGACGCGAGGGTTCGTCACCGAGACCCGGACCAGTCCCGCCAGCGCGAGCGCCAGCACGAGCGGGACCAGCCCGAGCGGGTTCATCTCACCCACCTGAAGCGGGCCGACGGGGAGACTCATGGGAGGACGTCGGCGGTGTCCTCGGACTCGACCCCGCGGTCTTCGACCATCGCGACGACCTCCTCGGGGTCGGCGTAGTACTTGTTTATCATCGCCGTGAACCGCCGGTAGTCACTGACGTCCCGTTCCCAGAGGTAGGTGAGAAAGCGCCGGCGGTTACGGAGTTCGCGACGCAACTCCCCCTGGCTCCAGCCCTGTTCCTCGCGGATCTCCGCGAGCAGGTCGCTGCTCGAACTCCGGAACGTGTCCGCGTCGCTCTCCCACTCGTAGGCGTTGGAGTAATCGAGTTCGCCCGTCCGCTGGTCGATACCCTCGATCTCCGAGACAGTGCGCGACCGCCGGACGCGCTCGCCGCCCGAGCGTGTCAGCACCTGCACGCAGAGCAGGTCGAGCGACTGGACCATCGGCCTGGGCACGTTGATCGGCTCGTTTTCTAACCTGTTTATGGCGGTCTGGACGGAGTCGGCGTGCATCGTCGAGAACGTCGTGTGGCCGGTGTTCATCGCCTGGAAGAGCGTGATGGCCTCCTCGCCGCGCACTTCGCCGACGACGATGTACTCGGGCCGGTGGCGCAGCGACGAGCGCAGCAGGTCGTACATGGTGATGTCGCCGCCGCTCGTGCCCATCCGTTCGCGGGTGACCGAGGACAGCCAGTTGTCGTGGTACAGGGAGAGTTCGCGGGTGTCCTCGATGGTCACCACCTTCGAACGCGGCGGGACGAACATCGAGACCGCGTTCATCGAAGTCGTCTTGCCCGCCGCGGTGCCGCCGGCGAAGATGAGCGACTTGTTGTTCTCGATGGCCAGCCACAGGAAGGCGAGCATCGACACGTCGTAGGTCCCGTACTCGAGCAGGTCGATCGGCGTGAACGGCTCGTCGGCGTACTTCCGGACGGTAAACGCCGAGCCGCGCGGGGTGACTTCCTCGCCGAGCGCGAGTTCGATCCGCGACCCGTCCGGGAGCGTCGTCGAGACGACGGGGTCGCTGACGCTGACGTGCCGGCCCGACCGCTGGGCGAGGTGGATGACGAAGTCGTCGAGTTCCTCGGACTCGAAGGCGACGTTCGTCTCGACGTCGGTGTAGTCCTCGTGGTAGACGAACACGGGCAGGCCGGGGCCGTCACAGGAGATGTCCTCGACGCCCGGGTCGCCCATGACGGGGTCGAGCTTACCGTAGCCCAGAAACGAGCGATACAGGTAATAATAGAGCCGGTAGAAGGACTCGGCAGGGACGTCGACGCCGTACTCCTCGAGGCGCTTTCGCAGTTCCTCCCGGAGCGCCCGTGCCGAGTCCGCGGCGACCTCCTCCCGGTAGAGCAGCGGGTCGCGGACGTCCCGGAAGAGTCGTTCGAGGAGGTCGGCCTCGACGTCGTCGAGGCCCGGTTCGACCACCTCGTAGCGGTGTTCGTCGGCCTCGGCGTCGTAGGTGATGGAGACGTAGGCGAAGGGAGCGTTGAGCCAGTAGCGCTCGACCTCCTCCCGTTCGCCGAGTTCGGGCGAACCGACGAGTCGCCCGTGGCGGTCGGGGTTGTAGTCGGGAACGCGTATCCGCGACCCCGTGACCGCCGAGGCGGCCCGCGAGAGCCACGCCTGGACCGACCCCAGAGCACCGGACGCCGTCTCCTCGCCTGCCATGTGTCTCACTCGGCCGTCGCGGCCTGTCGTTGCCCGGAGTACCCCGTCCTCGTATTTAAACTCGGACCCCCAGGAATCAACGCTGAAATTCGATTACGGTCACGCGTTCCGGGTCGACCCCCTGGACCTGTTATAACTGAGTTGTATCACCAATATATACCAGGGAAGAGCGGGTGGACTCCCCTATGGTGACAGCGACAGTCGCGCTCGGTGCGACGGTGGCGACGCTCGCGATCTTTGCGGCGCTGGGGACCTGGTACGCGCGGGGTCGCGTCGACAGCACGGAAGCGTACATCTCGGCACGGTCGACGACCGGCGACCGACAGCGGCCGCGGCGACGCACAGGCACCCGACTGCGAAGGGGTGAGCGAGTGATGGCGCTCGGCGCCACCGCTTTCACCGTCTTGATGTGGGCGAACGTCCTGCTCGTGCTCGCGGCTTTCGCCTACGAGGTGTACGCTATCGTCACCGAATTCCGGGCGGCGGCCCGGTGACCCGTCTCCCGTCGGTCCTCCGGGCGCGAAGCCCACGACGGTCCGGACGGTTCCGATTACACTTGAATGGATCCGACGTAAATTCGTGTTTCATCCGTGCATTCGACTGTATCACAGTTTCCGTTCGACCGAGTCTACGACCGGGCCGAACAGTCCGCCCCGTTGCGTGTCGTTTTCCAGAACACCCGCCCGAGCAGTTCAGTGGCGTCTTTACTGGGCCTGTGGGTATCGTAATCCCACCGCGACAGCGGGGTCTCCCAGTCGTCCGGAACACACAATAATTATAAATAGTATCAGTTTGATTTTCGAGTCATGCCAGGTCCAGCCAGGCACGGAAAGCGGATCGGCAGCGGGAGTGGTACAGGGACAGCAGAGCCGACGTCACTGGGTTCGCGGCGCGTGGTCACGGGGGAGCACGATGGCTGACGCGACGCTGGTCGCGATGGCACTCCTGCCGCTGGTCGCGATCACGGTGTTGATGGTGCTCCTCTACCAGCCGGCGACGCGGACGATGCCGGTCGCGTGGTTGATAGCGGTCGGCGTCGGATACGTGGGCTGGAACATGAGCCCGGAACTGATCGGCGCGGCGACGGTCGCCGGCGTGTTCACGGCGACCGAGATCCTGTGGATCGTCTTCGGTGCGATCCTGTTGCTGTTCACGCTGAAACAGTCCGGCGCGTTCGACGTCATCAACGACGGCTTCTCGTCGATCAGCGACGACCGGCGCGTCCAGGTCGTCCTGCTCGTGTTCCTCATGGGGTCGTTCATCGAGGGCGCGGCCGGCTTCGGGACGCCCGCGGCCATCGTCGGTCCCCTTCTGGTCGGGCTCGGCTTCCCGCCGATGGCGGCCGTCGTAGTCGCGCTCACCGGCAACCTGATGGCCATCACGTTCGGCGCCGTCGGGACGCCCCTGATCATCGGCCTGGAGGAAGTATTCAGTCAGAACACCGCGATCCAGTCGGCGATACAGGGACAGGGACTGACCGTCACCGAGTACGTCGCCGAGGTCGCGCTGTGGGCGGCGTCGATCCACGCGGTCGTCGGCATCGTGTTACCGTTCATCGGCGTCGCGATGATGACCCGCTTTTTCGGCGAGGAGCGGTCGATTCGTCCGGCACTGGAGGTGCTGCCCCTGACGACGTTCGCGTGGGCGGCCTTCGCGGTGCCCTACTGGCTGACCGCCTACTTCCTGGGACCGACGTTCCCGGCGCTGCTCGGGGCGATGGTCGGCCTGTTCATCACCGCCGCGGTGCTGCGGGCCGGCTACCTGCTCCCCGACGAGGAGTGGGACTTCGGCCCCCGCGAGGGGTGGCCCGCCCACTGGGTCGGCGACATCGAACCCGGCGAGAGCACGTCCGGCGGACGGGCGGTCGCGGCCGACGGCGGCACCGCGCAGGCGACGCCCGACCGCGAGATGTCGCTCGGAATGGCGTGGTTCCCCTACGTCCTGACCGCCGCGTTGCTCGTCGTGACGCGGATATGGACGCCCCTGCAGGAGTTCCTGACCTCGAACCTCGTCATCGCGTGGACGAACATCTTCGGCATCCAGGGTCTCTCGGGGTCGTTCCGGACGCTGTACCTGCCGGGCGCGATCTTCGTGGTCGTCAGCGTGGTCACCTACGGCCTGCACGGGATGGACCGCGAGGAGATCAAAGACTCCTGGTCGGAGACGTTCTGGAAGATACTGCCGGCGGTTATCGCGCTCTGGTTCGCGGTCGCGACCGTCCAGATCATGATCAACTCCGGGCGGGCCGGCGACCTGGACAGCATGCTCGTCATCCTGTCGGACCTGACGGCCAACGTCGCTGGCGGGGCGTACCCGTTCTTCGCGTCCCTGGTCGGCGCCTTCGGCGCGTTCATCGCGGGGTCGAACACGGTCAGTGACATCCTGTTCGGCACCTTCCAGTTCAACGCCGCCCAGAACATCGGCGTCCCCACCCAGGTCGTCGTCGGAGCCCAGGCCGTCGGCGGCGCCATCGGCAACCTCGTCGCCATCCACAACGTCGTCGCCGCGCTGGCCGTCGTCGGCCTCGTCGGCGAGGAGGGTCGGGTCATCCGACTGGAACTCATCCCGTTGGTCTACTACGCGACGGCCACGGGGGTCCTGACACTCCTGTTCGGGTACGTCGTCGCACCGGGGGCGTTCTGACCGATGGCATCGGACGGCCGACGGTCGGCGACCGAGACCGGCCGCGGGACGGACAGCGACCCGGCCGCCGACCCGCGCGCCGATTACGATTACGCCGGCGACGGCGCCGAGCGACCCAACCTCGTGAGTGCGCTGGACGCGCGCGTCGACGGGGACGTCCGGTTCGACACCTACAGCAGACAGCTGTACGCGACCGACGCCAGCGTCTACCGCCAACTCCCGATCGGGGTCGTCGCACCCGCCTCGACGGACGACGTCGCCGCCGTGATGGCCTACTGCGCCGACCGCGAGATACCGGTGTTGCCCCGCGGCGGCGGCACGTCGCTGGCCGGACAGGCCGTCAACGAGGCTGTCGTCCTCGATTTCAAGCGCCACATGGACGCGTTCCTCGGCGTCGACCCCGACGCGCGGACCGCCCGCGCACAGGCGGGCATCACGCTCGCGGCACTCAACGACCGGCTCCGTCCCCACGACCTGAAGTACGCGCCGGACCCGGCGTGGGGCGACAAGAGCGTGCTCGGCGGCTGTATCGGCAACAACTCCACCGGCGCGCACTCGCTGAAATACGAGAAAGCGGACGGCTACCTGGAGTCCGTCGAAGCCGTGCTCGCCGACGGCACCGTCACCACCTTCGGCTGGGTCGACGTCGACGACCTCGACGAACTGGCCGAGGGCGCCGGCAGCGGGGAGCCCGACATCGAATCCCGGATCTACGCCGAGGTCCGCCGGATACTCGAGGAGGAAGCCGACGAGGTCGAGGCCCGATACCCGGACCTGACGCGGAACGTCTCGGGGTACAACCTCGACAGGCTCGTCGCCGACGCCCGCGAGCGCGGGCAGGTCAACGTCGGGCGGCTCCTCGCCGGGAGCGAGGGGACGCTCGCCATCGTGACCGAGGCGCAGGTGTCGCTGGAGCCGGTTCCGGAGACGACGTCGGTCGTCATGCTGACCTACGACGGGGTGCTCCCGGCGATGCGCGACGTCGCACCCATCCTCGAACACGACCCGTCCGCGGTGGAAGTCATGGACGACGTGTTCCTCGACCTCGCCCGCGACACCGGCGAGTTCGCGGACCTCGTCGAGACGCTCCCGGAGGGGACCGACTCGACGCTGCTCGTCGAGTTCTACGCCGACTCCGAAACCGAGGCCCGACGGAAAGTGGCGAACCTGCTGGCCGACCGGCTGCCGAGCTACGAACCGGCCGAACCGCCAGACGACGGAGCGGCCGAGACCAGCGACGCCCCGGTCAACGCCGTCGACGCGCTGGAAGCCTACGACGCCGACCGGCAGGCGGAGTTCTGGAAGATGCGCAAGGCCGGCCTGCCCATCCTGCTGTCCCGGACGGGCGACGACAAACACTGGCCGTTCGTCGAGGACACCGCCGTCCCGGCCGAGAACCTCCCGGAGTACGTCGCGGACATCCAGGACATCCTCGACGAGTACGACACGTTCGCGGCCTACTACGCCCACGCCGGCCCGGGTGTGTTGCACATCCGTCCGCTCTTGAACCTCAAGACCGGCGACGGCGTCGACCGGATGGAAGCGATCGCCGAGCGAGTCACCGACCTCGTCGTCGAGTACGGCGGGTCGGTCTCGGGCGAACACGGCGATGGCAAGGCCCGGACGAAGTGGAACCGCAAGCTCTACGGCGAGGGCCTCTGGGAGACCTTCCGGGACCTGAAGACGGCCTTCGACCCGGACTGGCTGTTGAACCCCGGCAACGTCTGTGGCGAGGTCGAACCCACGGAGAACCTGCGGTTCGACCCCGACTACGCGTTCGACGCCGACTTCGACCCCGTGCTCGAGTGGGACAACGAGAACGGCTTCCAGGGGATGGTCGAACTCTGTCACGGCTGTGCCG
>JAZKRZ010000172.1:0-6596 GCA_036626395.1 Haloarculaceae archaeon
CTCTCAGCGCGCCCACGGATAGAGATACGGATAGCGGCGGGTCGCGGGGTCGTTCCCACGACCCCGTCCGCGCCGGCGGACCTGTTGCCGACGACAGCGTTTTATCCGTTCGAGCCCCGAACTGCGGGCAGGATGGACGAGAAGACCGCGGAGCTCAGGGACATCTTCCTGTCGGTTTCCGAGGAGGAAGCGGTCACGGAGCGCCAGACAGAGACACCCGGGTCGCTCCTCGACGACGGGGGTGACGACACCGAACAGTTGCGCGAGGTGGTCACCCGGTTGCGCGAGCGAGAGTCCTGCGAGACCGACCTCGACGTCGAGACGTACGTCGCGCTCGTCCGGGCGTTCTACGACGACGCCGACGACGAGGCCATCGCCGCCGACCTCGACCTCGCGCCCGAGACGGTGCTGGCGGCCCGCCTCGACCTGCACCTCCTCCGCGAGGCTGACACGGACGCACCCTTCGACCTCGCGGCCCTGCGCCGGCGCGCCGACGAGGCCGACGAGACGGTCGCCGCCGACCTCGGCGTCGACGTCGAGACGGTCGCACACTACCGCCGGATCGCGGCTGCACAGGACGCCGCCCGTCGGGCGAACCACCGCTACCAGGAGGCCTTCGACGAGATACTCACGGACGCCGACCTGGCGCGGCGCTTCGCCGACACCGAGGACGGCCTCGAAGAGGCCGCCGAGGACATCGAGACGGACGTCTCGTTCTGAAGGTTTATCCCGGAGAGCGCGGCCACCCCGGGGTATGGAGACGTTCCGCGACGTCGAGACGGCCGCGTACTGTCCGCGCAAGCTCTACTACCGGCGCCGCGACCCCGACCGCCCGGACCCGCCCTCGCGCGTGGCCGCCGTCCGCGAACTGGCCTTCCGGTACGAGCGGCTCCTCGAGGACGACGACGCCCTCGCGGCGGCCCCGACCGCGCTCACGCCCACGCAGTACCGCTCCCGTCTCGGTCGCGCGCGGGCGACCTTCGACGACTGGGACGCCCTGGTCGACCCGCCGGACCGGGACGTACATCTCGCCGGGCAGGACTGTCGGGGCGTCGCCCACAAGGTCCTGGAGGACCCGCCCCGCCCGTCGCTCGTGTTCACGGGCGACCCGCCGACAAACGGCGTCTGGGAGCCCCAGACCGTCAGACTCGTCGCCGCCGCCAAAGCCCTCGCGTGGGAACGCGAGCGCCCTGTCGAGACCGCCATCGCCGAGTACCCCGCCCACGGCGTCGTCCGCGAGGTGCCCCTGACGACCCGACGCAAGGCCGCCTACCGTGCGGCCCTCCGGACGGCACGCGCCATCGACGGTCCTCCCTCTCGCCTGGACAACGACGCCAAGTGCTCGCCGTGTGACTACCGCGAGGAGTGTGGCGTCCGCACCCGCTCGCTCCGCTCCATGCTGTGAGTGAGCGGCTGGACAGTCCACGTCGGCGCGCGCTGGCGAGCGGGTCGAGGGCTCTCATCGGTCGCCATCGGTAGCGGGAGAACTACCCCCGGACTACAGACTCGATTCACCGCTCCGGGTGCGTCACGTCGTCGAACCCCCCGCGGACGAGCGGTTTCGCGATGTGTCGTCGGGCACACGGCGGGACCTCGTACCAGCCCGTCTCCAGGTCCCGCTCGACGCTCACCTCGACTTTCCCGTCAGCGCGGGTCCCGCAGTCCCGGCAGCGATACCCCTGCCCGGCGCCCGCGGACCCCATCGACCGGCCACACGCCGGACAGTCCGGCGTCACCCGCTCGGTCGTCACCAGCTCGCGGACCGCGAACTTCTCCAGTTTGAGCGTCCCGCCGCCGAACTCGCCACAGACGGTCAGGCGGTCCCCGACGCGGAGGGCCCGCACCCGGTCGCGAAAGCGCTTCGTGGGCTCGAAGGCGGCACACTCGACGGTCTTGCCGTCGGTTGCTCCACTCTCGTCGCTCGCGTTCTCGCCGAGTTCGACGAACACGTGCCCGCCCTGGCGGGTCTCGGGCGGACTCACGACAGCGCCGTCGACCCGAAACGCACCCCCCTCGCGGAGCCCGTTCAGGCCGTCGACGGACTGCAGGTGGACGTCCGTCCCCTGGTTGGTGACGAACAGCGCCCGCCCGGCGACGGGTTCCGAGTCGACCGCCGAAGCGACTGCCCGCACGGCGTCGCGGTCGTCGCCGCGGATCCCGTAGAGGACGGGACAGGGCGTCCGCGGGACGCAGACGGGGTACCCCTCCTCGCGGTCGACGGTGTCCCACACGTCCGGGTATCCGCGGTCCGCGGCGGCGAAGACGCTCTCGCGGACCACGTCGCGCTCGGTGCCCCAGCGCTCGCGCTCGCGGTAGGAGAGCCACTCGTAGGTCCAGTCGTCGAACGCCCGCCAGGCGCCGACGGCCGCCAGCGCGCCGACGCGACCGCGGCCGTTCCCGGTGTGGGCGGTCTCGTAGCCGACGTCGTCGGCCAGCGCGACGGCGTCCTCGACGGCGAGCAGGTCGCGGACGCCCCGGCGGGCGAAGTCGGCGACGCGGTCGGGCACCTCCGCCGGGTCTCCGGGTGCGACGACCACCCCCGGGTTGGTCTTCGGGTCGGCAGTTTCGGCCAGCGCGAGGTGGTCGCGGGCGAGTGCGAGCGCCCGGTCGCGGGCGAGGTCCGTGTGGAGCGCCAGGGCGGCGTTCCCGCGGGTCTTGTGCTCGACGGCCGGGTTCAGTCTGACCAGCACGCGGCGCGCGACCGACCCGCCGGCCTCGCGCACCGCGTCCGCGAGCGTGGCGGCGACGTACGTGGTACACATCCCCCGCTCGCGCGAGTCCGTGTCGTCGAGCCCGATGACGGTCACAGTCGGGTTACCGCGCTCGCGGGCAAACGCGTTTCGGACGCGCCCGACCCTGACCCCGACCCCAGTCCCGGCATCGGCCCTCACAGTCCGCGCCGGCGTCAGACTCGCCCCCCAAAGCTATGCGTGAGCGCTCCGTCCGTATATCAATGTATCGGCCGGACCTCAAAAACGGGACGTAGGGGGGTTCTACAGTGGGCACAACGCCTATATGGGGTGAACTACTTACGTTCGAGTATGTCACGGTCGGCACTGGTCGAGAACGTCACTGCGATGCTGGAGGACGCGGGGTTCGTGGTGAGCGACCGGTGTGCGATCCGGCCGAAGAGTTTCGACGTCGCCGCGCGCCGCGGCGAGGACGTGTTGCTGGTGAAGATCCTGGGGAACATCGACGCCTTCGACGCGCACACCGGCGCCGAGATGCGTCGTCTGGGGAAGTACCTGCGGGCGACACCGCTCGTCATCGGCCTGCGGACCCGCGACGAGGAGCTCAAACCCGGCGTGACCTACTTCCGCCACGGCGCGCCGGTGCTCTCGCCCGACACCGCCATGGACCTCTTCGTCGAGGGGGTCCCGCCGCTCATCTACGCTGCACCCGGCGGCCTCTACGTCAACATCGACAGCGAGGTCCTCGCGGACGTTCGCGAGGAGCGCGACTGGTCGCTGGGCCAGCTCGCGAACGAACTCGGCGTCTCCCGGCGGACGGTCTCGAAGTACGAGGACGGCATGGACGCCTCCGTCGAGGTCGCCGCCGAACTGGAGGACCTCTTCGACGAGCCGCTGACAGCGCCCGTCGACGTCCTGGACGGCGCCGAGGACGTCCGCGAGGACGAACCCACGCCCGAGGACCCCGAGGTCGAACCCGAGAACGAACCCATCGTCGCGGTGCTCACCCGCGTCGGGTTCGACGTCCACCCCACCTCGCGGGCGCCCTTCGAGACCGTCAGCGAGAACGAGCGCCCCGAGGAGGACGTCCTCACCGGCCACTCCGAGCTCACCAAGGCCGCCGAAAAGCGCGCCCGGATCATGTCTTCGGTGGGGCGAGTAACGCGTACCCGTTCGTTTTACGTCGTCGACCAGGCCAACCGCGACTCCATCGAGGGCACCGCTATCATCGAGAAAGACGAGATGGAGGACATCAGCGTCGCCGACGAACTCCGGGATATGATACTGGACCGCGCGGGCAACTTCGAGGAACCGGCGTAGCGACGCCCGCGTCCGCCGGCACGCAGGCCCTGCCGGCGACCTGTCCCCGCCGCGTTCGTTCCACACACCCAACCTCTTTGGGCTACCCCTGCTAGTGGGGGTATGACCCATCGCGCGAACTACGCACTCGTGACCGTCCTCGAACAGCTCGGACCGTCCGCGGACGCCCTGGACGTCCCGTGGGCCGAGTACGCCGGCGACGAGACCGCCGTCCACGGGTTCACCGTCCCCGAGGGTGCGACCGAGGCGTACGTCGAACTCCAGGCTTACGACATCGGCGCCTACACCCACGAAATCGTCCTCAACGGCGACCCGCTGAGCGGCTTCGACGTCCCCCCCGCGGAAGGATGGCAGTACTGGATGGACGCTATCACCGAGCGGGAACTGGCCGCCGGCGAGAACACGCTACAGATACGGCGCGACACGGCAACCGACGACGCCTTCGCGGTCGGCACCGCCGTCGTCAACTGGAAGGAACCGGTCGAGTGACTCATAGTGATTATTGTAGCGATTTACCGGTACGCGCCGGCACCGGTACCGGCGCAATCCGGAAATAATCTACAATAATCACTATCAGGGAACGTCGAACCCCGTTCGGGCGACGGCATCGACCTCGGTGGCCGCGAGCGACGCCTCGGCGGTGTACGTGCCGGGCGAGGGCTCACCCCAGGTCAGGTTCGCGGTCGTCGACCCGCCGGGCGCCAGCGTCTCCGTCCGGACGGCCTGCGTGAACATCCGCCCGTCGCTCCAGCGCCAGACCTCGGTGTCGCCATCGTAGACGACGACGTCGGCGGTCATCCCGTTCCGGAACGTCAGGTCGACGGGCTCGTCGCCCGCGTTCTCGGCGGCGAACGCGAAGTCGACGGCGTCGTCCCCGACGGTGACCGCGAGGCGAGTGTCGAGGGACACCGCTCAGATCGACTGGGAGTCCGACCCGGAGGCGCCGTCGGTGTCGGTCGCGGTGACGACGATCTCGGCGCCGTTGCTCTTGGACCGGACCTCGTCGACGCCGCTGGCCGAGGACCCGCTGACGTCGTTGGTCACCGAATCGAGCGTGTTGCCGCTCGAGTCGAGCATCTCGACGACGACGGTGTCGAGGTTGCCGTCCGAGTCGCTTGCGCTCCAGTCGACCTCGTAGCGGTCCCAGCGCGGGTTGCTCCGGTTGTTCAACGCGTCGATACTCGCCGAGGGCGCCGAGTTGGTGCTCTCGGTCTCGCTCACCGTGGTCGACCCCGAACCCGTGTTCCCGCTGGAGTCGGTAACTGTGGCGTCGACGGTGTAGTCGTTACCGGACCCGTCGTCGCCCGTGGCGACCAGTCGGGTCGTGCCGCTGGCGGTGTCGCCGCTCACCGAGACCGACGCAGTGTCCTCGGTCTCACTGGCCGTGTCGTCGGTCAGCGTCAGGTCGACCGAGGAGAGGTCGCCGTCGCCGTCCGAGACCGACCAGTCGACGTCGAACTCGGCGTCCGAGTCGTCCGTCTCGACCTCCGTCGCCGACAGGCTGTCGACGGTGGGTGCGCTCTCGGTGTTGTCGGTCGTGACCGTGATGCTCGCCGAACTGGTGTTGCCCGCCGAGTCGGTCGCGTTCGCCTCGAAGGTGTGGTCACCGTCGGAGAACTGTGTCGTGTCGAGGGTGTCCTCGTAGTAGCCCGTGTCGGTGTTGTACGACGCCGACCGCGAGGCCCCACCGTCGACGCTGTAGGTAACGTCCAGGGAGTCGTCGCTATCCTCGCTGTCGCTGGCGTCGATCTGGACGGTGATAGTGCCGCTGACGGTATCGCCGTCGACGGGGTTCACCCACGATACAGACGGTGCGGAGTCGGTACTCCCGCTTACTGCGGCATCGACGTCGAGCAGGCCGTTCCCCTGTTCGTTGTCACCGAGACCGATGTCCTCGGCAGTCGAGTTCAACTGGTCGCGGGCTTCGGTGTTCGTGTACCCGTTGTCCATCAGTTGCGCCCCGGCACCGGAGACGTGCGGACACGCCATCGAGGTGCCGGAGTAGGTGTCGTATCCGCCGATGACCGTCGAGTAGATGCTCCCGCCGGGCGCGGCGAGTTCGACCTCCGAGCCCGTCGAGGAAAAGGACGACAGCGAGTCGTCGCTGTCCGTCGACGAGACCGCGACGACCGTCGAGTACGCCGCCGGGTAGCCCACACAGTCCGTACAGGGGCCGGAGTTCCCCGCTGCCCCCACGAGCAGGACGCCGTTGTCGTATGCATACTGGCAGGCGTCCTTGACCGTCTGTGACCCCGACGAGGCCCCCAGACTCATCGACCCGACGTCCCAGCCCTGGTCGGCGGTGTACTCGATACCGGCCGCCACGTCCGAAAACGACCCGCTCCCGCTGTTGTCCAGGACCTTCACGGCGTGTAACGTCGCCCCGGTCGAGACGCCGACGACGCCCTCGCTGTTGTCCACGGCGTCGGCGATGCCCGCACAGTGGGTGCCGTGGTTGTCGTCGTCCGACCACGGGTAGTTGCAGTTCGACCCCCGGCAATCGACGTACGCTTTCCCGGCCCCCACGTTCGCCTGCAGGTCCGGGTGGTCGTCGTCGATTCCGGTGTCGATGATTGCGATGTCGGC
>JAZKRZ010000173.1:0-6566 GCA_036626395.1 Haloarculaceae archaeon
CGGTACCGGTGCCGGCGCGTACCGGTAAATCGCTACAATAATCACTATGAGTCACCGGCGGACGCGGGGCGGGTGCAGGCGTGAATCGCTGGTTGGTGTCGCCCCGGTCGAGAATCATCGTCAGCGACGGGCGCTCCAGCGTGTCCCCGCCGCTGTGTGACAGCAGAGTGTCGCCGGCCGCGACTTCGAGGACGACGCCGACGACTTCGGACTGCGCACGTGAAGAGTGTCCACCCGTCACCTCCAGACGTCGACCACGGCGCCCGGATCGGTCGCGGGGCGCGTCAATTCGTCTCATCGCTACGACTCGTCGAAGTAGAAGGTGACGTCCCCACGGTTCTGTAGTTCGAGGACGACCTTGACGTCCCAGTTGTCCGACGAGGAGACCCGAGTCAAGGAACCGAAGTCGTACTCGGTAAAGGTGTTGCCCGAAGCAGTCCCGAACTGGCCGACCGAGACCGTCGCGCTCGACCCACTGCCGGACGTCGAGAGGACGCCGTTCTGCGTGAGGGCGATGGTACTCCCGTCAGCGGCGAACGAGTTGGCCGTCGGGTTACCGTCCCTGTCCCTGTACCCGTCGGAGTCCCCGCCGGTGATCTCGAACTCACGGGGGCCGTCGTTGTAGATCTGGTCGTCGACCCCGTTTTGCACGGAGACCCTGATCCCCTCGATGCGCGCGGACGACGAATCGACGTTCGAGATGTCGAACTGGATCGCACTGCTGGACCCTGTCGACGTGAGTCCGCCGTCGTAGCGGATCCCGTTTTGCGTGGTCGGTGGCCCCGAGGAGTACGAGTACGTGTCCGAGAGGCCGCTGCCCTCGCCGTTCTCGCCGCCGTTGTTCCCCGCGATGTCGACCGCATCGTCGACGGTCGCAGTGTAGGTCCCGGCGCCGTCGTCGTAAGCCTGGGTCGTCGTTAGCGTGTAGGTGAACGTCCCGTCGCCGTTGTTCGTCTCGGAGAAGTCCGTCCGGTCGAAACTGTAGACGTCGTTCGTGTTCGGCCCGTCAACGGTGACGGAGATATCCGAGGTGTCGCTGCCGAGGGCCTCGCTGGAGTCGAATGAGAGCGTCAGGTCGCCTCCGCTCTCCCCGAGCGCCACGTTCGATATCGACGGTGTGTTCATTCCGGTCACGTTGATATCGAGGTAGTCGCTCGCGCCGCCGTCGGCCGTGACGTAGACCCGGACCACGCCGTTGTCCTCGGCGGTGAACGTCGTCGAAACCTTGCCAGCAGGCCCGGACGTGTCGGTGCCGGGCGAGACTGTGCCGACCGTGCTGTCGTTGACTGCGAAGTCGACGTCCGCACCGTCGATGGTCCGGTTCCCGAGCGTCGAGTTCTCGACGAGGGCGGTCAGGGTCTTCGTCGTCCCCTCGGCCCCGACGTCGAGTTTGTACCGCGAGTCGCTCCCGCCGTCTGGGGAGTGCCAGGTGACGGCGTACGGAACGCTCCCGCTTCCGCTAGCATCCGTCCGGGTGTTCTGGACGTCCACCGTCATCGTCACGTTCTCGGGCGCGGTCCCGTCGAAGTCCGCGCCCGGGACGCCCTCGTAACTGAACTCGACGGTCGCCTCGCGGAGTGCATCGACACTCCCCGGCGCCTCGTACTGGAAGACTGCCCGGCCATTGCTGTCGGTCGTGACCTTCTTGTCAGTGAACGTCCCGTCCGTGGCGTTCGCGTAGACGACGACGCCCGAAACAGGGTTGTTGTACTCGTCACGCACTTCGAGGACCAGTCGTTCGGAACCCGCCTCGGGCACTGCCGACCCGTTGCCGGCCACGTCGGTGAGGTACGCCGCTTCCGTACCCTCGACCCCCGTCCCGACGCCCGCCTTCGCCAGCCTGAGCGTGTAGTTCTCGCCGGCCGTCAGTTCGACGACGAGCGTGTCGGACGGGCTCCCCGAGACGACGTCGACCGACTCGACGTAGCCGTCGGGAGCCAGCTGGTCGGAGAGCGCTTCCTGCCAGAACGACTCCGAAAAGCGCGTCGGCAGTTCGATGGTGACGTTCGACCCGCTGGTGTTCGTGACCGAGACCGTCCGCGTGGAGGCGCTCACCGGCCGCACGTCGACCGACGACGCCCCCACCCGCGTCGTCGACAGCGAGCCGTTCAGCGCGACGAGCGTTATCCTCCGCCCGTCGACGAACGACGGGTCCGCGAGCGCCACGGTCCCGGTCCCGAAGTCGCTGACCAGCGCCGAGTGTTCGTACACCGTCGTCGGCGCGTTCCGGTAGCGGTTGTAGTCGGGCCGGTAGGTCACGAACCCGGTCGGATAGCTGCGGGTCGCGCCCGTCCAGAAGTCGCCCGTCTCGCCGTCAGTCCGGGCGTTCACGACCCGCAGGGTGACCGACGAGTCCGCCGTCCCCGCCGTCCGCAAAGACCCCGAGACGGGCCCGGGGTTCACCGCGAATAGCCGGTCGGGGTAGCGCGTCCCCAGCGTCACCGACACCGACCGCGTCGACGCCTCGCCCGTCGCCGACACCAGGGCGTTGCGCAACTCCTGCATGTCGTCCTGGACCGTCTGGCTGTGGGAGAACTCCACCCGTTCGTTTTGCTGTGGGACGACGAACGCCTGGTAGCCCGCGAGCGCGACGACCAGCGCGCCGAACAGGAGGACAGCGCCGATCTGGACCGATTGCCCGCGGTCGTCGTCCCGGTACATCGACCCGACCTACCCTTTCACCGCCCAAATAGCTGTGTTCCCGATTTTCCGGCGTGATAATCGCTCGGCGACCGGGCGAGAAGAGAGCGGGCGAGCGGGGGAGGAGTGAGGTTATACTGTCGGACACAAGTACGTGAACACGCTCGTCGGGAACACGCCAGCGAAACGCCCGTTCCCGGTCGAACGAGCCACCGACGGTGGCCTCACTTGTGTCCGACAGTATTACTCGTCGTCTTCCTCGACGACCTCGGGGTCGCGCATCGCGTTCTGGAGGCTGTCGAGGCCGTTGATCCACTGGACGGTGAGCCCGGGGTCGAGTTGCTCGGCGACGGCAGGGTCGAACTGGTGGCCGTCGATGACGAGCGTCCCGGCCTGCACGCAGTACGAGAGGGCGGTGTCGAGGTCTTCGCCGGCCTCGGCGTCCTCTGCGGCGCGCAGGTACTCGTCGAAATCCCCCTCCTCGACGACGCCGCCGACGATGTACTCCTCGGCGGCGTAGAAGACACAGACCAGCGACGTCTGGACGCTGTCGACGAGCATCAGCCGCTCCTCGTCGTCAAAGTCCGGTTCCGCGAGAACGACCTCGCGCATGTCCTCCAGTTCGCCGAGCGCCTCGTCCTCGCCGAGTTCGCCGTCCTCGAAGTCAGTGATGACCTTGGCCACCGCGATGGCGGTGTCGTCCTGCATGTTCCACAGCAGCTGGGCGGAGTCGTCGTCCTCGGGGTCGACGTCCTCCTCCTCGACCCTGTCGAGCCAGTTCTGCCAGCGTTCGGGCGTGTAGTACTCCCCCGGGTCGGTGCTCATACGTTCCGGTTCGTCCCTCGGGGGATATGACTTTCGCCACGACCTAGTTACGACCTTTTTTCGAGGAGGCATAATTGCTGTCAGGACCGATTAACCGTCGGTCACCTCACGAGATGGACCGTTCTACTGCCGTCGACAGCGAGAAGGACTCGGCCGTGACTCGCGAGTCCGGCGGTCGGGAGGACGGAACAGAAATTGGGCGCGGATCCGGAGCCCTCGCGTCGCTACACCGGGAAGTGGGAAACCAGGCGTCAAGCGGGGCACGAACGACGGTGAGTCGCTCTCTGTCAGCCATCCGGACGACGACCTCTCGGAGTTCACTACACCCGGACACGAACGAGTCACTGGGCGTGTTGCCGATTTGCCGGCATCGGGGTTTCTCCCGGCCGAACAGGCAACAGTCGTGTTGAGTGAATCGTGTCCGGGTGTAACGGTGACGGCGGACTTCGACGGGACCAACTGGCATGTCGAATATCGCCCAGTGGAGAACATCGCCGGTGGGGGGCCGGAGTACGTCATCTCGGGAGAAACCGGCGACATCGTCGACAAGAACTACTGGCAGTAACCGGACACGGCCAGCGCCCCCGCTCCGCGGTCAGACCCGACCACCGAGGTTGCCAACTCGCTCGTCGCTCCACGATGTGCCGATTCACTCCCCGAGCGTCCCCTCGGTATCGATGCCGTACACCCGCCGTGGCGTCTCGACGTGGGCGATCCGGACGGCGTCGTCGTGGCCCTCCTGTGAGAGCCAGCGAACCCGCCGCGGGACGGTCTTCGGTCCCAGCACCGCCCCCGGCCGGTCGGGGTCGTCGATGAAGTCCGTCTCCATCATGAACGGCTCGCCCTCGTCCTCGGCGAGTTCGACGGCCACTTCGAGGTCGTCTTTGTTCGCGATGACGCTCTTCGTGGGACCCGCCAGTCGCCCGCCGGCGTAGTGTTTGACGACGCGGTGGGCGGGGAGGCCCCGTTTTTCCGCCCACTCGGTGACGTCGGTGAGGTCTTCGCTCCCCTCGGCGTGGAGCTGGATAGCACAGTCGGCCTCGGCGGCGAGGGTGAGCCCGTGTCGCATCACGCCGTTCGAGGCCGTCCAGACGGCGTCGGGGACCTCGTAATGCGGGCGCCCCGATTTGAGCGCGAGCGCCCGGTCGTCGGCGACGTACTCGGCGGCGGCGTCCAGTCCGGTCTGCATCAACTCGCGGGCCTCGTCCGGGTCGCGGCCCGCGTCGACGAGCTGGCTCACGAGGCCGGGATGAACCCCGAGAACGGGCCAGGCGCGGCCGTCGAGGACGTCGCTTGCCTCGTGGACGACGCCCACCGTGAGTTCGAACACCTCGCGGAAGTCCGCGGGGCCCTCGGGGAGGCCGTCCAGCAGGTGCCAGGAGGGTTTGTTGACGACGAGGAGGTGCGTGCCGCCGTGGTCGGCGAACTCGCGAGCGGCCTCGACCCCCCGCCCGTGGCGCGGGTCCAGGTGCATGTGGTCGTCCAGTACCGGCGTGTCGAGTTCCCCGTCCATGGCCACCGGTCGGTGGTCCGCTCGCAAAAGCGATCCGGACGCGGGAACGAAAAGCGACCGAACTATTCGGACGCGAGAGACACGCGAAAGTTCGACCGACTACCGAGAGATGTCCGTCGAAATTTGGACCGATCTCGGAAAACCCTCTTTGAGTGGGGAGGAGTCCGCCCGGACGGAGATAGAGGATGCCGACCTGTGACCACTGTGGAGCGCACGTCTCCGACCGGTTCGCCCGGGTCTTTACCGACACGGCGGGGCTGCTCCACGCATGTCCGAGTTGTACCGCGAACGCGGGGATCGCCGAGGTCGCGCGCGAACGGGCCGTCGAGTGACCTCGGCCGGCGCGAATCCGGTGCCTGCGAGGGGCGAGCCGGTCAGACCCGGCTGGCCGCGGCCGCGAGGTTGGCCGCCAGCCCGACGACGACGACGAACGCGCTCAGCCCGTAATCGAGCATCGGGTCGCCGAAAGCGCCGCTGAACCCGAACTGTATCGCGACGGCGTTGGCGATGCCGCCGACAGTTAAAACGAGCCCGACCAGTCCCAGCAGGACGTTGCCGACGGTGCCGAACCGACCGCGCTCCTCGCCGACGCTGATGCCGTCGAACGCGGAGTAGACCGCCTCCTGGACCGTACCGGGCAGCGACTCCTCGACGTCGTCGAGCTGGTCCTGGACGTACCGCTCGAGCGTCGCCTCCTGTCTGTCGAGTTTCGCCGCCCGCTCGTCCAGTTGCTGCTCGCGGTCGTTCAACGCCGCTCGGCGGTCGGCGATGTCCTTCTCGGCGTCCTCGATGGCGACCTCGCGGCGGTCGAGTTCGTCCTCGCGGTCGACCAGTTCCTCACGGCGTTCCCGCAGGCGCGCCTCGCGCTCGTCGAGTTCGGCCGCCCGCTCGCTGAGGTCCTCGGCCCGCTTGTCGAGCCCCTCCTCGCGCTGGTTCAGGCGCTCCTCGCGCCTGTCGAGTTCCGCCGCGCGCTCGTCGAGGGCCGCCTCCTGCTCGGGGAATCGCTCGACGCCGCGTCCGCTCGTGTCGCTTCGCTCGCCGGCTTCTGTCCCCTCCCCGGTCGCGCCGTCCTCGCCCGCGATGACACCGCCCGACTCCCCGTTAGCGTCCGGCGACTCGTCGCTCGCCTCCGTCGGGTCGGCGTCCCCGGGGTCGTCCGCGTCCGCCCCCTCGGCGTCTGTGTCCGTGTTATCGTTGCTCATATATGTCCCCTCTCCGGTGGGTCGGTTAAGAAACTTTCCAGCGTTCATGGAGCGCCGCGGGGGGCGTCGGGGCCCCGTCCCTCGGTCGTCGTCCGACCCGGCGAACCGCGGACTGGCGCCACAGAGGTCACCCGGGACGTACACCCCGGTCTCGCGAGCGGTCTCGATGCCGACGCCCGGTCGAGTGACGTTGCGACAGGAGCGACGTTACGATGGGAGGGGCGGCGGAACTCGACAGTCGCGCCGTCGGGACCCGATCCCGTCCGGCAGAGAGACCGTGTCGGGGACTCATACGGACCGTTGTAATTCGTTACCACCGTCGCGAAACATCGTGAACGCATCGGACCGTAACTCGCCCATACGTCGGCGGCATCGCCGAAAATGGG
>JAZKRZ010000174.1:0-6534 GCA_036626395.1 Haloarculaceae archaeon
AGTAGTTGACGTCGCCGGTCAGTTCCGTCTCGTCCTGGTTTTTCTTGTCCTTGGGTTCGAAGGTCTCGATGGCCTGGCGCATGTTCTCGTCGGCGATCAGGCGCATCACTTCGACGTGGTTCTCCAGGACGGCCTGCAGGTCGTCGTCGTAGTGGGCGAGCAGGCGGTCCATGTAGAACTCGCTGGCCGGGTCCAGCGCCTGCTCGTTGCGGATAGTATAGGGAGCGTCGAGTTCCGCGTTGATGTCCGCGATGACCCGGTCGCGTTGCTCCTGGGGCAGGAGGACGATGGGGTCCTGGTTCATCGGCGAGCGGACGACGTCGTCGGCGGGGTCCTGGTCGTGGATGACGTCACAGAGGTTGGTCCAGCGGAACGTGTACATCCGGCCGGCGTCCAGCGTCGTGTAGTGCTCGAAGTAGCGCCGGACCTGCCGGTCGAAGTCGGACTTGCCCGACCCGACCGGGCCGAGCAGTAGTTTGATCCGCTTTTGGGGCCCGAGCCCGCGGGCACCCGACTTGACCTTGTTGACGAACTCGTGGATGGCCTCGTGGATGACGCGCCCGTAAAAGGTGTTCTCGCCGTCGTTGACCGGGTCTTCCGAGGCGAGCTGGTACTCGACGATGCCGTCGTCCTCGTCGTACTCGGTGCCGTAGAAGTCGAACATGTCGGCAACGCGCTGGTGGGCGTTGCGGGCGATCTCGGGGTCGTCGTAGAGTTCGTCGAGGTACCACTCGAAGCTCCTGTACTCGCGCAGGTCGGCCGGGATGGCGTCCTGATACTCTCGGCTCAACTCCGCCAGGGTGTCGTGCGTGTCGTTCATGCTTGATCGTGGCGCCAGCGCGCGGTCGGCCGGCGACTGCGACCGTCCGGTCGCGGATTCGAGTCTCGGGGGCTCCCCGTCCGTCGCCGTTGCTCGCGGGTCGTCTCCTCGTCTACTGTTCCCTGCGGGGACCGTCGCGGGCGTCGGACCGTGCGAGCACCTGTCATGGATGACCACGCCGCCGCCAGCCCCGGGGGACCGACGGCCGCGTCAGCGTACGGGCGGCGATAGCCACCGATACTATTTATTATACGAGTGATACAGATATAAAAAACTTGCTGTGGTGGCGGCTTTTTTCCCGCTTATCGAGAGGTATAAGTCGACCGAACCAATGGATGGCGAACGCTTGTCACGCTGTCGCACGTCCGGCGGGTGGGCGTGCGTTTAAATACAGCGCGTGGATGTGGCTGATCGTTCAGTCTCGGCGGGTCGGACCAGTCGGAGTCCGGGGCTGGCCGAACCGCACGACTGATGTGGTCGAACGGCCAGGTGCGTGTATGGGACTCGACGCGGTGCCCGAAGGGTGGGAGGTCTGGTCGGACGGCGAGGAGAAGGCCGTCCTCGTGTACAGACCGGACGTCTTCGACGGGACGGAGTTCCCGTCGCCGTGCATACCGACGGTCTACCTGACGAAGGGCAGACGCCGGCGGAAACCCGGGCGCGAGGTTCGCCCCGAGGACCCGTGGTACGTGACGCTGTTTCTGGAACCGGAGGTCACCGGGGACGAGCGGTCGTTCGACAGCCGGGCAGACGCCGAGGGCGCCGCCCGCGAGCTCGCCCGTTCGTTCGCGCGCGGCGACGTCGACTACCGGGCGATGTACCAGGTCCCGCGCGAGGACTACTTCGAGAAACTCGACGAACTGACCGGCCGCGGGGGCTGATACTGTCGGACACACGTGAGGCCACCGTCGGTGGCTCGTTCGACCGGGAACGGGCGTTTCGATGGCGTGTTCCCGGCGAGCGTGTTCACGTACCTGTGTCCGACAGTATGACCCACCACACGGGGAGAGACGCCGCGGGCAGCACGCGCCCGACTGCCGGTCGGGAAGCTTAATTCCGCCGAGCCGCTATCGGCGGGTATGTCGACGCTCACGCTGGTGGGGACGCGACTGGCCGAGCCGGGGGCGGAGTTCGTCTACCGGGGGGAGGCCTCTGGCTGTACCGGCTGTCCGTACCGCGACCAGTGTCTCACGCTGACGGTGGGACGACGCTACCGGGTCACGGACGTCCGCGAGAACGCCAGCACCCTGGACTGTGCGGTCCACGCCGACGGCGTCCGCGCCGTCGAGGTCGAGCCCGCACCGCTGCGGGCCAACGTCGCCAGTACCAGCGCCTACGCCGGAAGCAAGGTCAAGCTCGAAGGGCCCTGCCCGCACACCGACTGTCCGAGCCACGAGTACTGCGAGCCCGCCGGCGCCGAATTCGACGAGAGCTACCGGATCACCGAGGTCGTGGGCGACCCGCCCCACGACTTCTGTGCGCTCGACCGAGACCTGACGCTGGTCGAGTTCGAAGCCCCCGAGGAGTAAGCCGGTCAGCCAGAGAGGGTCCCGACGCGCTCGGCGGTGTAGCCGAAGACGTCCTCGTAGCCGTATGCGGACATCAACACGGGGTGGAAGGCTTCCTCGGCGACGATGGCCTCGCCGTCGGCGGCGGCGAAGGGTTCGCCCGCCAGCACCTCCTCGAAGTTCTCGGCGTAGACCTCGTACTCTTCGGCGGCCCGCTTGGGGATCGGGTGGCCGAGCCTGAAGACCGGCAGTTCGATCTCGCGGTGGTGGTCGACGTCGGGGAAAACGCCGGTCGCGCCGAGGAACTCCCGCGTGACCTGGACCGCGTTCGCCGCCGCGCGGTCCGACCCCTGGTAGCCACACTCGACTTCGACCGTGGCGGGGACGGCATCGAAGATCCGGCCGCCTTTCGTTCCCGTCTCGACGACCGCGTCGACCGAGAGTCGCGGACAGACCGCGCGCGTCAGGTCGTCGACCTCGTCGACCAGGGCGAAGAGGTGTTCGTAGGACTGGGTGGAGTGGAGCGCCAGCGTCGTGCAGTCGCCGACGGCCTCGCCGATGGCGTGGGCGAGTCGTTCCTCGTGAGTCTCCCCGTCCGGGTCGCCAGGGAACGCGCGGTTCAGGTCGCTCTCGACGTACCGGACGTCCCGTTCGACGGCCTCCTCGTTCGCGAGGACGAACGCGACCGGCCGGTCGACAGCCGGTTCCGCGTCGACGAAATGCTCGACCGCCCTGACGCCACACGGTTCGTCACCGTGGATCCCGCCGACGACCGCCACCTCCGGGTCGCCCGCACCGAACTGTTCGATCCGCATTCGCTCCCCGATAGCGGGTTGGGCTCCTTACCTGTTCGGATCCCGTACGAGGGTGGGTCGTGGCTCGCCGCCGAAGACCGTCGCCAGTATCCGGTCACCCGTCGTGGCGCCGTGACTCGGTCGCCCGGGAACGCTGGATACCCGGCGTCGTCGACGTCGACGCCGTAGTGGTCCGGACGCCGGTCGTCGAGATACTGGAGTGCAGTCCCGAGGCGCGAGCGCATGTCGTCGTATCGTCGACCCCGCCGGTCCGTTCGACCCGAACGGTCGCGGTCGCGGCGGCGCGTGCGTCCAGGTTCACACCGCGCCCGGACGCAGCCAGTCTAACTGAAGAGAACGACCGGTATCGGAAGAAAAGCCATCCCGTGCGCTTTGCCAGTCCGGGACGGTCAGTCCGGAGTGGCGAAGCGGTGCCGGGTGGGCGGTTCGCCCCGGGGCCGCCCGCAGCCGAACCACTCGTGACTGTACGGGGACCAAGGCAGTACGAACCGGTCGGTTGTGCACTCGTAAACCGGGTCCTGTCGAATGGAGACCGACTCCCCGTCGGGGGCTCCGGTCGCGATGACGGCCTCGTCCGGTCCGTGCTCGCCTCCAGTCCGCCGGTACGGGCGTCCGTCAGTCTGCCATGGCGGGGACCACGTCACCGGCCCGGACGTCGCGAGCCAGAAGCGACTCCGTCCGGTCGGCGACAGGTCGCTGGGAGCGGATCAGCCGCTTGTAGGTCCGCTGGGGCGCGAGGTCGCCGACGAGGACGCCCCCGACCAGGCAGTCGTCACGGAACGCCAGTCGCCGCCACTCCCTGTCGTCGTAGGTCCGTTCCGCGTAGGTCTCGCCCGTGGTCGGGTGCCCGAACGAGAGAAACGGGAACTCGAAGTGGTCGACGGAGTACGTCGGGACGCAGTCGAAAGCCTGGGACTTGGGGTCCAGCATATTGTGGGCGGCGACGACGCCCTGCTGCTGGGCACTGTCCCAGGACCCGTTCCTGACGCGGTCCCCCAGGATAGAGTCGTAGTGGCGGGCGACGTCGCCCGCTGCGTACACCCCGGGGACGCCGGTGTGCATGTACTCGTCGACCAGTACCCCGCTGTCGAGGTCGACCGGCGTGTCCTCCAGAAAGCCCGTGTTCGGGTCGGTCCCGACGGCGACGGTGGCCAGGTCTGCCTCGTAGGTCCGCCCGTTCGTGTCGCGGACGCCATCCAACTCGCCGTCGGTCGTCAGGAAGCCGTCGACGCCGCTCTCGAAGACCGGTTCGACGCCGTGCTCGCGCAGGGTCTCGTGGATGATTTCGGCGCCCGTCTCGGACATCGCGTACCGCCACCAGCGGGTCCCCCGCATCAGGTAGCGGGCGTCGACGTCGTGGACCGCGAGGATGGCCGCCATGTCCAGTCCGAGCAGACCCGCACCGATGACCACCCCGCGGTCGCCCTCCCTCGCGGCCTCGCGGAGGCGCCGCGCGTGTTCGATCGTCCAGAGCGTGTGCACGTCATCGGTATCGGCGTTCACGTCGACGGTCTCGACTCGGGTGTCGAGTCTGAGGTCGATCTGGCGGTCGTCGTACCACGCCACGTCGTGGATCCCGACCGCCTCCTCGGGCATCTTGCCCTTGGCGAGTTCCTTGATCAAGATGCGGTTGTACAGCGGTTCGTCCTCGGCGGTGACGACGGTCACGGTCGCCTCCGGGGCAGTCTCGGTCAGGATGCGGGCCGCCGAACTCCCCGCGACCCCGTCGCCCACGATTACGAATTCGGAGTCCATGGTTGTGGTCTGTTCTGGTCTGGTGTCGTCGTCGTGCGCGTAGGAGACCGGCGCCGGCCGCCGTGAGGCCCACCGAGCGGTTACGATGGGGACCACCGCGTCGCGAGGTTGGCCACCCGCGTCAGGTATCCGTCGCAGTGGTTCGTCAGGGTGTCACGGGTGCCGACGGCCCGGGTCACCTCCACGGGAACTGTGCCCACTCGAACGTACTTGATTTTTTTCGGTGCTACCCCCGGCAGTCCCAGCGGGTGATAGTTCCCCGACCGGCGGGCCACTCCGTCCTCACTGCGATTCGAGCACCAGCACCCGTTCGCCTGTCGTCCCGGGTCGACCCACGGTCCCCCCGACGATCACGCCGGTCTCGTCCGGACCCATGTCCCCGATCTGGCGGGGGAGCCGGGCCGAACGCTGCGATCACGGTGATGTGCGGGACGCCCGCGTGAGTGAGCAGTTCGCCCGACTCCGGGAGCGGTTCCAGGCCCAGATCCCGGTGGTCGGTGCCGGGGTCTCTCCCGCGGGAGAGCTGCCCGTCGCCCTCCGAATTAGATAGTACGGCTCATACGGACCGTTGTACCCATTTTCGGCGATGCCGCCGACGTATGGGCGAGTCACGGCCCGGTGCGTTCACCGTGGTTCGCGACGGCGGTAACGAATTACAACAGTCCGTATCACGGTTGCCAGAGCGTCGAACGTAGCGACGAGCGAAGACTCGTCGACCGATCTATCGAGTGAATCGATGGATGAACTGGAAACGCTGGCAGAGTCCGGTCCACCTATTCGAGGTCAGCCACGTATCGGAAGTCCGCGTCACGGGCCACGGGCTGTTCATCGTCGAGGACTATCTGCCACCCGTGGAGCTGCACCGGGTCGCTCAGAGCGTCCCTCAGCGTGGCTCGCACGTCGAGGAGGTCGACGCCGTAGAAGTCGTTCGGGACGCCCTGGAGATACTGAAGGGCTGTACGAAAGAGCGAGCGCATCCCGTCATCGTTTTCGAAGTCGAAGTGCTTGTATGCGCCCGCCGCGACCTGGACCATTCCGTGGAGGAACTTACTCTCGGTCGTACCGCGCCCGTAGTTATACCACTCCGCTTCGAAGCAGTCGTGTGATTCGTGGAACTCTCCCGCGTTGTAGAGCCGGACGCCGTGGACCACAGCCTGACGGAGAGTGCCGTGCTCCCAGCCGTTTGACTCGCCCCGGTCTTCGTCCCACCCAGTCGGATTACCGGAAATCGGCGGAGCTACGGTGTAGTTGGTAGTATGTTCATCCATGTGTCTGTGTTAGCTGGAGACCTGCGAGTGCAGTACACCTGACAAACGTTCCCGAAGCAGACGTGAATTCGCGGGTCTCCCCGGAGTTGTAGAGGCGGACGACCTGGACGACCGCCCGGCGCACGCCCCCGTGTTCCCGGCCGTCGGAGGCCGCGCGGTCGGTCCGCCAGCCCGTCGGGTCGCCGGTGGTGGGCGGACCGATGCCGTGGTCGACGGTGTGGTCGTCCATCCCTCGTCTCACTTGTGTGGTGCCGGGCAGGTAATCCCGTCGGTCGGTACGGAGGCGGGAACGGAGCGCCAGCCGACAGAGCCCGTGATACGGACCGTTGTAATTCGTTACCACCGTCGCGAACCACGGTGAACGCATC
>JAZKRZ010000175.1:0-6513 GCA_036626395.1 Haloarculaceae archaeon
TTACAACGGTCCGTATCAGTCCTTGCGTTCGACGACGTCGCCCAGCGTGTAGCCACCTGTGGCGTTGCCGCTCTCCCACTCGGCGTCCTCGACGGACCCGCCCGCCGAAAGGTCGATGTCGAGCGCTCTCTCGAGTTCCCGCTGGACGTCGTCGCTGGGCAGCGTGTCACCGCGCTCGAGTTTCCGGATGAGGCTCGCCTTCTCGTTCAACTGCTGTGCGAGTTCCTTCTGGCTCAGCCCCCGGGATTCGCGGGCCGAGCGGATGATGTCGTCGTAATCCTGTGCGAGTTCGTCCATCTCATCGAACATGTCCGAGCGCCGGCTCGACCCACCGGACGAACTCGACGAGGACGCGCTCGATGCGGTCGAGGACGACCCGGACGAGGAGGACCCGGTCGAGTACTTCGTCGACGTGCCCGAGGAGCTCTGCTGTTTGACCTCAGTACCGAACTCCGTGCACTCGTCGCAGACGTCGAGTTCCGCCCCCTCGATTTTCACCGTGTTCGGGGAATTCGTCTCCGTCCCGCACATCTCACACTGAACCATACCAGTCCGTTGGCCGTGACCGCTGATAAAAGATGCGCCCCCGCCAGCGTCACCCCCGCTACCAGTGGACGCTCGATACAGTCGCGCTGCCGGCGCCACAGTGTTTCAGGTAGCGAAACAGCGACCCGGGATTTTATGTGTCACCGGCGTCTCGTATCGGGTGATGGAGACCCTCTCCTCGTTTTGAGCCGGCCGGTTCGCGGTCGCGGTACGCGCTGGTCTGACCGACCAGTGTGACCGCTCGCGGCGGCCGGTGTGTCACGGCCAGTAGCGGTGCGACCGGGGATTTCGACGCGGTCGCGCTCGTCCAGTTTTCGACCGACAGCGACCCACCAACCATGACACAGCAGACAGGCGACCCAGCGGTCGTCGCGAAACGCACTGACGACGGACCGGCAGATACGACCGAGATCGCAGCGCTGACCGACGCGGCGGGCTACCGCGTCGAAGAGGCGGTGACGCAGGTCCGCCCGGCGGACCCCGGCAGTTACTTCGGGCGCGGGAAACTCGCCGAACTCGCCGAACGCGTCGCCGACAGCGGCGCGACCCTCGTCGCCATCGACGGCGAACTGACCCCGAAACAGACTATCGCGGTCAGAGACGCACTCCCCGACGGGACTCGCGTGTTCGACCGCTACCGCCTCGTCCTGGAAATATTCGCCCGCCAGGCCGAGACCAGGCGCGCACAGCTCCAGGTCGAACTCGCGCGACTGAAGTACGAACTCCCGCGGATCGAAGAGAACGCTGACCTGCAGTTCCTGAACAAACTCCTCGAGAAGGGCACGCGCGTCGACGGCGTCGAAAACCGGATCGCCGACCTCGAACGGAAGCTCGCGGACCTGCCGAGCCCCGCTGAACAGTTCCGCGAGCGCCGCCGCGAACAGGGTTTCGACCTCGTCACCATCGCCGGCTACACCAACGCCGGCAAGTCGACGCTGTTGCACCGCCTGGCTGACGAGATGGACCTCGCGACAGCGGAGTCCGACACCGAAGATTCGGAGGGCGCGGCCGACCCGGACCGCCCACGCGAGGACCCAACTGCAGCAGTCGAGAACCGGCTGTTCAAGACCCTCGAGACGACGACCAGGCGGGCGACGCTCGACGGTCGGCCGGTCCTCTTTACCGACACGGTCGGATTCGTCGACGAGTTGCCCCACTGGCTCGTCGAGTCGTTCGGCGAGACGCTCTCGGAGGCCGCCGCTGCCGACTGCGTCGTCATAGTCGTCGACGCGAGTGACGACCCGGAGACGGCACGCGAGAAACTCGACGTCTCACTGGACGTTCTCGGGTCACAGGGCGTCGAGGAGTCAAACGTCGTCACCGTGCTCAACAAGGTAGACCTGCTCGACGAGCGCGAGCGCGAAGCACGGTTGCGGACCGTCGCCGAGCACGCGCCCAACCCCGTCCCGGTCAGCGTCACGGAAGGCACGAACGTCGCTGGCCTCGTCGAAGCGGTGACCGAGAGACTCCCGACCGAGGCAGCCGAACTCACGGTCCCGAACTGCGAGGCGGCGATGGGGCTGGTCTCGCGGGCCTACGACAGGGCGACGGTCGAAGGCGTCGATTACGCCGGCGACACCGTCGAGATCGACGTCCACGGGCGACCGGCCGTGGTTGCGAAACTCGAGGCCGACGCAGACGAGATCGAAGCCGGATAATCGCGAGCTCGCCTTTCCGGGGCGTCCGGTCTCTGTCGGGGAGGCACAGCGCCGAGACAGTCCGGGGGCCTCCTTGAAGCGGTCGTTCGGTCGAAAATGCCACCGAACGCCGTGCGCTCTACCGAATATCTCTGCGGGCCGGGCGTCGGGCTGAATAGAAGGCGCATCTTCAGCAGGCTCAATTCCGCGGAATGCCCGCTGTGCTGTGGCCTCTTCGACGTCGTCGAGGGAACGGTCATCCCTCGACACGCTCCGTTCGCGTTTGACTCACCCGTCGTCTGAATACGCTGCGTGGTAACCCGCCAACCGCCCGACCGGTCCCAGCACCGCAAACGCGGCCTTCTGGACCGGGATCGGAACGGCAGTCGTGTACGCGATTCCCGGATAGGCTCTGCTGACCACCGCGAACTGTAACGGGTTCGGGATCCCCTTCTCGTTGGTCTTGCCTTCCTGAGCGAGTGTCCACATCGCCTCGGCGTGTGCCGCCGAATCCCGGGCCGGGTGATGCTCGTGGGCGACCCGGATTGGCTCGGCGGAGGGGTTCCAGTGGCGATGTGGCGTGTTCCGTGGCACGGTGATATCCTCGCCCTCGCTCAGTCGGTGTTCGGTCCCCTCGAATTCGACGGCGTACTCGCCGGCGAGGACTTCGATGACCTCTCGCTGATAGGGGTGGACGTGTTCGTCGGGATTGTCGAGCAGGAAACGCTCGTGGTCCGGCTCGACGCCAGATGTCTCGGCATCGAGTTTCGGATGGACCGTGGCTTCGAATCGGACGAAATCACCGTTCGTGTCCGCCGGTCGTTTCGTGATCTCGAACGGGTCGACACTCCCGAAACCGTGTCTGTCGACCGCCATGGTCTACTGATCCCCCGCATGTCACTTAGCAGTATGTTATCGTTCGGCACGCCACCCCCGACAGGAACCGGGCAGGTCGCGACGGCTACGCAGGGGACGGGATCTCACTGCATCGAGCGTGCTTCCATCACGAGGACGAACGAACCAGCGATGCGAGGTTTTCGGGGTAAACGGTCGCTTCCGGGAGTTGGTCCAGCGGGACCCATTCGACCGGGACCCACTCGTCGTGCCCGTGTCCCGTCTCGTGCAACACGAACTCGTCGCGCTCGTAGGGCCAGTCCTCGCCGAACTCGATCCCCCCACCGACCGGCCGATAGAAGGTCTCGTCCGCGTGCTCGTTCCGGAGACGAGAGAGCAGTAGCGCTTCCTCGCGACGGGCGACGCCGACGGCGAGCGGTCAGATATCGCGCCAACTCATGCGGACCACACCGTACTCGCAGCCGTTCAATAGCCGTTTCGCTCCGGCAGGGGACAGTGTGTCACCGAGCGACTCGCTGGCCGGGGTGGCCGCCGTCGCTACAGGCCGCGGTAGGCGTAGTAGAACCGCTGGAGTGCGGTGACGTGACCGACGACGGAAAAGAGGACGAGGAGCCAGCCGACAGGGCCGAGTCCCGCGACAGTACGGGTGACGAAGGCGGCGACGACGCCCCCGAGGACGATGAGTGCGTGCCGGTCGGCCCGCCCGACGAGACCGCCGTAGACGCGGTCGAGGCCGACCGCCTGGGCCTGGGTGCCGAGATACGAGGTCATGAGCACGCCCGAGACGGCGACGAATCCGAGCGCGTACCGTCCGACACCGGCCGCGAAGCCGGCGATGAGTACGATGTCGGCGTAGCGGTCGAGGACGTGGTCGAGCAGGTCCCCTGCCGGACCGCCCGACCCGGTCTCGCGGGCGAGTTCCCCGTCCACGAGGTCGAGCCAGCCGTTGAGGACGACGCCCGCCGCCCCGGCGACGTAGACGAGACGGTCCACGCGCGGGGCCACGGCGAACGCGACGGCGCCCCCGACCGCGAAACAGAAGGCGACGACGCTGACGGCGTTGGGCGTCAGTCCGAGCCGCCGGGCGAGCGTCACGGACGGGCCGAGGACACCACCGACCGCGGGTCTGAACCTGTCCAGCGTCATAGGTACTCGATGAACGAGACCGTCCCCGCACCGGGGTCGCGCTCACCGGTGACCACGGCCTCGATGGCCGCCGCCACCGCGTCCGGGTCCCGGTCGGTCGTGTCGACCTCGTAGACGCTGTCCGCGCCGTGGCGGTCGACGGCCTCGGCGAGTATCACGTCTAGCGCCTCGCTCTCGGCGTTTTCCTCGGCTTTGTCCGCTGGCTCGCCCCGCTCGCGGAGTCGGTCGACCAGTTCCTCGGGATGGCAGCGCAACACGACGACGCGGTCGGCCTCGAAGTGATGGGCGAGGTGAGACTCGAAGAGGACGTCGTCGCGGCCGTCGAGATACGCCGCGACCCCCTCCAGGTCCGCCACGGCGGAATCGCGCCCCGCGTCGTGGGCGGTCGTCAGCCCCTCCTCGCGGATGACCTCGTTGAGGTGGACGGTCGCCAGGTCCGTGTCGACGGCCTCGACGGCCGTGGATTTGCCGGTGCCGGGCGTCCCGGTCACGGCGACGCGCACGACCTGAACACCCCCGGAGTCGTGACGGGCCTCGCGGGGTCCCGGGGAGTCTGGGCGGCGCCCGAGCGACGACTCACGCCGTGGACACCTCGGCGAGGACTTCGTTTATCGTCTCGACGGCGCGTTTCGTCTCCTCGCGGGTCCCGCAGGTCACGCGGACGCACCCGGGCAGGCCGAAACTCGAACAGTCCCGGACGATGACCCCGCGGTGCTGGCAGGCTTCGGCTACCGCCGACGCGTCGCCCACCTCGCAGAGGACGAAGTTACCGCCGCTCTCCCAGGTGCGTGCCTCCAGGCGGTCGTACATGTACTCGCGGGCCCAGCGGGCCGTCTCGACCGTTTTCTCGACGTGTTCGTCGTCGTCGAGCGCCGCGAGTCCGGCCGCGAGCGTCGGCACCGTGACCGCGAAGGGCGTGCTGATCCGGCTGTAGGCGTCCGCCCACGATTCCGGGACAACGGCGTAGCCGAGGCGCGCCCCGGCGAGGCCGTACGCCTTCGAGAACGTGCGCACGACGGCGACGTCGTCGCGTTCGTCGACCACGGGGATCGCGGAGGGCGAGTCGCTGAAGTGGATGTACGCCTCGTCGTAGACCACGAGCGTCTTCTCGCCGGTCCCGGCGGCGACCGTGCGCAGGTCGTCGACGCTCATCTCGGAGCCCGTCGGGTTGTGCGGGCTGGTGACGTAGACGACCCGCTGGCCGTCGTAGGCAGCCAGGACCGTCTCGGGCGTCTGCCGGAAGTCCTCGGCTTTCGAGAGGGCGTACTCGTCGACGGCGCCGTGGTGGTAGCGGGCGCTCATCGGGTAGTACGCGAACCCGGGAGTGGGCGTGAGCACGCGCTGGCCGGGAGAGATGACGGCGCGCGCGAGGTAATCGAGCGCGGCGTCGGCGCTGGGAGTGAGCCACACCTGCCCGGGGCTGACGCCGTGGCGGTCGGCGAGTTTCTCGGTGAGGTCGACGTGGGCGGTCTTGGGGTACCTGTGGACGCGGTCGGCGGCCTCGCGGATGGCCTCGACGGCGGCGGGACTCGGGCCGTGTGGGTTCTCGTTCGAGGAGAGTTTCACGAGCGACTCGGGGTCCAGACCGAGGTCGCGGGCGACCTCCTCGACGCCGCGTCCCGCGCGGTAGACGGTGTGTGACGACAGGTCCCGTGTCTCCATACAGAGAGCAAACGGACGCCGGGGCTTAAGACTGGCCGTCCGCGTCGCTGTGTGACCGGAGTCACCGACAGTGTGCCCGGGAACGCAGTTGGGTACGTTCAAGTGGTCCCGGTCCCCGGAGTCGGACATGGCACTCATCGACACCGCGCTGTACGCGGTCCATCTGCTCTTCGGCGGGGTCTGGACCGGGAGCGTCGTCTTCGCGACGTTCGCGATACTGCCCACGGCCAGGGACGGGGTGGCGAACGCCGAACCGCTGGTGCCGGTCGTCTCGAAACTCCGGACCCTCTCGCGAGTGAGCGCCGTCGTCGTGCTCGCCACCGGCGGGCACATGGCCGCCGAAGCCGCGGGGTACACGGTCGCGTCGCTGACCGGCACCGCTCGCGGCCACCTGGTGCTCGGCATGGTCGCGCTGTGGGTGGCCCTCATCGGGCTCGTCGAGGTCGGCGGCGGCAAACTCGCCGACGGCTTCGACGAGATGAAAGTCCGTGAGCCCGCCCGCGAGGCGCGTCCCTTCTTTCTCGCGGCGACCGTCGTCTCGCTGCTCTTGCTCCTCGACGCCGGACTGCTCGCCGGCGATTTCGGCGTCTGATCCGGGGCGAGGCGCGCCCCCTCATACGGACCGTTGTAATTCGTTACCGCCGTCGCGAACCACGGTGAACGCATC
>JAZKRZ010000176.1:0-6503 GCA_036626395.1 Haloarculaceae archaeon
CGTCGGCGGCATCGCCGAAAATGGGTACAACGGTCCGTATGACTCCGGCCGGTGGCCACCCGACGCACGCCCCAGTCAGACCCCGTACAGGTCGCCGAACTTCTCGCGGGCGTAGTCGACGAAATAGTCGGCCGTGAGCGGTTCGCCGGTCGCGCGTTCGATCAGTTCGTCGGTCGGGTAGCGCTGGCCGTGCCGGTGGACGTTCTCGTTCATCCACGCGAGCAGGGGTTCGAACTCCCCCTCGCGAATGAGTTCGTCGACGTCTGCGTCGAGGTCCTCGCGCATGGCGGCATCGAGTTGGGCAGCGAGGACGCTCCCGACGGTGTAGCTCTGGAAGCCCGCGAACCCGCTGGTCCAGTGGATGTCCTGGAGACAGCCCTCGCTGTCGGTCCCGGGGCGGACGCCGAGATACTCGTCCATGCGGTCGTTCCAGACCCGGGGGATCTCCTCGACGTCGACCTCCCCGCGGACGAACCGCTTTTCGACCTCGGTCCGGAGGATGATGTGGAAGTGGTAGGTGAGTTCGTCCGCGTAGACGCGGATCAGGTTCTCGGGGTAGATCTGATTGGCGGCCTCGTACAGCTCCCGGGGGGCGAGGTCGGTGCCGAGGTGGTCGTTGAACGTCGGGGCGAAGTACTCCCAGAACGGCCGCGTCCGGGCGACGTGGTTCTCCCAGAACCGCGACTGGGACTCGTGGATCTCGTAGCGGGCCTGGCCCAGCGGCGTCCCGTAGTGCTCCTGTGGGAGTCCCAGCTGGTAGGAGGCGTGGCCGTACTCGTGGATGGTGGCCATGAGCGCGTCGAGCGGTTCGCCCGCGTTGACGCGCGTGGTGACCCGACAGTCGAACTGCGTGCCAGACGTGAACGGGTGCGGGGACGTGTCGAGACGGCCGCGCTCGAAGTCGTAGTCGAGTTCCTCGAGGGACTCGCGGTTGAGCGGGAGTTGCGTCTCCTCGTCCCACTCCTCGTCGGGGATGTCCGCGAGGTCTGCGTCGGCGGCTTTCAGTTCCTCGATGAGCGGGAGCAACGCGTCCTTGAGGTCGGCGAAGACGTCCTCGACGGTCGATAGTTCGAGGTCGGGGTCGACGCCCTCGAACATCACCCGGTAGGGGTCGCGGTCGGGGTCGACGTGCTCGGCGCGCTCGACCTGGAGGTCGCGGATCTCGGCGAGCGTCGGGGCGAAGGCGTCGAAGTCGTCCTCGGCCTTGGCGTCCTGCCAGACCTGCTGGGCCGCCGAGGACGTTTCGGTGATGGTCTCGACCAGCTCGCCGGGCACGCGGGCGGCCTCCTCGTAGTCGCGGCGGACCTCGCGGACGACCGCGCGCTGCTCGTCGGTCAGGTCGGCATCCTCGAGAGCGTCGAGCCACTCGCCGACCTGCTCGTCCGTCCGGAGGTCGTGAACCTGCCCGGAGAGCGCCGACTGCTGTTTCGCGCGGGCGAGCGCGCCGCCGTCGGGCATCGTGACCTGCTGGTCCCAGCCCAGCACGCCGCCGGCGTCCTGGAGGTGCGTGAGTCGCTCGACGCGTTCGCGAAGAGCGTCGTATGCGTCCGGGGTCTCGGAATCGGACATACCCGTCCGTGGGTCGGCCACCACAAAGGCCTCACGGGCACGGCAACGAGGTCCGCCGGGAAAACGGGGCGTTCAGACGGCGTCGGTACCGGTGTTCCCGGTGCGGACCTGTTTCGCGCTCTCGACGGGCAGGACGAATATCTTGCCGTCGCCGGGTTCACCCGTGTGGGCGGCGTCGGCGATGGCGTCGACCACGTCCTCGGCGGGGACGTCCGCCACGACACACTCGATTTTGACCTTCTGGTGCAAGTCGACGACGTACTCCTCGCCGCGCCACTGGCCCTTTTTCGCGGGCTGGGAGCCCCGCCCCGAGACGTTCGTCACCGTCAGTGACGGGGCACCGGTCTCCGCCAGGGCCTGCTTGACGTCGCCGAGTTTGTCCGGCCGCACGACCGCCATGACCATCTTGATCTCGCCGTCGGTGGGTTCGTCGCTCATGTTCAGTTCCCTCCAGTGTCGTCACTGGCCTCTTCGCAGTCGCCCGTCATAGTCCCGTCGGCGGTGCCACCCCCGTCCGAGCGCAGCTCGGGGTCGGTTACGACGGCCCCGCTGGCGAAACCGCCGTCGGTCACGGCGGCCCCCTCGTCGCCGAACTCGGGGTAGGTCTCGACGCCGTGTTCGGAGACGTCCAGCCCCTCGCTCTCGTGTTCGGGGGAGACCCGCGCCTGGCCGACCAGTTTGAACACGAACCAGACGAGCGCAGTCGCGGTGAGCGTCCAGCCGCCGATGACGACGACGCCGAGCGCCTGGGCGATGAACCCCTCGAGCATGAAACCGACGTTGGGCGTGAAACCGCTCCAGCTGTCGGTCGCGACGAACGAGAACATGAGCGTGCCCAGCACGCCCGCGCTCCCGTGGACGGGGAAGACCGCACAGACGTCGTCGATCTTCAGGCGTTTCTCGACGAACTCGAAGACGAGCGGGAGTTGCGCGCCCGCGAGTCCGCCGACGAGGAACGCGCCCTGCCAGATGGTCGTGTCGGGGATGGCCGTGATGCCGACGAGGCCGGCGAGCAGCCCGTTGGCGACGTACAGCGTGTCGACCTTGCCGGTCTTGGCCCAGGCGACCGCGCCGGCGCCCATCGCACCCGACGCCATCGCGACCGTCGTCGTCATCGCGACCCGCCCGAGGACGTCGACGTTGAACCCCCCGTCGACCATGACCGACGCGGTGCCGACGTTGAAGCCGTACCAGCCAAAGGCGAGCATGAGCGTCCCGAGCACGGCGAAGGTCATCGAGTGCCCGGGGATGACGTTCGCGGAGCCGTCCTCGTTGTAGCGGCCGATGCGGGACCCCAGCACCGCCGCCGCGGCGAGGCCGGCGATCCCGCCCATCCCGTGGACGATCATCCCGCCTGCGAAGTCGTGGAAGGCAGTGCCCGTGAGGTCCTCGACGAGGCCGGTGCCGGTGATACCGGCTCCGGTCCAGGTGAAGCCGATAACCATCGGGTAGATTACCGCCGCCAGCAGGAAGGTGTAGCCGACGTAGGCGCGGAGTTTCGCGCGGCCGGCCACGGCCCCGGAGACGATGGTCGCCGCGGTCATCGCGAAGACCGCGCCGTAGAGCCAGTCGATCCAGCCCTGCGGGCCCGCGTCGAAGGCGGGCGCGAAGCCGCCCCCCGCCACCAGCGACGCGAAACCCGCCCCGATGACGAAAAACACCGTCACGCCCACGCTCCAGGTCAGCAGGTTCTTCGTGAGCTGGTTGGAGACGTTCTTCGAGCGGACCTGTCCCGCCTCCAGCATGGCGAAACCCGCGTGCATGAAGAAGATGAGGAACGTGACTACCAGGATCCACGTGTAGTTGAGCGCCGTTTCGAGTACCGCCGGGTCGGCCTGTAGTATCGTCGGGTCCATCGTGTGATCTCGTTTTTCGTATTTTCGTTCGGAACGTCTCCGGATCGTCCACTCGACCCGGAGTCTGAACCGTGATCGTTTGACTTCCTACGGGACACTCGTGCGGGACTCCAATATATAAAACGGTGGCTTTACGAACTCCGCGATTCATCGATAAAGATAGACGTTCGTCAGAAATACAGCAGAGTATTATCGATATAAGGTTGTAATGCGTCGAAAAAATCGACGTTTGTAACGGTAGTTTCTGGACGTCCGTCGACCGGTCGGTCGCGGTGTCAGGCGGTCGATCCCCAGCGCGCGCCGCCCGTGCCGGGCGTCGAGAAACTGGGACCAGTGGAGACTGTGACGGCGGTGGTCGGGCGGTCGTTACGTCGCTCCGGAGTCGTCCGTCGTCCGGACGGGCGGGGGTTCGTACTCGCAGACGGCGTCGAGGACGATGTCGGTCGTCGCCGACCGCACGTGCTCGTGGGTGACCAGGTCCTTGATCTGGGCGTTCATCTCGTCGGTGGAGGCGAACTTGCCGATGGCGACGACGTCGTCGCTGCCGGTTACCTCGTAGACGCCGATCATCCGGCCGGTCTCGCGCAGCCCCTCGACCACGTCGGCCAGCCCCTCGCCCTCGACGTCGAGGCGGAACACCGCCGTCACGTCGTAGCCGAAGGCGCTGTAGTCGACCGCAGGCTGGTAGCGCTCGATCACGCCCTCGTCTTCGAGGCGCGCCAGCCGCTTGGTCGCCGTCGAGGTGGCGACGTCGGCCGCCTCGGCGAGGTCGCTGGCGCTGGCCCGCCCGTCCTCGAGGAGGGCCCGGAGCAGTTCCCCGTCGATATCGTCGATCCGTGCCGACATCGCGGTGTCAGACAGCGTCTTGCCCGGCTTTGCCTGTTCGGACCTGCTTCGCACTCTCGACGGGCAGGACGAATATCTTGCCGTCGCCGGGTTCGCCCGTGTGGGCAGCGTCGGCGATGGCGTCGACCACGTCCTGAGCGGGGATGTCCGCCACGACACACTCGATTTTGACCTTCTGGTGGAGGTCGACCGTGTACTCCTCGCCGCGCCACTGGCCCTTTTTCGCGGGCTGGGAGCCCCGCCCCGAGACGTTCGTCACCGTCAGTGACGGGGCACCGGTCTCCGCCAGAGCCTGCTTGACGTCACCGAGTTTGTCGGGCCGTACTACTGCCATCACGAGTTTGATCTCGCCGTCGCTGGATTCTTCGTCAGTCATCGTCGGAACCTCCGGAAACGCCGCCGCCAGTGCCCACAGTCGGTCCTTCACGGCTGCCGCCGGCGACGAACTCGGGGTAGACCGAGACGCCGTGTTCGCTCTTGTCGAGGCCGATCTCCTCTTCCTCGTCGGAGACGCGCAGGCCGAAGAGGACGTCGGCGGTCTTGAACGCGACGATCGTCGCCAGCACCGTCCAGGTGCCCACGACGGCCACCCCGACGACCTGCATGACCAGTTGGTCGACGCCGAGGAACGTGTAACCGCCCGTGGCGGTGACGCCGAAGATCGGGATGAGGATGGTCCCGATGGCACCCGCGCTCCCGTGGACGGCAAAGACACCACAGACGTCGTCGATCTTCAGCGAGTCGACGACCCAGCGGTAGGTCGGCAGGACCAGCGCACCGGCGATCCCGCCGAGGATGATGCCGCCCCACCACGTGACGTGGGGAACTGCGCCCGTGACCGCGACGAGGCCGGCGAGCAGGCCGTTTGCCGCCCACAGCGGGTCGGGCTTGCCCTGCCAGACGGCAGAGACGACCATCGCCGCGACCGCGCCCGCGCCCATGCCGAGCGTCGTGTTCATGACGACCTGGCCGAGCGCGCCGCCGTTGAACGTCAGCGCGCCGTCGCTGGCAGCAAGCACCGTCGCCTGCGTGCCGACGTTGAAGCCGTACCAGCCAAACGCCAGGAACAGCGTCCCCAGCACCGCGAGCAGCATCGAGTGCCCGGGGATGGGCTGGCTGTTGCCGTCGGCGTCGAACCGGCCCTTGCGGGGGCCGACCATCTTCGCGCCGACGAGGCCGGCGATCCCGCCACACATGTGGACGATGGTCGCGCCGGCGAAGTCGAGGTAGCCGACGCCGATCGCCTCGCCGAGGTACCCCGCACCCGAGAGCAGGCCGTTCCCGCCCCACGCGATGCCGGGCATCGCCGGGTAGATGACCGCCGTCATCGCCGCCGCGACGAAGACGTACGCCTTGTAGTCCATCCGGCCCGCGACCGCGCCGGAGACGATCGTGGCCGCCGTCATCGCGAAGACGGCGCCGAAGAACCAGCCGATGTAGGCCGTCGGGTCCTGAATGTACGAGAACGCGCTCCCGATGTCGAGCGCCACGCCGGGCGTCGTCAGCATCCCGACGATGGCGCTAACGGCCGCACCGACGACGAAAAACACGAGGACGCCGAGCGTCCAGTCGGTCATGTTCTTCATCAGGACGTTCCCGACGTTTTTCGCCCGGACCTGCCCCGCCTCCAGCAGCGCGAAGCCCGGCTGCATGAAGAAGATCAGGAAACAGACGACCAGGATCCACACGTTGTTGACCCCGTTCGCGACCGTCACCGGGTCGACCTGGAGTGCGACGTCCGCGAGCTCCAGCATCAACTCGTCACCTCCGATTCTCCCGTGATCCCGCTACGAACAGGACGTTCGTTCACCGTTACCCCGAACCGCGCTACGTTCGTGACACACATTTCGGTTTGATGGCATGGATAGCCACTATATAACTCTTGGCTTGAAAGTCGGGGAAAAATAAGGGATCACCCCTGACGAACGTCGAAATTACCCCAGACATTAAGCGATATAAGGTCGTCGGACGTCCAGATATACGAACGAATGCCGAATATATCTGGACGTTCGTCGTGCGTGTTTCGAGCCGGTCCGGCGGATACGGGGCCGTTCGGCTGGCGCGCGCCGGGTTTCGGGCCGGTCTCGCAGACGAGTCACCATCGGCGGCAGGCAGCCACAGTCAGACGGGAGTGAATCCGGGATACGGCCAGTAATATCGAGTATCCCCCACAGATGGCAAAAAAGTTGACCCCACTGTTGACATTGATTTACGATTCCCGCCACGTTCGAA
>JAZKRZ010000177.1:0-6455 GCA_036626395.1 Haloarculaceae archaeon
ACTGACCACTGGTTCGAGAAAATCATAGGTACTGACTTCTACAGATGAGCGTTGTAGATTATTTCCGGATTGCGCCGGTACCGGTGCCGGCGCGTACCGGGAAATCGCTACAATAATCACTATCACTCGGTCCGCTCGCCGGTGCCGCCGGTGATGGCGCTGGCGAGGGCCCCGCGGACGACGACGTCGTCGCCGAGCTGTGTCTCGCGGACGTCGGGGACGTTGGCCATAACGAGGTCTTCGAGTTGCTCGGTAATGGGGTCCAGTACCCAGTCGGGGTTGTTGAGCGTGACGGCACCGCCGACGTAGATTACGAGAGGCGCGTACGCGTGGACGATGTTGGCGACGCCGTGCGCGTTCCAGCGGGCGACCTGCCGGAGCGTCTCCCGGGCGAACTCGTCGCCCGCGTTGGCGGCATCGAAGACGTCCACGGCGGAGTAATCGGGGTCGTCGAAGTCGATGGCGGTGTCGACGGGGTCCCGTTCGTGGCGGCGGCGCGCGTACCGCGGGATGTTGTTGCCCGAGCAGTACGCCTCCCAGTGGCCGTCGATGCCACAGCCACACGTCATGAACCCGCTGGGGTCGACGGTCATGTGCCCGACCTCGCCGGCGTTGCCGTCCCAGCCCGAGAGGACGTTCCCGTCGACGGCGATGCCGGCGCCGATCCCCGAGGAGATGGTGAGATAGACCATGTCGTCGGGGTTGCGGTCGCTGTAGAAGCGCTCGCCGATGACGCCGGCGGTCGTGTCGTTGTGCAGATAGACGTCGTCGGAACCGACGAGGTTCGAGACCGGTCCGGTCAGCGGGATCGTGTCGATGGCGTCGGGCAGGTTCGCGGGGTCACGGACGATACCTTCGGCCAGGTCCAGCGGGCCGAAACTGCCGATCCCGACGGCTCTGATGCCTTTCGGGCGAACGTCCGCCGCGTCGCAGGCGTCCCGGAGTACCTGGAGGATCACCTCGGTGACGGCGATGCCGTTCGGTCCCTGGGGCGTCGGCGCCGAGCGCATGGCGGCGACCTCGCCGGTCCCGTCCCCCACGACGGCGCGGACGTGCGTCGCGCCGAGGTCGACCCCTGCGTAGGTGGCCATACGCGTTCGTCTCTCCTCGCGCACTTAATTGCACATATTCGCCCCCGTCCGTTCCGGAATCCGCACGCTGTCCCGGAGTGAGCGGGACGCCCGCTGACCAGCGTCGCGGGCCCGGTCAGCGCTCGCGACGGTTCGCCTCGGCCTGCGTCCGCTCGTGGACCGCCTCGTCGTAGACGATCCCGCGTTCTGCGTCCAGCGTCACGACCGTCCCCGATTCCACGTCGTCGGAGAGCTCGGCCGCACTGATCATCGGGAGGCCGACCTCGCGGGCGACGACCGCCGCGTAACTGGTCATCCCCTTGTGAGCGTCGACGATACCTCCGAGTTTCGCGAGTTCGCCGGTGAACTCGCCGTCGAACCCCTCGGGGACCGCGAGGATCGCGCCCTGGGGGACCGCCGAGAGGTCGCCGTCCGCGCTCCGGTGGAGTTCGCCCGAGACGAACCCCGCGACGACCGAGCGCCCGGTCGCGATGGTCTCGCTGGCGACGTGGACCTTGAGCATGTTGGCGGTGTCGACGCCCTCGAGTTCGGTCATCATCCCCGAGAGCACCACGACGGTGTCGCCGCTCTCGGCGGCGTCGACGTCCAGTGCCGACTGGACCGCGTTGTTGATGACGGCGTCGGCCCCACCCTCCGTGTAAGGCGACGCCACCGGGATGGTGCCCCACGAGAGCGCGAGTCGGCGGCGGACCTCGTCTCTGGGCGTCGAGGCCACGACGGGGATCGGCGGGCGGAACTTCGCGGCCTTGAGCGCCGTGTATCCGGACTCGCTGGCCGCGACCACGGCTGCCGCGTCGATGTCGCGAGCGAGAAAGCGCGCCGACCGAGCGAGCGCGTCCGTGCGCGTCTGGTTGGCCGCCGGGACGCGCCGTTCGAGGTTCTCGGCGTACTCGGGGGACTCCTCGACATCGCGGACGATCCGGTCCATCGTCTCGACGACGCGGACCGGGTGGTCGCCGACGGCCGTCTCGCCCGAGAGCATCACTGCGTCCGTGCCGTCGAGCACGGCGTTGGCGACGTCGGAGGCCTCCGCGCGGGTCGGGCGGCGCGCGTGGACCATGGAGTCGAGCATTTCAGTCGCCGTGATGACAGGCGTTCCACGCTCGTGACACCGCCTGATGATGCGTTTCTGGATCATCGGGACGTCTTCGAGCGGACATTCGACGCCCAGGTCGCCCCGGGCGACCATCACGCCGTAGGCGGCGTCGATGATCCCGTCGAGGTTCTCGACGGCCACCTCGCGTTCGATCTTGGCGACGACCGGGATGTCGACGCCCCGGTCGTCGAGCGCCTCGCCGACCCGGTAGACGTCCTCGCCGTCGCGGACGAAACTCGCCGCGACGAAGTCGACGTTCTTGTCGGCCGCCACGTCCAGTTCGCGTCTGTCCTGCTCCGTCTTGACCGGCAACCCGAGTTCGACGCCGGGCACGTTCACTCCCTTGCGGCCGGCGAGCTCGCCGCCGTTGTTGACGCGGGCGTGGACGACGTCGCCTTCGACGGATTCGACGGTAGTCTCGATGCGCCCGTCGTCCAGCAGGACGGCGTCGCCCGGTTCGACGGCGGCGATGCTGTGGGAGAGGCCGACTTCCTCGGACGTCGCCTCCTCGCCGGGGACGAACCTGACTGTCGACCCCGCCGTCAGGTGGATCGGTTCGTCCAGCGGGGCAGTCCGCACTTCGGGCCCGGGGAGGTCCAGCATCGCCGCGACCGGACGGTCGGTCGCCGCGTCGGCCGCCCGGATGCGGTCTATCACTTTACGCCGGTGTTCCGGCGTCCCGTGGCTCGCGTTCATCCGGGCGACAGACATGCCCGCGCGCGCGAGCGACTCGATGGCCGTCCGTGAGTCGGAGGCCGGCCCGAGCGTGCAGACGACCTTGGCGTTACGCATGGCGGCCCCGCTCCCCCGCGTATTGCGTGCTCGCTGTATTCATGCGCTCGGATACCCTCGGGAGGGTCAAAAGGCTAGCCACCCCGGAACCGGAGACAGCGCGAGACCGGGACACAGGGAGTCACTCACCGCGAGATGCCGGACTGTTCGCCCTCGGCGACGACCGACTCGACTTCCGCCGGCGTGAGGAGGGCGATGTCGCCCGGGACAGTCCGTTTGATCGAGGCGGTCGCGGCGCCGAACTCCAGCGCGTCGGGGACGGTCCCGCCCTCGTGATAGCGTGCGAGGAACCCGCCGACGAAGGCGTCGCCCGTCCCGACCGTGTCGTAGTCGTCGGCCTCGAAGACGCCCTGCTCGTAGGTGTCGTCGTCCGCCAGCGCGACCGACCCACGCTCGCCCCGCGTGACGACCACGACGTCGAGACCGAACTCCCCGTCGAGGTCGCGGGCCATCGCTTCGGCGTCGCCCTCCCGGTCGAGGACGTCACGGGCGTCGCGTTCGGCGACGAACAACACGTCGACGCCGGGGATGAGCCCTTCGAGCGTCCCGCGGGCCTCGGCGGGCGACCAGAGCTTCGAGCGGTAGTTGACGTCGAAGACGGTCGTCGTGCCGTGTTCGGTCGCGATGTCCAGCAGGTCAGCAGTGGTCGACCGCAGGCGCTCGGAGAGCGCCGGCGTGATGCCGGTGGTGTGAAAGAGGTCGGCATCGGCGACGGTGTCGGTCTCCAGTTCCGCCGTGCTGGCCGTCGTCACGGCCGAGTCGGCGCGGTCGTAGATGACGTTCGTCCCGCGGGGGGCGCCGCCGAACTCGACGTAGTAGGTGCCCATGCGTGCGTCGTCGTCCCAGACGATACCGGTGTCGACGCCGTGACTTCCGAGTTCCCCCGTCACGCGCCGCCCGAGCGGCGAGTCGGGGAGTTTCGAGAGCCACGTCGCGTCGAGACCGAGGCGGTTCGCAGCGACGGCGACGTTGCTCTCGGCGCCGGCGACGTGGACGTCTAGCTGGTCGATCCGTTCGAGGCGGTCGTGGTCCGGCGGGGAGAGGCGCAACATCGACTCGCCGAACGTCACGAGGTCCGTCATACCCCAGCGTGTGACGGGACCGGGCATAAATGGCGCGGAGACTCGTCCGGTGGTTCCACCGAGGGCGTCCTCTTTTCATTCTTGACAATCACTACAAAAATTTTTGTACCCCCCTTGAGGAACAGTAGGGGTAGGTCGGCGGCGCCGGCGGGTGGTAGCCACGCGGAGCTGCCGGGGTTCGTCGCTGCCGACGACAGACGGGACACACACGTATGAGCAGCGAAGATCCGATAGAGACGGACAGTGACGGGCCCGTGATGGGCGTCGTGCGGACCGTGACGCCCGAGTTCGTGAGGAAACGCTTCGCACTGAAGTTCGTTATCGTCCTCCTGATAATGGGCATCGCCATTATGACACTCGGTGCCTACGGCACCGCACGGGTCACCGGGGAGACCGAAGACCGCATCAAAAACGAGTACAGCGGGCTGGCGGCCCAGGAAGCCAACATCGTCGACCAGTGGATAGAGCGCAACCGGATGTCGGTACGACTGGCCTCCGGCGACGACGTCTGGACCCGGGACCCACAGACGGTCTCCCGGGCGGCGTCGTCGCGGCTCATGTCGAATTTCCCCTCTGATACCGCCTCGATACACGTCGTCGATTCCTCCGGGACGGTCATCGGCGGGTCCAGCCTCGCCGAGGGAGCGTCTCTGGGCGAAGACCGGTCGTGGGTGACCGACGCCGAGTTCAGCGGCAACGATTCGGTCGTCGTGTCATCGGTGTACGGCACGAGCGGCGGGTTCGTCGTCGGGTTCGCCAGTCCGGTCAGCGGCGCCAGTGACCGTTACCTGTTGATCGAGACCGGGATCCGCGGGGTGGCGAGCAGGTTCCAGGGGGCAGAGCGGGTCCAGGGTGGCTACACCGCCGTGGTCAGCGGTGACGGCGAGGTACTGATCGACGAGCGGATGACCGACCCCGAACGGAGTTCGTCGGTGGGCGACCTGATACTCACCGAGTACGGCGACGCGGAGGCTCGCGAACCGGTCAGGGACGCCCTCGCGCTCTCGGAAAACACCAGCGGTGTTATCGGTGAGATGCACGCCCACGAGGGGATCATCGAGGAACCCTACACTGCCGGGTACTCGTCGGTGATCGTCTCGAACGGCCCCGGGACCTGGGCGGTGGTCGTCCACGCTCCCCGTTCGGAGGTATTCGGGTTCGCACAGACTATCTCGACGTTCGGACTGCTGACGACGGGCGCCGCGACGTTGCTCATCGGTCTCATCGGGGCCGTCCTCGGGTACAACACGTCGAGTTCGATCAACCGACTCAGGGCCAAGGCCGGACGGATGGAGGAGGGTGACCTCGACGTCGAGATCGAGTCACACCGGATCGACGACATCGGCCGTCTTTACGACGGCTTCGCGAAGATGCGCGACGCGCTCCGCGAGCAGATCCAGGAGGCCGAACAAGCCCGCAAGGAAGCAGAGGTGTCACGGGCCGAGGCCCTGGAGATGAACAGCTACCTCCAGGAAAAAGCCGAGGAGTACTCCGAGATCATGCAGGCCTGTTCGCGGGGCGACCTCACCCGGCGGATGGAACCCGAGGGCGAGAACGACGCGATGGACCAGATCGCCGAGGATTTCAACGAGATGATCTCCGAACTGGAGATGACGACCGGGCAGCTCAAAACCTTCGCCGTGGAAGTCGAGGAGGGCGGTCGGAACGTCCAGCAGAGTGCCGACACGGTCAGGGACGCCAGCGAACAGGTCGCAGACTCCGTCCAGAAGATCTCCGACGACGCCTACGACCAGAGGGAACGCCTCCGGGACGTCTCCGAGGAGATGGGCGCGGTCGCGTCGAGACTGGAAGACATCGCCGAGGCCCACCCGGACGTCGACTTCGGAGAGTCGCTGGAAACCGTCCGGGAAGTCGCCGAGAGGACCGACGAAGCCGTCGAACTCGGCGAGGAGACGATGGCCGAAAGCGAGAACGTCGCCGGCGCCGCCGAGGAGCAGGCGGCCGAACTCAACGAGGTGTCCTCACGCGCCGAGGAACTCGTCCGGTACGCCCAGTACCTCGGTGACGGGCTCAGCAACTTCGAAACCGAAGAGGAACACGAGTTCGTCTTCCAGACCGGCGCGGGCACGACCGGTCCCGCAGGCGACGAGATATCGGGGGCCATCGAGGAAGGCCCGGGAGACGCCAAGTAACGACCGCGGTTTCGCCATCGGTTCTCCGGTATCCCGCGGCGACTTCGTCACCGACCCCACACTCCGGAGTCCAAACTGGTCCGTTGCGTGTTTGCCGGTGACCCGCCCGGGACCACAGTAGCGAGTTACGAGCAGCTGTCGGGATGCGCTATTCCTCCGCAGTCACCGACCGAACCGCGTTTCGACGTTCGTGCCACCGGACGGCGGGGCTACCGCGACCCGGGTTCGATGGTAATCGTCC
>JAZKRZ010000178.1:0-6394 GCA_036626395.1 Haloarculaceae archaeon
GTCTAACGGTGAGATAGCGATTCCTGATTGTGTGGTCGCTGTAGTTATTCCGGTCCATCTGGTGGAAATATTCTTCGAGGTGGTCACTCGATATATCGTCAATCGAAAGGTCTTGCTCCTCAAGGAATCCAGAGAAATGACGGAGATTACTGCGAGCATTATCGACTGTACTTTCAGCCCGGCCACGACGATAATACCGAAGAAAATCTTTCCCTTCTTCAATCATCGTCGTTCCTCCTGCTTGAGGAAGTGCTTGTTACCGTCCTCATCGACGATCTCCAAAATCGGGAGGAAGTTGGATTTCAGACGACTGATAGCCTCTTTGACGTCTTCTCTATCAGCATCCAAGTTGCGAGCGAGTTCTGGGATTGTGGTAGGTGCGTCCGTCTTTTCTATGACAAGAGTTGCGTGCCGATGATCTAACTTGTTCCCTGAAACTGATGCAGCGGCTACTTGGGCACTACTCGCTACAGGGGCTTCGGGAATGAGCTCATACAATTCTTGGGCCAGTTCCTCAATGTCTCTGTCGTCGTATTCAAGCTACACAGCGATACTGTCGAGTTCTTCGTGAATCGCCTCTACCTCGCTGACTATCTTATCGAGGGTGCGAATGATCCGAGGCGACACCTGCTGGACCTCCCCATCTTCGTCCTCCATCCCTTTGGTGGCTGCCAACCTTAAGAAATATGATACACTAGGATAGTCCCCAGTCTCTTCTACGTACTGCACTATTTCTTCTTTTTTCTCATCATCTATTCTCAAATTGATACGTCCCATTGCACCAGCGCTCTCGTTGTCGGGGGGTATAAATGCTACGCACGTCCCACCCACGTGCAATGCACCCCTCCACTACACCTACGACGTCCCCGACGACCACTCCGTCGACGACCTCCAGTGCCCGGTCTGTGGCGGGTCGGACTGCCTCGAAGAGATACAGCTGTAGCGGATTCTGTCCTCGACCTGCGGGCAAAATACTGAAGTCGCGGACACCCCTAGCGGGGGTATGGAAAAACTCCGCGACATCGGCGAGTCAGTGGGCACGACGGTGATGGAGCGGGTCGGCCGCGCGATGGGGCGCGCCCAGGAGCGCAAGCCCCTGCCGGTCGACCTGCTGGAGAGCGAGGACGCCTACCTCGCCGTCTTCGACGCGCCCGAAGCACAGAGCACCGACGTCCAGGTGCAGTACAACGCCGGTGCCGTCGAGGTACGCATCGACCGGTTCCGCGGCTTCCACGAGGGGTTCGAGATGCGCTACCCCGGGCGCGGGCTCTCGCTCGACGGGCGCGTCGAACTCCCGGACGATGCGCGGGTCGACGCCGAAGCGGCCACCGCGACCCTCGAGGACAACGGCACGCTCCACGTACGAGTGCCCAAACGCGAGGACGACACCGAGGAGATCGACGTCGAGGAGGCGGACGACGAAAGCGAGGGCAGCGAGGAGTAGGCCGACGCGGTTCACGATCCGATTTTCCACGCGGCGCGCGCCGTCGAGCGTGCCGGACGCTTTCATCGAACGCGGTGAGCCCCGGCCACGAGACGGGCGAGCGAACGGGTCGAGAACCCGCCGGTTCGTTCCGCGACGCTCACTCCTCCAGCGTCATTCCCTCGACCACCTCGAACGCCTCGTCACCGTCGAACCGGCGGGGGTCGAACCCCTCGACGACGCCCCCGCCCGCACCGAGCATCCACTCGGCGACAGCCTCGCCGAGCGCGGGCGAGCGCATGAAACCGTGACCCTGCCAGCCGGTCGCGACGAATACCGACCCGGTGTCGTCGACCGGCCCCACCAGCGGGTCGCGGTCGGGCGTGGCTGTACAGAGCCCCGCCCAGGCCCGCCGGACGCCCGGTTCGACGCCGAGCGCCTCGTGCACTCGCTCTCGCGAGTCCGCGACGAACTGCTCGTCGGCCTCGGCGTCCCATCGGTCGGGGTCGACCTCCCGTTTCTCGGTCCCGTCGCCGACCAGCAACCCGCCCGCCCGGGGCCGGAAGTAGTACGTCTCCGTGGCGTCGAAGGTCATGGGGACCTCGACGCCGAGCGGGTCGGTCACGAGCGCCTGCACCCGGTAGGGTTTCATCGCGATGGAGACGTCCACGTCGGCGAGCACCCGTTTCGTGTGCGCCCCGGCGGCGACCAGGACCGCGTCGAACGACTCGACGCCGGGCCCGACCGCTATCTCGACGCCCGCTTCGGTCCACTCCCCGAGGGCGACCGCCGTTTCCGTTCGAACGTCTACCCCGACAGCCCGCGCCCGGTCGGCCATCGCCACGACGTACGATTCGGGGTCGAGAGAGCCGGCATCGCCCGCCACGGCGGCCACTTCGACGTCGGTGTCGAGCGCCGGGAACCGCTCGCGGACCGCCGCGGCGTCGAGAAGTTCGACCTCGCGGCCGTGCTCGCACATTCGCGGTACCTGCTCGCGGATGGCCGCCGCCGAGCGGTCGTCGCCCGCGCGGGCGAACCAGAGGTACGGACACCGGGTGAACTCGATGGCACCGTCGGCATCGAGCGACCGGAAGCGCTCGACGGCCCGGGCGGCCACGGCCGCGTCGCGGTCCTCGGCGAACGCGTCGTAGACGATACCCGCCGCCCGCCCGGAGGCACCGCTGGCTACCTCGTCGCGTTCGAAGAGCGTCACGTCTGCGCCCCGGGCCGCGAGGTCGCGAGCGGCGGTCACGCCCACCGCGCCGGCACCGATGACGGCGACGCGGTCGGCGTCTGCCGCCCCATCGGCGTCGACGGGTGTGGTCACAGGAACGGGTCCAGTCCGCGGGCCGGGTAGGCGACGACGCTGTCGACGCCGGCCCCGTGGAGTCCGGCTACGCGCTCCCGGACCGTCTCGCGGTCGCCGACGACGCCGTACTCCCGGACCGCCTCGGAGAGCACGTCCCGCGCCCGGCCGGTCGCCGTCGCGTCCGTCGGTGCGCCTTCGGGCAGTCGTTCGGCGACGGGGCCGCGCCGGGCGGCGTAGGCACCCAGCGCGTCGAGGATGGCGTCCTCGTCGGCAGCGAGGACAGTCGGTGCGTACACCGCCACACCCCCATCGAAGCCCGCGGCCCGCAGGGCGCGGATCCGTCGTTCGACGCCGGGCGCGAGCAACTCGTACTGGGTGCCCCCGACCGCCATGGCCAGGCGCTCGATCCCTTCGGTCCCGACCCAGGGGTCGGTACTCGACGCGGCGGCCTCGCGCAGGCGGGGCGCGACCGCCCGCCGGCACTCGCGTTCGTCGAGGTAGGCGGGATGGCCGGCGACGAGCACCCGCCGGACGGACGACGGGAGCGCCCGCGCGAAGTCGTCCTCGCCCAGGGGGTCGAATCCCGTCGCGCGGACCGGCGTCGTGACGCGGACCTCGGCGGTCCCGGCGAGTGCCGACAGCGTCGCCGCCGACGGGAGCGCCTCGCGGCCCTCGTAGTCGACGGTCACGCAGTCGGCGTTCAGGTCGGCGGCGCGCTCGACCGCGACCTCTGTGGGCTTGACCGCGACGGCGTCGAACCCCACGTCGGCCAGCGAGACACCCTGTAACATCTGTCCGTGTGCTGGGCAGGGCCGCGCAAAAGCGTTGCTGTCTCGGTCGCTCACTCCGCCCCGCCCGTCTCGACGTCCCGGGACGGGCAGGAGTTTCGGGCTTTTGCAGTCGACCCGGTCGAAGTGGCTCCGAACGAGAACCGGCCGCACGTCCGACCCCCTCGTACCCGCAGTCCCACCGTTCCTCACTCCCGTGCTTTCGTCGGGAACAGTCCGGCGACGTAGCCGGCGACGAGCGCGAGCAGGACCACGCCGAGGCCGGCGCCGAACCCGCGGAAGACGACCCCGAACGGGACGGCCGCGTCGCGGAGGCCGCCGACGACCCACGAGCCCCCGGCCTGGACGAACATGATGGTCCCGGAGTAGGCGGCGTAGGCACTCGCGCGGTGGCGGTCGGGGAGCGATCCCAGCAGGTAGGTGTCCATCGCCGGGAAGAGGCTGTGAATGGCGTACCCGAGCAGGAGGCTCACCGTGACGACGGCGACGACGCCCTCGACCGCCGTCAGAGCGAGCAGCGCCGTCACGAATCCGCCGAGCAAAACGAGGATGTAGGGCACCTCGGGAAACCGGTCGGCCAGTCGACCCGAGATGCCGAACGCCGGGAGTCCGGCGGCGAAAGTCACCGAGAGCACGCGGTTCGCGGTCGGTTCGGCGAGGCTCTTGGCCCCGGTGAGATAGCTCACGTAGAAGTTGAACACGCCCTGCCAGACGAAACCGGTGGCGCCCAGCAGGACGACACCGGTCGCGATTATCCGCCACTGGTGGCGCACGGCCCCGAGCATGTCGCGGTCCTCGGACCCGGCCTCCGGGAGGTCGGTCCGCCAGGCCAGCAGGGCGAACCCGACCGTCGAGACGAGCGTCGCGGCCGCCATGACCCGGAAGACCGCCTGCCAGGTTCCAACCCCGAGCACCCAGGTGACGAACAGGGGCGCGCCGACGGCCGCGGCCTGGGCGGCCATCCCGTGGACGCCCAGCGCCAGTCCCACCCGCGCGGGGAAGAGTTCGCTCACCAGCGGGTTGGCGGCGATAAAGTAGGCGCCGCCGGTCGCGCCCATCAGGAGCGCGGCGACCTGGAGTGCGCGGATCCCCGGCGCGACCGAGGCCAGCGCCGTCGCGCCGGCCAGCGTCAGTCCAGTCACGAGGACGACGTGGTGTCTGGGCACTCTCGTCAGCAGGTAGCCGGTCGGGATCCGGGGGACGGCGCTGCCGACCCAGACGAGCGACGCGAGCAACCCGACCGCGCCGGCGTCGACCGCGAGCGCCCGCCGGAGCGGTTCGAGCAACGGCGCGTAGACGACGCGACCGAGGTTGACCACGAGGACCATCGCACACAGCGATCCGAACAGCCGTCGCCGTGACACACACTCGACTCCCCGTGCCCCGGGGACAAGCGTTCCGAAAGCGGTCGGTGCCGCCGGAACACGGTGGTGGCGTCCCGGGACCGGAGAAACGCGTCTCCACCCGAACCGAGAGGCACCAGCGGTGTCCCCGATGCGCGGGGTTTTTGACAGTCGGTCGCATACTTCCACCTATGAAATCGGTTCGGAAGGGGTTGCGCTCGGGCGAGCTCGAGAAAGACGTCTACGAGCGCCTCACCTGCGCGGAGTGCGGGGAGGAACTGACGACCCGCAACGACCCCGAGGAGCTCGGGACCGTCAGGGCCTGTCCGGAGTGCGACGCCGAGTGGAAGCAGATCGGGTAGTTACTCGAAGACGGCGTCGAACTCGTCGGCGCCCAGGGGGGGATGTGTCCCGGCCGCGACGTTCTCGGCGACGTGGCCGGGCGACCCCATCCCGACCAGCGCGCACGTCACGCCCGGTCCGCTCCGCGCGAAGTTTATCGCCCGCTGTGCGTTCGTCTCACCCGCGACCCGCCCTGCCACGTCAGCGGGCAGTTCCGCCGCGAGGTCGCCCTGTGCGAGCGACGCGCTCGCGAAGACGTTCAGTCCTGCCTCGTGTGCGAACCACAGCGCGGACTGTGAGCCCTCGGTCCCCTCCTGTGCCTCGACGGTGAACGCGTCGGCCATCGCGACGCTAAAGGGGAGCTGTATCGCCCGGAAGTGCGTCGCCGTGTTACCCGCCGCCTGGGCCGCCGCTCGCGCCCGCGAAGCGACCTCGGAAAGCGAGAGGTACCGCTCGTGGTCGGCGGGCACGCGAAACGCCTGCCAGGTCGCGACGCCGTAGTGACGGACGTCGCCCGCGGCCGCTCGTTCCTCCAACCGGGTGAACGTCGCCTCCAGCTGGTCGTAGACTGCCTCACGAGAGCGCGTCGCGAGCTGTGTCTCGGGGTTGTGGAGGTAGTAGAGGTCGACGGTGTCGAGCCCGAGGTTGTCGAGCGACCGGTCGAGCTGGTCGTCGACGAACGCCGGTGCGATACAGTGCTGGCCGCGGGCGAGGTCGTCCCGGTCGACCAGGCCGGTAGCGACGTACTCGTCGTGGATCCACGTCCCGGGATCGGCGGGGCGCTCGCCGTCGAACGGGACGAACCCCCCCTTGGTCGCGACGACGACGGACTCGCGGTCGACGTCCGCGTCCGCGAGCGCGCGACCGACCACGCGCTCACTGCGCTGGTGACGGTAGTTGATCGCCGTGTCGACGACGTTCACGCCCGATTCGACCGCCTCGACGAGAGCCTCGTGGTAGGCGTCGTCGGCCGCGTCCGTCGGGTCGCCGAGGTAGGTCCCCAGACCGATGCTGGAGACGACACCCTCGCCGAACCGGCGGAAGTAGGTGCGCGCGAAGCGGTCGCCGAACCGCTCGCGGTAGTCCCAGGTCCCCGCTCTGGTCGCCATACGCGAACTGCGTGCGCCGCGAGCAAAACACTCCCGGAACGCCGCGGCCGTCGGGCCGGCCAGCCATACGGACCGTTGTA
>JAZKRZ010000179.1:0-6388 GCA_036626395.1 Haloarculaceae archaeon
GGCGAGTTCGGTCACCTTCCGCTCGGCGTTCATCATCACTTCGCGGGCGCGCTGTTTCGCCAGGAGTGCCTCGCGGGCCCGCGGGTCCGTCCCGGACCGTTTCACGAGTTTCTGGTAGTCGCTCCCGCTCGTCAGCGTGATGCTCGACGACGCCAGGTAGTCGGTGAACGTCTCCTGGTGGCGGTCGTAGGTCTCGCGTTCCTCGGGAGTGAGGTCGACCTCGATTCGCTTGATGTCGTAGGGAGCGAGGTGGTCGCCGGCGAGGTCGTCCGCGTCGAGGCGGGCAACGACGGGACCGAGCAGGTCCGCGACGACCTCGTGTGCGCCGTCGGGGCGCTCGAACGTCGCGGTGAGGCCGAGACGGGCGGGCGCGGCGAGCAAGCGGGCAATCGACCGGTAGCCCTCACCGCCGAGATGGTGGGCCTCGTCGAAGACGACCAGCCCGAACTGGTCGCCGAGTTCCTCTGCCCGGAGGTACGCCGAATCGTACGTCGAAACGGTCACGTCCTCGACGCGCTGCTCGCCGCCGCCGAGCCGACCGACCGGGCAGTCGAACTCCCGGGCGAGTTCCCTCTCCCACTGCTCGAGGAGGTCGACAGTCGGGACGACCACGAGGGTCGGTGTGTCGAGCCGTTCCATCGCCGCGATGGCGACGACGGTCTTGCCGCTGCCGGTCGGGAGTTCGACGACACCCCGACGGCCCGCATCGAGCCACGCCTCGAGCGCCCGTCGCTGGTACTCGCGGAGGTCGTACGCCGAGGAGAGCGCGAGCGTCGGCAGGTCGAGCAGCGTGTCGGTGACCGCCACGTCGGCGTCGGCAAGCGCGTCGCGGACGGCTACGTACCGGTACGCAGGGGCGCGCCCCGTCTTCGACCTGGGGTCGAACTCGACGCCCGGGAGGACGAGACCCGGGTCGCCCTCGACCCGGATGGTTCCTTCCTCGTAGGCGAGACGTACGTCGCTCACACAGGTTCCTTCGGGCGGGTCGCACATGAACGGTTTCCCGGAACACCGGGCGGCAGCGTTCCCCCGAGCGCCGCGGGAGGAACCACCCCTCGACAGCAAGCACAATCACTATGCGGGCCCCGGCCGTAGCCCGACTCAATGGCAGAGTGTGACGTCTGTGGCGAGGACGTGAGTATGCCGTATCACTGTCGGCACTGCGGTGGCACCTACTGCAGCGAACACCGCCTCCCCGAATCGCACGACTGTCCGGGACTCGACGACTGGGAGAGTAGCGGGCCGGTGTTCGACAGCGGGTTCGACGACACCGTCATCCAGGACGAACCGCGCGAGCAGTCCCTGCTCGACCGGATCGGCATCGACACCGGCCCCGGCGGGCCGCTGGCGTACTTCCGGGGGAACATGACTTTCGTCTTTCTCGGCGTGATGTGGGTCACCTTCGCCCTGCAGTTCGTCGTTGCGCTCCTGCTCGAACCGGGCCAGCCTGTCTCTCTCACGTGGCAGACGAACCCGACGTGGGAGGCGATTTTCGTCTTCTCGCCGGAGAACCCGCTTTTCGTCTGGACCTGGGTGACGTCGATCTTCGCCCACGGCGGCTTCCTGCACATCGTGTTCAACAGCATCGTCGTCTACTTCTTCGGCCGGTTGGTCGAGCGGTACGTCGGCTGGAAGCAGTTCGCCCTGCTCTTTCTGATCAGCGGGATCCTCGCCGGGTTCGGCCAGGTCGCGTTCAACATCGTGCAGGGCGGCCCCGGCGTCGTCGGGGCGAGCGGCGCGGCGCTCGCGCTGATGGGCGTTCTCACCATCCTGAACCCGAACCTCACCGTCTATCTCTACTTCATCCTCCCGGTTCCCATCTGGCTGCTGACTGGCGGAACCGCCGTTCTCAGCCTCTTTCTCATCGCGCAGGGGACGCCGGGTGCGGGCGGGATCGCCCACGCCGCCCACCTCGTCGGCCTGCTCATTGGCTTTGGCTACGGCTACTACGTCAAAGACAGAATCCGAACGCCGAGCGAGGTTCGGTTCGGCGGCGGGCCGGGCGGGCCGGGCGGACCGGGCGGTCCCGGCGGCCCCGGACGGGGTCGATTCTGATGGACCTGGCACGGCCGGCTCTCCGCCCCGACCCGGGGCTCTCCCGCGAGGAAATGGAGCGCCAGCAACGCGACATTGCCGCAGCCGCGACGTTCACCGACTATATCGCGTGGCCGCCGGCCAAACTGGGTGAACAGCCCCTCGTCGCGGGGGTCGACCAGGGGTTCGACGGCGACACCGCGACGAGTGCGGCTGTCGTCCTCCGTGGCGAGACAGTCGTCGATCGGGCCCACGCGACACGGGAGACGGAGATTCCCTACATTCCCGGGCTCCTGAGTTTTCGCGAGGGGAACGCCGTGCTCGCCGCGCTCACGTCACTCGAGACCGACCCCGACGTGATACTCGTCGACGGGAGCGGGCGGATCCACTTCCGCGAGGCGGGGCTTGCGACCCACGTCGGGGTCGTGCTGGACGCGCCGACCGTCGGCGTGGCCAAGAACCTGCTGTGTGGTCGCCCCAGTGACTCGCTGGCTGACCCCCTCCCGGAGGGAGAACGAGTCGCCATCGAAGCCGACGACGGGGTGACCGCACCCGACGGAACCGTCATCGGTTACGCCGTCCAGACCCGTCAGTACGACTCGGGGGCCCGCCACATCAACCCGCTTTACGTCAGCCCCGGCCACCGCGTGAGCGCCACGACGGCTGCGGACATCGTCGAGCGGTACGCGACGGGGTACAAACTCCCCGAACCCACGCGGCTGGCCGACAGCTACGCTGACGAGGTGGTGACCGGGACGGACGAGTGATGGGCAGGAGGCCGGCAGTCAGCGCCCGTCGTAGACGATGTCACCCCCGACAGCAGTGAGGGCGACGTCGATGTCGGCGATGGCGTCGGTCTCCCAGGGCGAGGCCTCGAGCGCGACGAGGTCGGCGCGCTTGCCGCGTTCGATGGTCCCCAGGTCCGCCCCGTCGAACCCGGCGTACGCGCCGCCGACAGTGTAGGCCTGTAGCGCCTCGGTGACGTCGAGTTGCTGTGCCGGTTCGGGGGCGTTGACCACGTTGTCGATGCCGACGAGCGGGTCGAGTGGCAGACAGTCGCTGCCAAAGGCGAGCGTCGCGCCGGCGTCGACGAGGTCGCGAAACCGGTTCGTCGCCCGCCGGCGTTCTGGACCGAGGCGGGCGTCGTAGAGGCCGCCCTCGTCGGCCCACTTGAGGAAGTTCGGCTGTGCCGAGACGATCACCTCCGCGGTCGCGAGACGGTCCACGAGGTCGCCAGTCAGCACCTCGGCGTGCTCGATGCGGTGCCGGTCGCCGTCGGTCCCGGAGAGCGCGTCGAGCACGGCGCCGATCGCCTCGTCACCGATAGCGTGGGCCGCAAACTGGAGACCGGCGTCGTCGACGCGCTCGACGAGCGCAGCGAGGTCGGCGGGGTCGGTCACCCAGTCGCCGCGCGTGTCGGCGTCGGCGTAGGGCTCGCGGAGCCGTGCCGTCCGGCCGCCGAGACTGCCATCAGTGTAGGTCTTGATACCGCCCATCTGCACGCGCTCTCCCCCGTGGTTCGTCGCGAGTCCGGCCTCCAGCACGGCGTCGAGGTGATCGGCCCAGTAGTTCAGCCGGACCCGCAGCGTCAACTCGCCGGCGAGGGCGAGGTCGCGGTACACCCGCGGGGATGTGGAGTGTCGGACCATCTCGTGGACCGCGGTGACACCGCGCTCGTTTGCGTGCGCCTGGGCTGTAAGGAGATACTCCCGGACCTGTTCGCGATCGGGCCGGATCGCCTCGTTGAGGACCGACACCGCCCCCTCGACGAGGACACCCGTCGGCTCCCCATCGTCCGTCCGGACGTCCCCGGCCGGCAGGGTTCCCCGGTGGCGCTCGAGCACCACGCTGTTGACCGAGGCGACGTGCATGTCCTCGCGGAAGGCCGCGACCGGCCGGTCCGTGCTGACCGTATCCAGCTGGTCGCGCGTGAGGTACTCGCCGTCCCAGGCGCTCTCGTCGTAGCCAAAGCCCAGAATCCATCCCGTCGTCGTCGCGGCGCGGGTCTCCAGGCTGGAGAGACAGTCTTCCGGGGAGTCGGCACCGCCGAGGTCGGCCTCCCGCGCGCGTCGCCCCGTGAGCTCGAGGTGGGTGTGTGCGTCGACAAACCCCGGGAGGAGTATCCGTCCGCCGAGGTCGACGACGTCTGTCGTTGCCCCGTCCAGAAAGCCGACCTCGTAGGCGCTGTCGACCCGGACGATAGTGCCGTCCCGGACAGCGACCGCCTCGGCTGTGTCGTCCGCCGCGAGCGTATGGACCGCCGCGTTCGTAAAAATCCGGTCAGCAGGCTCGGTCATGGTGGAAACCGGGGGCGGCAGGGCGTTAACCGTTTGGGGGACCGGACGGGTGGCAGAGAGACGGTCGTCGAGAGGGCCCGGCCTCAGATGGCGTCGTCCGGGTCGTGGCTGTCCCGCATCCGCCCGGCTTCGGCAGCGTACTGTTCCCGACGGTCGGGGTCGTCGATCGGTCCGAGGTTTTCCGGGTCGGCCTCGACGGCAGCCGTCGTCTCACGGGTGTCGGTGAACGAGGTGAGTGCTCGCTCCTTCCGGAAGTACTGCGTGCCGTCCGGGGTGGCGTAGGTGAGGATGATCAGGTTCTGTTCGTCGTCCGAGTACGTGCGCTCGACCAGCCAGACGCGAACGCTGTCCTGTGATGGGTCCGACACAGTGGCGTGTTCGGGAAGCGGGGATTTCAGCCCTCGGGTCCGCGCCCAAAACGCTCGCGGGGGTCAACCCGACGTCCGGAGCGCTTACGGGAGGGCCGGCGTATCTACAACGTATGACAGAGCCAGCGGAACTCGCAGCGCGCGTCCGGAGGGGCGACCTGCGGCTCTACGAACTCGAAGAGCACGCGGACGCGGAGACGGCTGCAGCGGCGCGCCGGGCACTTCTCGAACGCGAGACCGACACTGACCTCGACGCGGTCGGCGAGTACACCTTTGCAGCCCCAGCAGCGGCGCCGAACATCGAGAACATGGTCGGGGGTGCGCAGATACCCATGGGTATCGCCGGTCCCGTCCCCGTCGACGGCGGTGCGGCGACCGGCGAGCACTACCTGCCCCTGGCGACGACCGAGGGGGCGCTGGTCGCCAGCGTCAACCGCGGCCTCTCGGCGATCCGGGCCGCCGGCGGCGCAACGGCGCGGGTCACCGGTTCGGGGATGACACGCGCCCCGGTCTTCCGGGTCCGGGGCGTCGCCGAGGCCGAGGCTGTCGTCGAGTGGGTCGACACCCACACCGACCAGTTGCGCGAGGCCGCCGAGTCGACCACCAGCCACGGCGAGTTGCTGGCGGTCGATCCCTACGTCGTCGGTGACTCCGTGTTCCTCCGGTTCGTCTACGACACCAAGGACGCGATGGGGATGAACATGGCCACCATCGCGACCCGCGAAGCGAGCGAGTTCGTCGAGGCCGAAACCCCGGCGGACCTCGTGGCGCTGTCCGGCAACCTCTGTTCGGACAAGAAGCCCGCTGCCATCAACGCCATCGAAGGGCGCGGGCGCAGCGTCAGTGCGGACGTCCTGCTTTCCTACGACCTCGTCGAAGACCGTCTCAACACCACTCCCGAGGCGATGGTCGAGGGCAATACCCGGAAGAACCTCGTCGGGAGCGCGAAGGCCGCGAGTCTGGGCTTCAACGCCCACGCCGCGAATACCGTCGCCGCCGTCTTCCTCGCGACCGGGCAGGACGCCGCACAGGTCGTCGAGGGGGCAAACGCCATCACGACGATGGAGGTACGCGAGGCGGGGCTCTACGCCAGCATCTCGTTTGCCTCCCTGGAGGTGGGAACCGTCGGCGGCGGGACCCGGCTCCCGACACAGTCCGAGGCGCTTGCCGTGCTGGGGCTTGCCGGCGGCGGCGACCCACCCGGGAGCAACGCCGACGCGCTCGCGGAACTCATCGCCGTCGGCGCACTCGCGGGTGAACTCTCCCTCGTTGCGGCCTTCTGTTCGCGGCATCTCTCGAGCGCACACGAGGACCTCGGGCGGTGATGACCGGAGCTGTTCCGAGTTCCACGTGTAACGTGCTGCAATCGGAGGTTGAGTGGAAAAAACGCAGCCTCGAGCGACGGCGTCCACCTGACGCAACGGGTCGCGGGCGAACGCACGAGCGTCCAGGATTTCCACATCGAACCAGGTGCGACGGTCCCGGGTCACAGTCACGAACGGGCCGGCTTCGTCGCCGGCGAGGAGCACGTCACCCACTTCGGTGAGTCCGGTCTGATTCCCTCGAACGAGGGCCCACGCCGCCGAGAACCGGGCGGACGTGCCCGTCGACGACATCGAATCTTCATACGGACTGCTGTGCTCGCCTCACCGCCGTCGAACGGGGTTCGACGAGGCTCGCCTCGCTGTG